>CALRWE010000070.1:0-20548 GCA_943371745.1 Rhodoferax sp. OV413
TGAACTCCGAAAAGTCAGTTACAAGGGCAGCGTGTCAAATACTTCGTAGGTCTTCTTGAGCCAGTGCTTGACGCGCTGGCGTTCCAACATGCCCAGGGCATCAGGCTCAGAGCGGTTGTTGATGGCGGCCCAAAAGCTGGCATTTTGGCGGTCCATCTTGCGCATGCTGGCCTCATGCAATTGCGCCAGCGTGATCACGCGGGCACCCAGGGCCAGCGCTTTTTCGAGGGCCGCAGACCCGTCAAGCTGCGAAAAATCAGCGCCACGCCCCTGGTTCTTCACCACAATGTAATTGGGCCCCTCGCCAAATGTGTTGACCAGTCGCCCCAGCAGATCCACCGAATCTTTGCCGGCATCGGCCACATGCCAGAAATTGACGGTGACGCCCATCTCTTCCAGCACGGTGAATACATCGGAATCCTTGATCCAGCGCGTCAGCGGCGTTGCTGTTTGTGCGGCCAAATCAACGATGGCGCTGCGGGGCTGGCCATCATCACCGGCCTGCTCAAACGCGCTGGCAATCAGGTCCAGGCCTTCAAAGTTGTCCACAATCACGGGCGAGGCAAAGTCGCTGTAAAAGCGGGTGAAGGAGGTGTGTGAGCGGTCGGTGTCAAAACCAATAAACTGCCGCTCTTTGTCAATGAAGTACTGGGCCAATACCCGTGAGACAACGGATTTTCCGACGCCGCCCTTTTCGCCACCAATGAAATTAAGAGAAGTCATATTTTTTAGAAATGAAGGAGTAATTGCTGAAGACGACTGTAACAAGCCCCAAAGGCTGTCGCTAAGAGCAAAGCAAGAAATATGCTCAAAAAGCCATCTTCAGACAAGTTCTTTCATCAAAAATTTCTTTGAATCAATGCAGTGACTCAGTCCCTCGTAGCTCTGGTTCAGCCACTGGCTAAACCAGACTCAATCTGGCCATTCCCCCTCCAGAGAGCGTCAAGCCAGCAAATCACTCAGCGCCCGCGCAATCACCTTGGTCGCGCGACGCAAGTCTTCCAGGACCAGGTTTTCGTCCGCCCGCTTGGCGTTGGACTCCAGCACGGTGCGCGGGCCTGCGCCGTAGATCACGCCGGGAATGCCCGCTTCACAGAACAAGCGCACATCGGTGTACAGCGGTGTGCCTAGCGCGGGGATGTCTTCACCAAACACGACTTTGCCGTGCTTTTGAATCGCATCCACCAGAGGCTGGTTGCCGGCCAAGGGCTTCATGGCGTTGGCCAGCAGCATGCGCTTGACTTCGACTGTGACACCCGGTTGCTCGGCGGCGGTGCGCGCGATGATGTCGCGCAGTGTGGCTTCCACTACGGCCGGGTTTTCTTCCGGAATCATGCGCCGGTCCAGCTTGAAGGTGACCCGCCCGGGAATCACATTGGTGTTGGTGCCGCCCTCAATCATGCCAATGTTCAGGTAGGGGTGCGTGATGCCTTGCACGTTGGACGTGATCTGCTTGTAGAGCGTGTTTTGCGCGTACAGGGCGTTCAGGATCTGGACTGCGGCCTGCAGGGCGTCTACGCCGGAGTCAGGGATGGCGGCATGGGCCATCTTGCCGTGAACAGTGACTTCCATTTGCAGGCAGCCGTTGTGCGCAGTGATCACCTGGTAGCCAAAACCCGCGGCAATCATCAGGTCGGGGTGGATGATTTTCTTTTTCAGCAACCAGCCCGGCCCCACCTCGCCGCCAAATTCTTCGTCGTAGGTGAAGAGCAACTGCACGCTACCTGTCGTGGGCTTGGCCACGGCTTCCAGCGCACGCACTGCAAAGGCGTAGGTGGAGAAGTCGCATTTGCTCACCGAGGCGGCGCGGCCGTAAATTTTGCCGTCCTCAATGTCGCCGCCATAGGGGTTTTTGGTCCAGCCTTCGCCGGGTGGAACCACATCGCCATGGGCGTTGAGCAGCACGGTTTTGCCGGGGCCATAGGTGCGGTTCACCAGCAAATTGGTGATGCTTTGCAGGCCGGCGGCGTGTACTTCGGCTTCGGGCACGGCATATTTCTCGGCGCTCAAGCCCATTTGCTGCAGCAATTCGGCTGTGCGTTCGGCGTGGGGCGTGTTGTTGCCGGGTGGGGTGTCGGTGGGGACGCGGATGAGTTCTTGCAGAAAGGCGACCTGCTCGTCAAAGTGGGCGTCGATCCAGGCGTCGAGTTGCTCGTAAGGTGTCATGGGGTTAGACTTTCAGGACAGTTGGTCAAAGTCGGTGGCCAGTTGGTCCACCAGGGTGATGAAGGCCTCAACGGCCAGTTGCATATCGTCGCTGGTGGTGCTCTCCAGAGGGTTGTGGCTGATGCCCGAGTTCTGGCCGCGCACAAACAGCATGGCCTGCGGCATTACCTCGTGCAGTTTCATGGCATCGTGGCCCGCGCCGCTGGTCATGCGGTGCAGGGGTACACCCAAGGAACTCACCGCTTGTTCCCAGCGCTGTTGCCAGGGCAGCGCACTGGGGGCGGCTGCCGCGCGCATGGTTTCTTCCAGCGCGCAATGCACCCGGCGGCGGTCACAGATGTCCTTGACGACCTGGAGCACATCTCGGACCAAGGCGTCGCGTTGCGGATCGGTGGGCGCGCGCAGGTCCAGCGAAAACTGGCAGCGGCCCGGCACCACGTTGATGGAGCCATTGGGCACGGTCAGCAGGCCCACGGTGCCCACCGAGTCGCCATCTTGCGCGGCCCGCCTTTCAACGGCCAGCATCAACTCGGCTACGGCACAGGCGGCATCCGAGCGCCGGTCCATCGGAGTGGTACCTGCATGGCAGGCGGTACCGGTGACCTCGCCCAGCATGCGAACGCTGCCGTTGATGGAGGTGACGACGCCCAGCGGCAAGTCCAGCTCATTGAGGACTGGCCCTTGTTCAATGTGCACTTCCACAAAGCCCAGGTACTGGTCAGGGTAGCGCAGCAGGCCAGAGATGTCGTTGACGTTGAGACCCGCATGCGCCATCGCCTCGCGCATGGTGATGCCGTCAGCGTCCTTCTGGTCCAGCCAGGCGGTGTTGAATTGCCCAATGAGCGCACCGGAGCCCAAAAAGGTGGCCTTGTAGCGCTGGCCTTCTTCTTCGGCAAAACCGATCACCTCGAGGTGAAAGGGCAGGCGCTTGTTCCTTGCTTTAAGTTCCCGCACACAGGCCATGGGCACGAAGATGCCCAGGCGCCCGTCGTATTTGCCACCATTGCGCACGGTATCAAAGTGCGAGCCGGTCATCAGCGTTTGGGCTGTCGCCTTGCTGGAGAGGTAGCGGCCCACCACGTTGCCAACCGCGTCAATCCGGACCTCGTCAAACCCAAGATCCAGCATCTGCGCCTTCAAGTGCGCGGCACAAGCGCGATGGGCGTCAGTTAAATAGGTGACGGTAAGTTGACCTTTTTCCCTATAGCCCGGGTCGCTGAATTGCGCCAGGTCTTCGTGCCAGTCCCACACCTCGTTGCCCAAGCTCGGCGTGACGCCAAACTTGTCGTTCAGGCGAATCTCGGCAATGCGGTGGATATTGCGCAGGCACTCGGCGCGCTCGAAGTCCGGGTGACCCTGCAGGCGCCGCTCAAAGGTCTCGATAATTTGCTGACGGCTCAGGCCGGTGCCTCGTGCGCCGCGCACGGCCAGAATGAAGGGGAATCCAAACTTGGCGTTGTAATCGGCGTTGAGTTGCTGCAGTTGCGCAAATTCCTCTGCGCTGCACTGAGTCAGGCCCGCCTTGCTCTGCTCGTGGGTGGACTCGGCCGTGAGCGACTGGCTCACCATGGCCTTGCCCGCCAGCTCGGGGTGGGCACGAATCAGGGCCAGTTGAGGCGCCAAGCCTGACTGCGCCACGATGCGCGCCATGGTGTGCTTGAGTTGCGACAAAGATTTAAACGGCCGCTGGGCCAGGGCCTGCTCGGCAATCCAGGGCGAGTGCTCGTACAGGCCGTCCAGCAGTTGCAGGGCCTCGGGGGCGGGCTCCGCGTTGAGTTGGTCAAGGGTCATCATGGGTGGGCTTACTCAGAAAAAGGATGGGTGACTTTCCAGTGGCGGGCAATGTCCAGGCGACGACACACCCAGACCCGGTCATGCTGCTGGATGTGGTCCAGAAAACGCTGCAACGCCGTGATGCGTCCGGGGCGTCCCAGAAGGCGGCAGTGCATGCCGATGCTCATCATTTTTGGTGCCTCGTCGCCTTCCGCGTAAAGCACATCAAAGCTGTCCTTGAGATACTGAAAAAATGGATCGGCGTAAGAGTAGCCTTGGGGTAAGGCAAAGCGCATGTCATTGCAGTCCAGCGTGTAGGGCACAATCAATTGGGGCACCACCTCACCATTGGTCTTTTGCACCTTCATCCAGAACGGCAGGTCGTCGCCGTAGTAGTCGCTGTCGTATTCAAACCCGCCAAAGTCGGCCGCGAGTCGGCGTGTGTTGGGGCTGTCGCGCCCGGTGTACCAGCCCAAAGCGCGCTCACCCGTCATGCGGGTGATGATCTCCATCCCTAAGCGCATGTGCTCGCGCTCGGTGGCCTCGTCAATATGTTGGTAGTGAATCCAGCGCCAGCCGTGGCAGGCAATCTCATGGCCGAGTTCCTTGAAGGCCCGCACCAACTCCGGGTGGCGCTCCAATGCCATGCCCACGCCAAATACCGTGAGCGGCAGCTGGCGCTTCTCAAATTCACGCAGGATGCGCCATACGCCCGCACGGGAGCCGTACTCGTAAATTCCCTCCATGCTGATATGCCGCTCGGGGAAGCTTGGCGGATTAAACATCTCGCTCAAAAACTGCTCGGACCCCGCATCGCCGTGCAGCACGCTGTTTTCGCCCCCTTCTTCATAATTCAATACAAACTGCACCGCCACCCGGGCCTGATTAGGCCATTGGGCATGGGACGGTTTGGGGCCGTAGCCGATGAGGTCACGCGGGTAGTTTGAGGTGCTGTCGTAATGCTGCATGGTTCAAGTGGAGTGTTTCAGGACAGGGCCATCGAGATGTCGTTGGTGGGGAGCTTGCGGTCAAAAGTCAGATTGGCCTCCACATGCTGCAGATGCTCGTCCATGAGTTTGAGCGCCAGCGCCTCGTTTTTGGTGGCCAGGGCCTGCACGATGGCCGCATGTTCTTCATTCGAGTGCTCTGCCGCTGTGGCTGACTGGTACATCAGCGTGATCAGCGAGCAGCGCGAAATCAAGTCACCCAACATTTGGGCCAGCACATCGTTGCCCATGAGTTCAGCCATGCGAACATGAAAATCGCCCAGCAGCTCGGTGCGCCCCGAGACATCCTCACGCTGCACCGCCGACTTTTCCATGGCCACATGATGCTTGAGTGACTTGATCATGGCTGGCGTCACGCCCTTGATGAAGGCGCGCGTCATCTCGGCCTCCAGCATGCGGCGCACGGCAAACACCTGCTTGGCTTCGGTGACCGAGGGTGTGGCTACAAACGCACCGCGCGCGGGCTCCATGCGGATGAGCCTGTTTTGGGACAACTGGAACAAAGCCTGGCGCACCAGCGTGCGCGACACGCCGAAATGATCGGCCACCTTTTGCTCGGCCAGTTTGGTGCCAGGGTGCAGACGGTGTTCCACGATGGCCTTGGTGAGGGCGTCCACAATGAAGCCGGTGGTGGAACCCGAATTCGCGTTGGGGGTTTGTATGTCCATCGCGAGATGATAGCCCTAAATCCAAAAAGTGTATACACTTTCAGTTCTCCGGCGATAATTTTCGAGTGCCGGCTCGTATTTTGAAAGACACCTCATGGGCTTGAGTACGCACGTTTTGGACACCATGCATGGCACGCCCGCCGCTGGTATGCAGGTGGCGCTTTACACCACGCAGGGCGACAGCGTCACACTGGTCAAGCAGTTTGTGTTGAACCAGGATGGTCGTAACCCCGACGGCCTGCTGTACGACAACGCCAGCCTGGTATGCGGCACCTACCGGCTGGTGTTCGATGTGGCGGGGTATTTCAAGGCTCGCGGCGTGGCGCTGCCCGAGCCGAATTTCTTGAACAAGGTGAGCCTGGACTTTGGCATTGCCCATGCTGACCAGCATTACCACGTCCCGCTGCTGGTGAGCCCGTGGAGCTACTCGACGTACCGCGGGTCGTGAGCCATCCAACATCAGGCGATCAGTTGGGGACAGAGCTGGCTCACTTCGTGTAGCTGCGGTCTGTCCCCCAAGGTTTTACATTTGTCCCTCAGTCAGGGTGTCCAGCTGGAACAGCCCGCTTTTGTGCCACAGCCAGGTGTCGGTATAGGTCACCCGACCCATGCGCACGGGGGCGGGGTAGGGGGCGGCGAGTCGCACCGTCTTTTCAATTTCAGCCATGACCTCGGGGGCGTGTTTGGGCGCGCGCATCCAGCTGGTGGATGAGACACGGCCTCGCCCATCCACCTCCACCTGCAATACGCCAATGGCATACAGCAGGGGCGGCATCTTCCCTTTGTAAATCCGGTCTCTGTTTTTGACATACAGGTGACCTGCGGCATCGCGCCGATAGTCTTTCGGGTTGGTGGCTTGTGAGACATTGGCCAGCGGCTCTGGCTTGACCAGCGGGCGTGGTGGTGGTGGCGGCGGTGGTGGCGGCGAGGCAGGTGGCGCTGGAGGTGGTGGCAGCATGGGTGCGGGCGGTGTTGGTGGTGGCGAGCTGCAGCCGGCCATGATAGAGGCCACGCTGCTGGCGGTTACAGCCAGCAAGGTCCGGCGGGACTGAATATTTGGGGTCACAGAACGTCTCCTGAGTTGACCAGTTTTTTAATGTTTTGACATTTCGCAAACTTGAATGCGATGCAGGGGCATACTTTGCCCGAAATCCAGCGCGGTTTCATTTTTTTTATACCGCTCAAGAAGGTGATGGTTTGTGACTGTTAACGCCCAATTTTTTGTCCGGCTGGCGCTTGAACCCGCCGTGCTGGTGAGTGTGCAAGCCTCCCGTGGCTCGGTGCCGCGTGAGGCGGGTACCTGGATGGCCGTTTTTGCCAGCGGCTTTGTGGGCACCATTGGTGGAGGTCACCTTGAGTTTCAGGCCATCGCTCACGCCCGCCAGGTTGTGGGCGGTGGCCCGTGTGTGTCCCCAATGCGCTACGCCCTCGGCCCCAGCTTGGGGCAGTGCTGCGGGGGCGAGGTGCATTTGAAGTTTGAACTGGTGAGTGCGGCCGATCTTGGCGCTCTGAAAGTTCGTCTGCAACCCGATAGAACTCCTTTGGCGCTGTTTGGCGGCGGTCATGTGGGGCATGCGCTGGTTCAGGTGCTGGGCACTCTCCCCTTGCGCATCACCTGGGTGGACAGCCGTGATGAGATTTTTCCAGCCCATCAGCCTGAGCACGTGGTGTGCGAACATTCGGAACCCGTGCAGGCGGCCGTGCGCGATCTGGTGCCGGGGAGCAGGGTGCTTATCATGAGTTTCAGCCACGCCGAGGACCTGGAGGTGGTGGCGAGCTGCCTGATGCGCCAGCGCCTGCGGGCCGACCTGCCTTTTATCGGCCTGATTGGCAGCCGCACCAAGTGGGCCACCTTCAGGCACCGGCTTGAGGCGCGGGGTTTCACGCCACAAGAACTCGCCTGTGTCACCTGCCCGATTGGACTTCCCGGCATTCGGGGCAAGGCGCCCGAGGTGATTGCGGTCGCAGTCGCGGCACAAATATTGCTGACGTTGTAATCGGATACTCAGGGTTTCTACGGGTGTGCACGCTTGAAGTGTGTGCCACAACAGAACAAAAACTGTATACACTTTGCATCGTAGTCGCAGCGGAGCGAGGTTTCCTGGAGTCAGAGAGACCTGTGTTCGCGACCCATTTTCTGCTTACAGCGCCCGCAGTGGTGAGCAGTCTTCAAACTATTGGGACTTATGGAAAGCTACTACCTCGACTGGGCCAATCTGCTGTTGCGCTGGGTTCACGTCATCACCGCCATCGCCTGGATTGGCTCCTCGTTTTACTTCGTGTTTCTGGACAGCAGCCTCACGCCACCCGTCGATGACGACCTCAAAAAGCAGGGCGTGAGTGGTGAGTTGTGGGCTGTGCACGGTGGCGGGTTCTACCACCCGGTCAAGTTTGCTGTGTCGCCACCCAAGCTGCCCAGTCATTTGCATTGGTTTTACTGGGAGAGCTATAGCACCTGGCTGTCCGGCTTTGCCTTGTTCACGGTGTCCTACCTGTGGAGTGCCAGCACCTACCTCATTGACAAGTCGCTCATGGATTGGGCCCCTTCCACGGCTATTGTGGTGGCGCTGTCTTTTTTGGTGGTGTTCTGGCTGCTCTACGACATGATTTGCCGGGTGTTCGGTCAGCGCAAGAACGGTGATGCCATCGTCGGCGCCCTGGTGTTTGGCCTGGTGTGCATCGCGTCGTGGCTGGCCTGCCATTTGTTCGCCGGGCGTGCCGCCTTCTTGCTGGTAGGCGCCATGTTGGCCACCAGCATGAGTGCCAGCGTGTTCTTCTGGATCATTCCTGGCCAACGAAAAGTAGTTGCTGCCATCAAGGCCGGCCTTCCTGTAGACCCCATTCACGGCAAACGCGGCAAGCAGCGCAGCGTGCACAACACCTATTTCACGCTGCCCGTGCTGTTTGCCATGCTCAGCGGCCACTACAGCTTTACCTACAGCCACCCGCAAAACTGGCTGGTGCTGATTTTGATGATGTTTGCTGGTGCGGCCATTCGCCAGTTTTTTGTCATGCGCCACGGTTACAAACTCGGACGCAATGGCAATCCCATTGGCTACGCGGTGGCGGGCGTGGTGGCAATCATTGCAGTCATCGTCTGGCTCAAGCCCGCTCCCCAGCCTGCGGTGGCCTCTGGTGCTACTAATTCAGTAGCTACTGAGGAAGTTAAAACGCCGGCTGGAAGCCAAAATAGCTATAAATTGGTGCAAAACACCCTGGAACAGCACTGTTACCAGTGCCATGGTGCCCAGGTGCAGATGAAAAACGTGCGTCTGGACTCGGCTGCGGGCGTCAAGCAACACGCTCAGAACATTTACCAGCAAGTGGTAGTCGCCAAAGCCATGCCCATGAACAACGCCACCGGCATGACAGACGCCGAGCGTCAGCGGATCAAGCAGTGGTTTGAAGCTGGCGCCAGCGTGGAGTGAGTCGCCGGGCGCACCCAAGCCACACCGGCCTGAGCCAGTGTGGGTTCAAACTATTTGATAGTCCGCCAGCTTGGGTTTTTTAACGGCCTGAACGTATTCTTTGGTAAAGCCCGGAAACAGGGCGACGATGCGGCCGTTGTCCATGCGGTACCAACTGCGGCACTGGCTCCACACCGAGCCCGCCAGACGGGATTGCAGGCCCTGGTTGTAGGCGTTCATGGCCTCCGGGCGCACGGCAATCCACTTGCGCCCACTCTGGCGCACCGTCTGCATGCAGCCAATGGCGTGGTCCACTTCGGGTTCGATGTACAAGAGCGTGGACGTGTGGCCGGTGGCGGTATTGGGCCCCAGCATCAAAAACAAGTTGGGAAAACCTGCCACGGTGATGCCGTGGTAGGCCTCGGGGCCTTGCGCCCAAGCCTCGGACAGCGTGCGCTCGCCCAAGCCAGTGACCGTGAGGTTCGAGAGCAGATGCACTGCATCAAACCCCGTGGCGCACACCAGCACATCCACTGCTCGCTCACGCCCATCCCCGGTGACGATGCCGGTCTCGGTGATGCGCGCAATGCCATCGGTGACCAGTTCCACGTTGGGCTGGCCCAGCGCGGGGTAAAAGTCGTTGGAATAAATGATGCGTTTGCAGCCCAGCGGATAGGGCGGCGTGAGGTGCTGGCGCAAGGTAGCGTTGGGGACCTGGCGCTGCAGGTGGATGGCTGCTGTCTTGAGCATGCCTTTGCGGGCGAGCGTGCCTTCTTCAAAACCGCGCCGGCCCCACTCCAATACCTGCACCCAAGCCCACCGTGTGGCTGTTGCATAAGGCGAGAACTGGGCCAACCGGCGGTCCAGCGCGTTGTAAGGTCGGTCAATCCGCGGCAATACCCAGTTGGCCGTGCGTTGGAACACATGCAATTGCCCGGCCTGGGCGGCAATGGGTGGCACCAGTTGTGAGGCGGTCGAGCCCGTGCCAATGACCGCCACACGTTGGCCTTGCAGGGCGCAACTGGCATCCCAGCGCGCCGAGTGCAGGCGCTGGCCCTTGAAGCTGTCCAACCCAGCAATATCCGGCCAGCGCAACTGGTTGAGAGGTCCGGTGCTGCACACAAAAAAGCGCGCCTTGAGTGTGCTGCCGTCTTCGGTGGCAAAGTGCCAGTGGCCGCTGGCCTCCTCAAAATGGGCTTGGGTCAGCCGGGTGTTGAAGCGGATTCGGGCCAGCAGCCCGTGGCGCTCGGCCAGTGCCTGCATGTAAGCCTGGATTTCGGGTGCCGCAGGAAAGCGACGCTTCCACTCAGGGTTGGGCGCAAACGAAAACGAATACGCCGGCGCGGGCACGTCCACATGGGCGCCGGGGTAAGTGTTGTCCCACCAGGTGCCGCCCAGCCCGGGTTGCTTTTCAAGAATCACAAAGCGTTGGATGCCCGCACGCTGTAACTGGATGGCCATGCACAGGCCCGACATGCCCGCGCCCAAAATCACCACCTCGTGCTCGCTGGCACCCGCCACCGGGAGCGCCAGTTGCACGTGAGCAAAGCTGGCCAGCCGCGCAATGGCCTCGTCCGCACTCTGGAGGATGCCGCCTTGCAACTGGAACACATGCCAGCGCCCTTGTGTGATCTCGCAGCGCGATGCCACACCTGCGGCCTGCAGCGCCGCGTGCAGCGCCAGGGCCTGGTCGTGCAGCAGCTCGTCGGTGCCAGCCTGAATCAGCGTGGGCGGCAGGCTACGCAGGTCGCCGCGCAGAGGTGAAATACCTGGCTCGGTGTCAGGCCAGTGACCCCGGTAGAAGTGGGTGCACGCCTGAGCCCACGCCACACTCAGCATCGCCTCGCCCGGTACGGGTTCGGGTGGCGGGTTCGGCATGACCACATCGCCCAGCGGCGAGAGCAGCAGCAGCGCGGCAGGCGCTGGCTTGCCCGCGTCGCGCAGCGCCATTGCCGTGGCCAGCGCCAGTCCGCCGCCGGCTGAGTCGCCCGCCAGAATTACCGGGCCGGTCAAGCGCAGGGCGTCAAAGGCGGCCAGTGCATCCTGCAGCGCAGCGGGGTAGGGGTGCTCGGGGGCCAGCCGGTAATCCAGCGAGAAAACTGGCAGACCCGTGGCCAAAGTGAGCCGGGCCGTGAGCGAGCGGTGGGTCACCGGTGAGCCCATGCAATAGGCGCCGCCGTGCAGATACAGCACGGTGCCCAAGCGGGGGTCGGGGTCTTGTTCGCTCTGTGATGGGGTTGTAGGGCGTCGGCAAAGCCATTCCCCTGCCACACCCCCCATTTGACCCGTTGTGATGGCGACTGACCGGGGCACGGGCAACGAGATGCGTGCCATGAAAGTCAGCCAGCGGCGCTGGAACGCGATCGACCAGCGCGGCGAAAACACCGGTTTGATGATCAGTTGCAGGGCCCAGCGCTGCAGTGCGGCCAGTACCGCTTCAATAACTCCCCGGGGGGTGTAGACGGTCATGGCGGTGGCGCCTGGCTTAGTCCACTCGGGCGCCAGTAGCTTTCACCAGCCCCTGGTATTTGGCCCGCTCGTTGGTCATGAGGGTGCCAAAGGCCTCCGGGGTGGTCGGCACAGGCTCGGCCAGCAGGGTGGCAAAGCGGGTTTTGGTTTCAGGGGCATTCAGGGCCGCCACAAAGGCCTGGTTGAGCCTGGTGATCACGTCTTTGGGGGTCGCAGCCGGTGCCACCAGGCCCCACCAGGTGTCAATCGCAAAGCCCTTCAAGGTGTCGGCCACCGGCGGTGTGCCGGGGAGGGCGCTCACACCGCTCAATGTGGTGACTGCCAGGGCCTTGAGTTTGCCGGAGCGGATGTTGGGGGCCGCCGTGGCCAGGTTGTCAAAGTTGAAGTCGACCTGGCCGCTGAGCAAGGCCAGTTGCGCCGGGTTGCCGCCGTTGTAAGGAATGTGCACGGCAAAAATACCAGCTTCTTTTTTGAACATTTCGCCCGCCAGGTGTCCCGCACTGCCATTGCCGCCGCTGCCGTAGTTCAGCTTGGCCGGGTTGGCCTTGGCATAGGCAATCAGGTCGTTCACGGTGTTGATTTTGAGGCGGGCCGAGGTGTCGGTGTTCATTACCAGCACGTTGGGCACCCGCACCATCTGGGTGATGGGCGCAAAGTCGGCGGCGGCATCAAAAGGCATCTTGGCGTACAGCCAGGGATTGACAGCATGGGTGGCTGTGGCGGCAATGCCGATGGTCAGGCCGTCTGGCGCGGCCTTGGCCACGGCGTCGGCGCCGATGTTGCCGCCCGCGCCGGGCTTGTTTTCCACAATCACTGTGCCCAGCGTGTCCTTGACCCGCTCGGCGAGGGCACGCGCGGTCACATCCAGCGGGCCGCCCGCAGCGTAGGGCACGATCAGGCGAATCGGCTTGCCTTGCGCTTGGGCGAGCGAAGCCGTGGCCGCAGCCACCAAGGTGAGTGCAGTCAGAAGAAGGGTTTTGTAACGCATGGTGGCAACTTTCAAAGAACAATCAAAGCGAAGACGCCGCCCGAGCCTTGTCGGCTTCGGTGGTGAAGGAGTCGGCAAAAAACTCATCGGTGGATAGCCCCGCTTTCACTGTGAAATCGGCCTGCGCCGAATCCACCACGATGGGCGCGCCGCAGGCATACACCTGGTGTGCGCTCAAGTCTGCAAAATCCTGCAGCACAGCCAGGTGCACAAACCCGGTGCGCCCGGTCCATGCGTCTTCAGGCAAGGCGTCCGATACCACCGGCACATAGCTCAGGTTGGGCATCTCGGCGACCCGGGCCTTGACCCAGGCGTCCATGTACAAGTCCGCTGGGCGCCGCCCGCCCCAGTACAAGGTGGCCGGACGGGTAATGCCCTTGAACTGCATGTGTTCAATCAAGGCCTTGATGGGAGCAAAACCGGTGCCAGAGGCCAGCAGCACCAGGGGCTTGGTGCTGTCCTCGCGTAAATAAAAACTGCCATAGGGCCCCTCAATCCGCAGGATCTCCTTTTCTTTCATGCTGCCAAACACATGGTCGGTGAATTTGCCCCCGGGCATGTGGCGAATGTGCAGCTCCAGTGCACCGCCGCCCGCCGCCACGGTGTGGGGGGCATTGGCCATGGAGTAACTGCGTCGCACCCCGTCGCGCAGGAGGAACTCCACATACTGGCCTGCATGAAAAGCAAAGGCCTCATTGGCAGGCAATTGCAGCACCAGGCGCATCACATCATCAGACATCTTTTCCAGCATGGTCACCCGGCTGGGCATTTTCTTGATGGGTAGAGCCCCTTCGGCTGTGACCTGGCGCGACTCCAGCACCACATCGCTTTGCGGTACGCCACAGCAGGTGAGCACATAGCCGTTGGCTTCTTCCTCGTCGCTCAAGGCCTTGCTCTGGTGCGGGCCGTGGACCACAGTGCCCTGGAGCTTCCTGCATTTGCAGGAACCGCAGGCACCGTCCTTGCAGCCATAGGGCATGCCAATGCCGGCCCGGATGCCCGCCATCAGGATGGCCTCGCCGGCTTGGGTTGTGAAGGCGCGGCCGCTGGGCTGCACGGTAATCTGAAATCCGGAGGTTGCGGTGTCGCTGAGCGTCATGTTGTCTGTATCCTTGGGCGTTGCATCGAATAACTGGTTCCCGATTTTGCCCTCAATCCAAAGCCCCCATCCCGTTTTGTATGCCACCCGGCCCGGTGCCTTGCCTGCGCGTTTCCGGCGCGCCCGCGTCCTGATCGTCGGCTGTGGTGATGTGGGGCTGCGGGTTGCCCGTCTGCTCCCGGCACGGCTGGGTCTGATGGCCCTGACCTCGTCGCCCGAACGCACCGGTGAATTGCGTGCCCACGGCATCACCCCCTTGCTGGGCAACCTCGATGCCCCACTGACCCTGCGCCGACTGGCGGGCCTGGCCACGCATGTGGTGCATTTGGCCCCCCCACCCGGCCAAGGCTGGGGCGATCCCCGCACCCGGGCCTTGACCCGCGCACTGGTCTTGCGGGGCCTGCCCCAGGCACTTGTTTATGGTTCGACCAGTGGCGTGTATGGGGACTGCCAAGGGGATCTGGCTAGTGAAACAAGAGCACTTAATGCAGATACGCCAAGGGCCAGACGGCGAATTGAGGCTGAATCATCCATTCGCTTTTTTGGTCGCCTCACAGGTGTGCGCAGCAGCATTTTGCGTATTCCTGGCATTTACGCGCCAGACCGGGCTGGCGGTACACCAGAGGCCCGCCTGCTCAAGGGCACGCCGGTGTTGCAGGCTTGCGATGATGTCTACACCAACCACATCCACGCCGATGACCTGGCCCGCGCTTGCACTGCCGCCCTGTGGCGCGGACAGCCCCAGCGGGTTTACAACGTCAATGACGACACCTGTCTCAAGATGGGCGACTACTTTGATCTGGCGGCTGATCTGTATGGTTTGCCCCGTCCGCCCCGCTTGCCCCGTAGCTCGGCCCGGGAGCATCTGTCCTTGATGGTGTTGAGCTTCATGAGTGAGTCCCGGCGCATGGACAACACGCGCCTGAAGCAGGAGCTGGGCCTGAAATTGCACCACCCAACCGTGGCGACCGGCCTGTTGGCGGGGCCGGCAGGCTTCAGCAGCTAAAATTCTTTACTACCTTACCCGATCCGATCGCTATCGGAGCCTAATCCTGCGCTGGCATCCAGACTGGGCGTTTTGGCTCCAGCACTTGTAAAAATCTGTCACCTATGACGCGATCCCCGACGCGTACCCATTTCCCTAGCTCACGGCTCATCCGCATTCTGTCCGACCTCGCCCTTCTGGATACGGCCGAGCCGGAGGCTGCTTTTGCAGAAAAGCTGGGCCTCTGGGTGGACTATTCCGAGGCGATTGCTTTGTCCACCGCGCTCAGCGCAAGTTCGTCAGGGGCACGATCCGCGGCGCCACCGCATTCGAGTGTCCTGAATGAAGAGTTGGCCAGCTTGAGACGCGGTCTGGAAAATTCGATTATGCAGAGTGAATCGACTAAAACGGGCAAGGCACGGATAGAACGGCCTTCGCCAGACCGTGACTGGCCCGTAAAGCTGGCGGCCGCGTACGAGCCCTATCGCCGATACTACGCGGCCTACCAACGCGAGATGGACTCTGATATTCGCCACCTGCGGGTCAGCGTTCGGGAGGCACTGGCCAAGACTTCACCGGCGCTTGGACAATTGGCCGCACTGGATGCGGCTCTGGACAAGGTTCTTTGTGAGCGGGAGAACAAATCGCTCTCCACTGTGCCGCTGCTTCTGAGAAAGCGTTTTGAACACTTGTTCAAGACGCATCAGCAAGCGCTTCTTGATACCGGCCAAACCGATAAGCCGGCCGCCTGGATGAAGGAGGGAGCCTGGCTGACGCGCTTTTGCGATGAACTTCAAACGGTGTTGCTTGCGGAACTGGATGTTCGGCTGCAACCCACGGTGGGGCTCATTGAGGCACTCCAACACGAGAAAACATGACACGCATGAACAGACACTTCTTCACAGGCACTTTTTTGTTGGGCGGGATAGCGCTCGTTTGGGTCGGTGCCGGCTTCATGGGGTCCAACGTGTTGGCCCTGGGGGTGACGGCGGTCATTGCCGCTGTTTACTTGTTTGGCGCCTGGGAGTTGCACCTGTTTCGCCGTGCCACCTTGAGCCTGTCCGAGGCACTGGCCGCGCTTCCGGAGCACCTCCCGAGCCTGGGTGCTTGGCTCAACAGCGTGCATCCTTCATTGCGCACTGCGGTGCGTTTGCGCATTGAAGGCGAACGCATCGGATTGCCCGGCCCCGCGCTCACACCTTATCTGATCGGGCTGCTGGTGATGCTGGGCATGTTGGGCACTTTTCTGGGCATGGTCGTTACCCTCAATGGTGCCGTTTTCGCGCTGGAGGGAACCACTGATCTGCAGGCCATGCGATCGGCTTTCTCGGCCCCCATCAAGGGCTTGGGGCTGGCGTTTGGCACGTCCGTGGCCGGTGTGGCCTCATCCGCGATGCTGGGCCTGATGTCGGCGATCGGCCGGCGTGAAAGGCTGCTGGCAGCGCAAGAGCTCGATACCCATATGGCGAGCGCACTGCGCGGCTTTTCACTGGCCCATCAGCGTGCGGAGGCCTTCAAGGCCATTCAGTCGCAAGCCCAAGCCTTGCCTGCGGTGGTTGATCAATTGCAGGCCATGATGCTGCAAATGGACCGCATGAGCCAGCAGTTGAACGACCGATTGCTCAGCAACCAGGAGAGTTTCCACAGCGACGTCAAAGGCGTGTATACCGAGCTGGCCTCGTCCGTCGATCAATCCCTGCGGGACAGCCTGACCCAAAGCGCGCAGGTGGCTGCAGATGGCATCAAGCCGCTGGTCGGAGCCGCCCTGGCAGGTATTGCGGCCGAGGCAACACGGATGCACAGCCGAATGATCGACGCGGCGCAACTACAGCTCGATGGTTTGTCTGCCAGGTTTGACACCACGGTGGCCACCGCGGCGCACACCTGGACGGCAGCGCTCTCCCAGCATGAGCAGGCCAGTGCCAGCATGGTCAGTGGTGTAGGACAAACGCTGGTTGCCTTTGCGGACACGTTTGAGCAACGCTCGGCCTCGCTCCTGAATGAGGTGAATCACGCGAACTTCACTATGCAGGCCGACCAGGCCTTGGCAGACCGGCAGCGGCTGGATGCCTGGACATGTTCGATGCAAGCCACGGCCGCATCGCTCAAGCGGGCCTGGCAGCAGGCGGGCGAGCAGGCGCACGCCCAGCAGGCATTGATCTGCAGCACACTCACCCAAACCGCACAGGACATCACCGACAGTGCTCGGTGCAGCGCCAACTCGACACTGGGTGACATCACCCGCCTGATGGCGGCCTCCGAGGAATTGATCCGCTCCCGAATCGCGTCTGAAGCGGACTGGCTGCAACAAAACGGCCAACGCATGGACCAGCTCACTACCTTGCTGCGTGGGGAACTCGGTGCGCTCAGGGAAGACGAAGCCCTGCGTGGGGCCGCGGCGGTTGACCGGCTGGGCGAATTACAGACGGCGCTGACCTGTCATTTGACTACGCTGGGCACCGCGCTGGAAGACCCGATCACGCGGCTCATCCAAACCGCCTCCGAGGCACCGCGCGCCGCAGCAGAAGTCATAGGCCAACTTCGCCAGCAAATCTCCAGCAGTGTCTCGCGTGACAACGAGCTGCTGGAAGAGCGCAGCCGTATCCTGAACACACTCAATGCATTGCTTGATTCAATCAACCATGCGTCTGTGGAGCAACGCGCCTTGATCGACTCCCTGGTGGCTTCGTCGGCCGTGGCACTGCAGCGAGCCGGCAACCAGTTCTCGGACAATGTGGGACTGGAAGCGGCCAAGCTCTCGGACATTGCGGCCCAGGTCACCAGCAGTGCGGTGGATGTGTCGAGCTTGAGCGACGCCTTCGGTTTTGCCGTGAACTCCTTCAGTGAAGCCAATGAGAAGCTGATCTCCAACCTGGAGCGCATTGAAGGCGCGCTGGATAAATCCATGGTGAGAAGCGATGAGCAGCTCGCCTACTACGTCGCACAAGCGCGGGAAATCATCGACCTCAGCACCTTGTCCCAAAAAGAAATTTTTGAGGAATTGCGCCAGCTTGCAGGCAAACAAGCGCTGCTAGCCGAAGAGGCCAGCTGATGGAGGACACGGATGCAGGGATCGAGCAGACAGCGCCGGTCTGGGCTGTTTTTGGCGATTTGATGTCGGGCCTGCTGGGGGCTTTTGTCTTGCTCTTGGTGGGGGTCCTGGTGGTCCAATTTGAGTTGGCCACGCATCTGGAAGTTGAAGTCAAAAAGCGTCAGCTGGAAGAGCAGCGTCGCATCACCCTGGAGGCCGCATTGGCAATTCCGCTGGCAACAGGGCGGATCACTTTGAACAACGGACGCATTGGCATCAGCGGTCGCGTCTTGTTTTCATTGAATTCCGACCAATTGCAACCTGAAGGCCGGCAGCTCTTGACCAGTTTGGTCATACCGCTGCGTGCGTATCTGACCGCACGCGATGAGTTGCTGATGGTGAGTGGTTTTACAGATGATCGCTCGATACGGGGTGGCAATCACCGTTTTGCAGACAACTGGGAGCTGTCTGCCCAGCGGGCATTGACAGTCACGCGTGCGTTGATTGACGACGGGATGCCTGCGGGCATGGTTTTCGCAGCCGCTTTTGGTGCGGAGCAGCCGATCACCCCGAACACCGATGAGACCGCTCGGGCTCAAAACAGACGGGTTGAAATGGCGCCTGTTCCCAAAACCGGCAAGTCAAAAAGTGTTGCGCCATGAGCAAAGCCGAAGCCAGTGATATTTGTGTTTCGCAGGTGGATCTGTCCGTTGACTTTAGCGCCACCATGGCGTCTTTGCGCCTGGCGGGTGCTGACCAGTTTGACCCCGTGCGCCTGCATTATCTGCAGATGCTGGCTAATCGGGCGAACGGGCAGTCGGCCGCTGTCAAGCGCCTTCTTGGTATCCGGTTGGTGCAGGGGTTGGCCACTTATCGAGCGCGGTTTGAGGAAGCGCAATCCGATGCCCGGGATGCTATCGTCCAAGCAGCGCGCCACCATCCACAGGCCTCAGGTGATCTGCAACGCTTATTCACTCTGGGTGACTTGAAAGCCGTGAAGCGTCGCGTTGCCACTTTGAAAAGCAATACCTGTCTCGAGTCGCTGGGCGATCTGACGCGCTCTGTCTCCCGGCATTCGCAGCATGAAGTTGACAAGACCCGGAATGCCAAGCCCGGAAAGAGCCTGGCACGCGAAACGACGCAGTACTTCAGAGAAACCTGGTCCAGACTCAGCGTGGGCAGGCGGTTGGCCCAAGAGCTTGCTCAAGCCCCAAAGAATGCCGGACCCATCAACTCCCATCTGTTGGTACTCAGGTCCTTGGAGAAGATGCGCGATATCTCCCCCGACTATCTCAACCGATTCACGTCGTATGTGGATACCCTGTTGTCCCTTGATCAATCCGACAAGGAAAAGCAAGCCTCAACCAGGAAAGCGGCAAGCAGTGACAGCTGTCAAAAAACAAAAAATCGTCGCACCAAAGTCCTGTAAGACTTTGGGCACGGGCCAGGTCAGGTCGGCCAGCCGTTGCGAGCCAGGCTTTCGTTGTCCCAAGCCCGGTTGCCCGTGACCTCTTCACCCACCCAGTCAGGTAGCGTGACCGAGGTGGTTTCAGCCGCCATTTCCACCTCAACGGTATGCAGGCCTTCCAGGTCTCCGTGGTAGCTGTCCACTTCGAAGGTATGGCCTGAGTGTTCGATGAAATACCGCGTTTTTTCTAGCCCGTAGGTACCTGGTTGTTTGGCCATCTCTTTGGCATCCGTCACCGGAATTTCATACTCCCATTCGGGTCGGCTCACAGTGCTCACCGGCTGACCTTTCAAGGTGAGCCACGCTTTGTCGTCCGACACCCGGACCCTCAGCAGAACAGCCCCCTTTGCCAGATAGGCCTGCAAAAAGTGACTTCCAGACCGACCCTCCAGAACGGCTGTGGATTTGAGTTTGAACTTCCGCTCGATTTCCATGCCCATGCTCAAGTCCCTGAAGAAGTTGTGTGGGTGCAATCATCCCATGGCAGAACATGGCATCCGCAGTGGGGGACAAGCTGCCTGGGCTGGCTTGGTTTGGGCGTTTGGACTGCTGCGCCTTCATCTGCCGCATTCGGAATCCAGCGGGCGAATGGCTTCAGGTCCGCCACGTCAACGATGTACCAGTTCTTGCGTACCGAGTCCCATCGCGCGCCAAGAGCTTTAGCTTGGTCTTTCTCTGCGAAGGGTGTTACTAAATTGATTCTCATGCGCCCAATTATCCTTGGGACTTTTCCCCTGACCGATTGCCAGGTTTGTAGACCCGCATGACTAATTGAGAGCAAACCCATTTTTTAGTGTGCAAAACTGGCTCATTCAGTCGATAATTGCTGCGCTGCAACAATTATTTATATTTAAGGTTACCCCATGTTCAAGAACACTCCCTTCGAAGCCATCGCAAAAACCCTGTCGGATGCTGCGCCAAAATTCAATCCAGCCGGCATGGAAGATGCGATCAAGCCAGCACAAGAAAATCTCAAGGCATGGGCTGATTTGGCTCAACACCAAGCCCAAGAGGCGCAAGCCGCTATTGCTGAAACCGTCGAGTCGATCAAGGGCATCAAGGACCCACAGGCCGCTTTTGAAATCATGAAGGCATCGGCTGAAGCAGGAATGGCCATGTTTGCCAAGAACCTGAAAGACGCAACTTCCCTGAGCTTCGGTCAGTTTCACAGCACGATCGATGCGGTCGAAAAGGCGCATCCGGCACCAGAAGCCTTTGCTTCTGTGGCCAAGAACCTGAAAGCAGCTGCCTCCACTGCTGAGAGCAACCTCGAAGCCGCCATGGAAAAAGGTGCGGCTGCTGTCGCATCAGTCTCACCTGCAGCGAAGGCAAAGAAATCCCGCTAAACGCCAAGACGACCCGAAGAGCCCAAGTTTGAGTCGTCTTCGATGGTATGATTGAGCCAATGACGCGCGATGGAGCAGCCTGGTAGCTCGTTGGGCTCATAACCCAAAGGTCGTAGGTTCAAATCCTACTCGCGCAACCAA
>CALRWE010000071.1:0-20521 GCA_943371745.1 Rhodoferax sp. OV413
GGGCTCAAACACGGTCATGGCATCGGTGCGCAGGTTGATGATGCCGCCAAAGGTTTTTCCCTGGCCCACAGGCCAGGTCATGGGCACGCAAGGCATGCCCAACTCGCGCTCAATCTCGTCCAGAATATCCAGCGGCTCGCGCACTTCACGGTCCATTTTGTTGACAAAGGTGATGATGGGCGTGTCTCGCTGGCGGCAGACCTCAATCAGGCGGCGGGTTTGCGCCTCCACGCCGTTGGCGGCATCAATCACCATCAGGGCCGAGTCCACAGCGGTGAGCACGCGGTAGGTGTCCTCCGAGAAGTCTTTGTGGCCGGGCGTGTCGAGCAGGTTGATGACGTGGTCCCGGTACAGCATCTGCATCACACTGGAGGCCACCGAGATGCCCCGTTGCTTTTCGATCTCCATCCAGTCGCTGGTGGCGTGGCGCGTGGCTTTGCGCGCCTTGACCGAGCCGGCAATCTGAATGGCGCCCGAGAACAGCAGCAGCTTTTCAGTCAGCGTGGTTTTACCCGCATCGGGGTGGGAGATGATGGCAAACGTGCGGCGGCGCTTGGTTTCGGCGAGATAAGACATGAGTTTTGACGAGTGCGGCCGGGTTGCGCCTGCCCCATGAGCGGCCTCAAATGAGGCCTGGGCGCAAGACTATCGACGATGGTTATCTGGAAAAGGTAGAATTATCGCCTTCCGAGGAGCGTTGCAGTTCACACCCAGTGAATGAGGCTCGGGCCGCGTGGTTTGCTGTTCTGCAAATTACCGCATCAACTGCGCTCACCCACTGGTCTGTGCGGTGAGCTTTTCCCAAAGACACGTTGTCGCAGGCTGGTGATTTCTCAAATTTACTTTTGGAGTCATCTATGAGCGCCGTATTGAAATTAGTCAAACCCCAAGCCAAAGTCCGCGCGAAGAGCGTTGTCAAAACCATCGCCAAAGCCGCGGTCAAAGTTGCTGCGGCAGCCCCCGCCAAAGCGCAGGATTTCCATGTGGCTGACCTGAGCCTCGCGGCCTGGGGCCGCAAGGAACTGAACATTGCCCAGACCGAGATGCCCGGCTTGATGGCGATCCGTGAAGAGTTCGCCCAAGCGCAGCCGCTCAAGGGCGCGCGCATCACCGGTTCACTGCACATGACCATTCAGACCGGCGTGCTGGTCGAGACTTTGCAAGCTTTGGGCGCTGATGTGCGCTGGGCATCGTGCAACATTTTCTCCACGCAAGACCATGCGGCTGCCGCACTGGTTGAAGCCGGTACCCCCGTGTTCGCCTACAAGGGCGAGACCCTGGAAGATTACTGGGATTACACGCACCGCATTTTTGAATTCGGCGGCAAAAAGGGTTCGGCCGCTGAAGGCCCCAACATGATTCTGGACGACGGCGGCGATGCCACTTTGCTGATGCACCTGGGTGCCAAAGCCGAGAAAGACATCAAAGTGCTGGCCAAGCCCGGCAGCGAAGAAGAAATCTGCCTGTTCAACGCCATCAAGGCCAAGCTGGCCATTGATCCCACCTGGTACAGCCGCCGCCTGAAAAACATCATCGGCGTGACGGAAGAAACCACCACCGGCGTGCTGCGCCTGAACGAGATGGCTGCGCGCAAGGAACTGGCGTTCCGTGCCATCAACGTCAATGATTCGGTGACCAAGAGCAAGTTCGACAACCTGTATGGCTGCCGCGAGTCTTTGGTGGACGCCATCAAGCGCGCCACCGACGTGATGATTGCCGGCAAGGTCGCCTTGGTCGCGGGTTACGGCGACGTGGGCAAGGGTTCTGCCCAGGCCCTGCGTGCCTTGAGCGCCCAGGTCTGGGTGACCGAAGTGGACCCGATCAACGCCCTGCAAGCCGCGATGGAAGGCTACAAAGTGGTGACCATGGAATACGCCGCTGACAAGTGCGATATTTTCGTGTCCGCAACCGGCAACAAGAACGTCATCACTTACAAGCACATGGCGGCCATGAAAGACCAGGCCATCGTTTGCAATATCGGCCACTTTGACAACGAGATCGACGTGGCGTCGCTGGACAAGTGCAAGTGGGAAGAGATCAAGCCCCAGGTAGACCACGTGATCTTCCCGGCCAAGGGCAAGTCTCCTGCCAAGCGCATCATCCTGCTGGCCAAGGGCCGCTTGGTGAATTTGGGTTGCGGAACCGGCCACCCCAGCTTTGTGATGAGCTCCAGCTTTGCGAACCAGACCATCGCCCAGATCGAGTTGTTCACCAAGCCCAAGGAATACAAGGCCGGCCAGGTCTATGTGTTGCCCAAGCATCTGGACGAGAAAGTGGCCCGTTTGCACCTGAAAAAGGTCGGTGCCATGTTGTCCGAACTGACCGACGAGCAAGCTGCCTACATTGGCGTGAGCAAGGCCGGCCCGTACAAAGCTGATACGTACCGCTACTGATGCGCATTGACCAATTGCTGGTGGCCCGCGGCCTGGCCAGCACCCGCTCTCAGGCTCAGCGCCTGATTGCGGGTGGTGTGCAATGGCGCAAGGGCAACGACTGGAAAGCCGTTGTCAAGAACGGCGACGACGTGCCGGATGACGCAAGCATCGAGCTGATGGACGACTCCGAGGCGCGCTATGTGTCCCGAGGTGGTTTGAAGCTGGAAGCTGCCCTCAAGCACGTGGGCCTGTCCGTGACCGGACTGGCCTGCCTGGATGTGGGTCAGTCGACCGGTGGCTTTACCGACTGCTTGCTGCAAGCCGGCGCGGCATCGGTGGTGGGTGTGGATGTGGGCAGCGCCCAACTGCACCCCAGCCTGCGTGCTGACCCGCGGGTGTTGTGCGTTGAGAATGTCAACGCGCGTGCGCTAACGGCTTCTGATTTGATAGCGGCATACCAAGACAGTACGTCGGCTGAAGGCCAGTTTGATGCGGAAGGTGATGATTTGGCTGCCGACGCGGGCTTTTCGCCTGAGTTCGACCTGATCGTGGCCGATTTGTCCTTCATTTCGCAAACCTTGGTGCTGCCTGCTGTGGTGCCTTTTCTCAAGGTGGGTGGCACGCTGCTCACCCTGGTCAAGCCGCAGTTCGAGCTGCAACCCGGCCAGGTGGGCAAGGGCGGCATTGTCAAAGATGCTGCGTTCTATCCGCTGATTGAGCAGCGCCTGCGCGATGCCTGCGCCGCGCTTGGCCTGACGGTGACCGCATGGTTTGATTCGCCCATTGAGGGTGGCGATGGCAACCGCGAGTTTTTCATTTGTGCTCGCAATGAGGCTGCAGCCCTCGACCTTTGACTGTGTTTTTCAAGAATTTCCCATGAGCAAGACTGCCCGCATTCCCTACAGCATTGAGTTTTTTCCACCCAAGACGCCAGAAGGCGTTGAGAAGCTTCGGTTGGTGCGCCAGCAGCTGTACGCATTGGAGCCGGAGTTTTGCTCTGTGACGTTTGGCGCGGGTGGCTCCACGCAAGAGGGCACGTTCAACACCGTGCGTGACATCCTGGCCGAGGGGGTGAGTGCGGCTTCGCATTTTTCGTGCATCGGTGCCACGCGTGACACGGTGCGTGCCCAGCTCGCTACTCTCAAGGCCATGGGCGTGAAACGACTGGTGGCCTTGCGCGGCGATCTGCCCAGTGGGTATGGAGCCGGTGGCGAGTTTCATTACGCCAGCGATCTGGTGGCGTTCATTCGCGCCGAGACCGGTGATGATTTTTTTATCGAGGTGGCTGCCTACCCGGAGGTGCACCCCCAGGCCAAGTCTCCCGCGGCCGACTTGCAGGCGTTTGCAGCCAAGGTAGAGGCGGGCGCCAACTCCGCCATCACCCAGTATTTTTACAACTCGGACGCCTACTTCCGCTTTCTGGAAGAGACCGATGCGCTGGGGCTGACGGTTCCCGTTGTGCCCGGCATCATGCCTATCACCAGCTCCACCCAGCTGATGCGCTTCAGCGATGCCAGCGGCGCCGAGATTCCCCGCTGGATTCGTTTGCGCCTGCAAAGTTTTGGTGACGATGTAGCCTCGATCAAATCGTTTGGCCTGGATGTGGTGACCGACCTGTGCGAGCAACTGCGCGCCGGCGGCGCACCCGGCCTGCATTTCTACAGCATGAACCAGAGTGCGGCCACGCTGGAGATTTGCAAGCGGCTGGCCTGATTACAGAAGCTTGCGGCGCCGTGCAAGCGCCAGGCTGGCCAGACCTGCACCCAGCAGGGCGAGTGAGCCGGGTTCCGGCACGGCCAGCGGGGGGTCACCGGCGATCATGTCCTGGCGGCTGGCAGACTCAAAAACCATGACCTTCTCGGGATCCATGCTGTCGTAGGTGTTGATGGCGGACTTGAATGAATTCCAGTGGCCGTTGGTCGCCCCGTCAAGGCCAGTGGCTGTGAAACTGCCCGCACCCAAGTCCCAACCCGAGGCGTCGTAGCGGCTCTCCCAGATGCCGAGTTGAATGGCTGCACCCTGCGCGCCGCTAACCGGATGCAACCAGGCATAGGGGTCATCCACCGGGCTGGGGCTGGCGGCGTTCATCACACCATTGACCGCGCCCAAAAAGTCCAGCGTCCGGGTAAAAGCGCCATTGAAGTTGATGGTGTAGTTCACCACGTCAAGCGCCCCGATGCTTTGGTAAAGATCGTAGCAATACATGTACACGTCATTGATGCCATCCACAAAAATGGAAGGAACAACGCCGACCAGATTGGAGGCTGTTCCCTGAAAGCGGCTGGCGTTCACGGTGCTGGGGCCGGCTGCGGAGTTGATGCTGACCGTATCAAAGCCGGATCCGTTGTGGAGCGGGTTGTCAAAGGTGATCGTCACCGTGGCGGGAGCTGCGCTACAGACCGTCGCAGCACAGGCACAGGTCAGCAAGGCGAGAGTTGACTTGAACAGTTTCATCAGGGACTCCGGAGGTTGAAAGCAAACGCGATTGCATAAATCGGGCCATGTTCCCAAGTCATTGTCCTGTAACGTTTTTTATTATTTGAAATAAAAAGTATCTTGAAAGTGTCAAGAATCCCGACACTGTTCAACCTCCTTTTTGCATCGCCGCCGGCCTGATTTCAGGTCGAACTGTCTGACTGGCGTGTTTCCTTGATGTGCAGCAGCAAGCCCATGGCACCGGCTTCGCAGAGCCGGATCACGTTGTCGAATCCCTGTGCGTTACCGTAATAAGGGTCCGGCACGATGGTCTCGCCGAGCTCCGGTGCGAACGACATGAAGAGGTGCAGCTTGTGCTGGTGTTGCACTGGACACAGCCGCTGCAGGTCAGCGAGGTTGCGGTGGTCCATGGCCAAAATCAAATCGACAAGATGGCAGTCTCGCTCAGTCATCTGGCGAGAGCGCAGTTGCCCGGCCTCGTAATGGCAGCGAGCAAGTGCCGCGCGCGCTCTCGGGTCCATTCGCTCTGAGACTCCAGGCGCATGGGTGCCTGCGGAATCAATCGCCAAAGGGGTGGCCAGTGGGCCCTTTGTTGCCAGATGGTGCATGACCACTTGCGCCATGGGCGAGCGGCAAATATTGCCAGCGCAGACGATGAGCAACTTGGTCATGGCACCAGATTCTAGGGGCAGTGCGCTCACATGGTGCCCGTTGATCAACGGTGTCACAAGCTTGTGACTTTCTTGAGAAAAATCAATTTAGAAAACAGCGTTCAAAGGAGACTCATGGCACCGGATGCGGACTTGCTACCGACTCCACGGATCTCATTCAATTTGTACAGGGGGAACGCTTTGAGAAATTTTCATCACCACGTCAGGACAGCTTTTCTGTGGGTAGTTGCAGCATTGTCTATCGGCCTGCTGGCTGGATGTGCCGGCAGTCCGGGCGCTTATCCTCCTGCGCCGATTTCGGCGGCGACAACCGACTACAACTACGTGGTGGGCGCTGGCGATACCCTCAACATCATTGTCTGGCGTAATCCCGAGTTGTCCATGTCGGTGCCGGTTCGCCCGGATGGCAAAGTGTCCACGCCTTTGGTCGATGAACTGGTGGCGCAAGGCAAGACCTCGGTCGAGATTGCCCGGGCGGTGGAGAAGGCGTTGAGCCAACTGGTCCGTGATCCGGTGGTGACGGTCATTGTGAGCGGCTTTGTGGGGCCCTACAGTGAGCAGATCCGGGTAGTTGGCGAGGCCGCACGGCCCCAATCCTTGCCGTACACGAAAAACATGACGGTTCTGGATGTGATGATCGCAGTCGGCGGGCTCACGGACTTCGCCGATGGCAATGCAGCCTCCATCACCCGGGCATCCGAGGGTGACAAGCGCTACTCCGTGCGACTCAAGGACCTCATCAAGCAGGGTGATATCTCAGCCAATGTGCAGATGAAGCCGGGCGACATTCTCATCATTCCCCAAGGCTGGTTCTAAAACCGTCTTCCTCTCTGGTTGCTGTTTCGCCTTTGCGAAGGCGCAGCAGTGTTCGTTGTCTGAGCGCAAGGACTTGATCTGATGGATGAGCTTATTGGTCAAATAAGAACGGCCGCCCAAGGCATGTGGAAGCACCGCTGGCTGGGTTTGTTGGTGGCGTGGGTGGTGACCGGTGTCGGCACCTTTGTTGTGCTGTCGGTGCCCGACAAGTACGAGGCTACAGCACGTATTTTTGTCGACACACAGTCGATCCTGAAGCCCTTGATGTCGGGCCTGGCGGTACAGCCCAATGTGGACCAGCAAGTGGTGATGTTGAGTCGCACGCTCATCAGTCGGCCCAATGTGGAGCGACTCATTCGCATGGCTGATCTGGACTTGAAAGTGCAGACAACCGAGGCGCGCGAG
This sequence comes from Rhodoferax sp. OV413, assembly GCA_943371745.1. GTDB lineage: Bacteria > Pseudomonadota > Gammaproteobacteria > Burkholderiales > Burkholderiaceae_C > Rhodoferax. The sequence goes on from CALRWE010000071.1 coordinate 6,704, forward strand.
GCCTTGATTGACACCCTGATGAAACAACTGGAAATTCGCACTGTCGGACGTGACAACCTCTACGTGCTGTCCTATCGGGACACCAGTCCTGACATGGCCAAAAAGGTGATTCAGTCCCTGGTGTCCATTTTTGTCGAGTCCAGCCTGGGAGATGCCCGCAAGGATTCTTCAACTGCCCGCAAGTTCATTGATGAGCAGATCAAGGTCTACGTGACCAAGCTGGAGGAGGCCGAGGCACGCCTGAAGGAATTCAAGCTGCGAAACCTTGATGTCCAGAACGCCGATGGCATGGACATGGCGGGACAGTTGGGCGCGCTGAGCAATCAACTCAACCAGGCCCGCCTGGAGCTGCGTGAGGCGGTCAATGCCCGTGATTCGGCGCGACAGCAACTGGCGGCAGAAAAGAACCAGAGCAATGACACGACATCGCGCAGTCTGTTGCACGAATCCGCGCTGGCGATCTCAACGCCTGAAATCGATGCCCGCATCGATATTCAACGGCGCACACTGGATGGCCTGCTGCAACGATTCACGGATCAGCATCCCGATGTGGTGAGCACCAGGCGCTTGATCAATGAGTTGGATGAACTCCGGCAGAAGCAGATTCAGGCTCTGCGCAAGACGGCCCTGACCACCCCGACTATTGCATCTGCCGGCAGCCTTGTATTTCAGGAGTTGAGTCGCCTGCTGGCCAACTCCGAGGTGCAGGTGGCGTCTCTGAGCGCCCGGGTACAGGAGTACGAACAGCGTTTCAGCCGGGCGCGTGAGTCCATGAAAAGAGCGCCCCAGATTGAAGCTGAATTTGCCCAGCTCAACCGTGACTACGACATCAACCGCAAGAACTATGACGACCTGGTGACGCGCCGCGAGAAGGCTGCGCTGTCCGGCGACCTGGAGGTGGCAGCGGGGGTGGCGGATTTCAGGCTGATTGACCCGCCCCGTGCTTCTCCGAAGCCTGTGGCACCCAACCGGCTTCTCCTGATGCCGCTGGCGCTCCTGGCGGCGCTTGCTGCGGGCTTGTTCACGGCCTTTGCAGCCAGCCAGTTGCGCGCAGTTTTCTACGACGGCCGGTCGCTGCGCGAGGTCGTGGGTCTCCCTTTGCTGGGGGTGGTTGCCATGGTTCTGGACGAGTCTCAACTGCGTCGGGAGCGATATGAGTTGAAGAAGTTTTTCGCAGCCTCTGGCGGGTTACTTTTGACCTTCACCGCTGGCATGGTCATTTTTTCCCTGATGTCCGGGCGGGCAGCATGAACAAAGATATGAGCAGTTTGATCGAGCAGGCGGCGCACCGCATGGCACAACTTCGTGAGGCCGGGGTGGATCTCCCGGAGACGCCGGCAAGAGCTCAACCCTTGCCATCGTCTGTCAGTTCGCCGCCCGAGCCTCGCCCGGCAGTATTGTCCCGGCGCGTGGAGATTGACCTGGCAGCACTGGCAGCTGCAGGCATTGTGAGTCCCAATGCACCACGGTCCCAAATCGCTGACCAGTTCCGGGTCATCAAGCGGCCCCTGATTGCCAACGCCCAGGGCAAGGGCGCGGCGGCGGTGGCCAACGGCAACCTCATTGTGGTGACCAGTGCCTTGGCTGGCGAGGGCAAGACCTTTACCGCCATCAACCTGGCCATGAGTATTGCCACCGAGCTGGACTGCACGGTGATGCTGGTGGATGCCGATGTCAGTTGCCCTAGTGTGATGCGGGTGCTGGGCTTGCCCGACGGACCCGGGCTGCTCGACATGGTGCAGGACGAGTCCTTGAACATGTCGGATTTGATGCTGCGAACCAATATTGACAAGTTGACGCTGTTGCCCAGCGGAACGCCGCATCCCCGTGCCACCGAGTTGTTGGCAAGCGATGCCATGACCCGTTTGCTTGATGACATGGCCAGGCGCTACCCGGATCGCATCATTGTGTTTGATTCGCCCCCCTTGCTGTTGGCCACAGAGTCGCAGGCGCTGGCGTCCCACATGGGGCAGGTGGTCATGGTGGTGCAAGCCGAGAAGACGCCGCAGGCCAAAGTGATGCAAGCGCTCTCGACCATTGAGTCTTGTCCGGTGAAGCTGATGCTGCTCAATCAGGCAAGAACCACGGCGATTGCCGGGTATGGCTATGGCTATAGCTACGGTTCAGAACCTCAGCTCGCCTGATGGACAGCGTCAATCTCATGCTCAGGGCTTGCAGGCCCTCAAGAGTGGTCTGGATGTTGGTTTGCGCCAGCGCCAGTGCCCAGGTGTTTGCCGCCGGTGGACCGGCGGTGCGCATTCTTCCGCGGGTCTCGGTCACACAAACCTGGACTGACAACGTTCGTTTATCCACCGACAGTCAGCAGGCGGACCAGATCACGGAAGTTGCTCCTGGCGTCACGCTCACCATGGAGGGTGATCGTTTGAAAGCGTATGTTGATTACGCCTTGAATGAAATTTATTATGCGCAGGGCTCCTCACCCCGGCGGTCTCAAAACCTGCTGAATGGTTTCGGGACCCTGGAGGCGGTGGAGGGCTGGGCCTATCTCGATTTCAACGCGTCGATTTCACAACAGGCCCTATCGGTTTTTGGCACCCCCTCGATCAGCAATACGGCGCTCAACCCGAACCAGGCTGAGGTGTCAAGCTATCGGATTTCGCCCTATGTGCGGGGAAAGATCGGGAGTTGGGCGGACTATGACGCGCGCTACAGCCGGATCGAGACCGACAGCGATGCGGCCGTTGCATCAGGTGTTGTTGCTGTGGACAGCATGGTCAAAATCAAGGGGGACAGCAGCTGGCGCAATCTGGGGTGGTCCGCTGATGCCGGCCGGCAACGGGTTGATTACAGCGCTGGGCGCAGTACGCAAGCCGATCGCCTGAACCTGGGTTTGTCCTATGCCATCTCTCCCCAGTTGGGCGTGTCGGCCTATGTCGGTCGCGAGTCGGACAATTTCACAAGCCTGGAAAAGCAGAGCGATGGGACCCACGGGTTCGGGGCCAGTTGGGCGCCTTCAGAGCGAACCCGGGTGTCTGTCGCCCGGGGGCAGCGGCCGTTTGGCACGACCCACACGTTGAATCTCGATCACCGCACTGCCCGCACGGTTTGGCGGTTCACGGATTCAAAGGACGTGGCGGCCACGCCCAGTCAAGCAAACTTCACGGGGTTTGGCTCTGTTTACGACCTTCTTTTCAGTCAGTTTGCTGCATTGGAGCCTCGGGTTGATGAACGTGCCCGCTTGGTCAACGCCTTTTTGCGGGATAACGGCATCAAGCCTGATTTGGGGGCGATCAACAGCTTTCTGACATCGGCGGTGTTCGTCCAGCGCCGTCAGGATGCCCTGTTTGCTTTGCTGGGTGTTCGAGACACCATCACGTTTGTGGCCACCCGCAGTGACAGTCGCAGGCTCGATCTGGTCTCTTTGGCGGTGGATGACCTGAGCACCACATCCTTGATTCGCCAGCAGGGACTCAGTGTGAATTGGGCGCACCGTCTGACACCGGACTATTCGTTGGGCCTGCTGGCATCCGGGCAAAAAACCTCTGGCGCCTTGGGTCTGCAAAGCACGCGTCTGCAACTCCTGAATGCCAGCCTCTCAGGCAGGGTGGGGCGCCATGCGTTGGCGACGGTAGGTCTTCGCCATGTGGTTTCTCGCGGGAATTTTCCCTACGACGAAACGGCCATCAACTTTAATCTGACTGTGCAGTTCTGAGCCATGTACGAAGCCTTCTACGGACTAAGCAACAAGCCCTTCCAGCTCAACCCTGATCCAGGGTTCTACTTTGGAAGCAAGCAGCACCGGCGGGCCAAGGCCTACCTGGAGTACGGCGTGCAGAGAAGCGAAGGATTCATCGTGATCACGGGCGAAGTCGGTGCCGGCAAGACGACGGTGGTGCGTGGCTTGTTGGCCAGTCTGGATGCAGACCAAGTGGTGGCTGCGAACCTGGTCACCACCCAGTTGGATGCCGAGGATACCTTGCGACTGGTGGGGGCTGCGTTTGGGGTGCGCATCAAGGATGCATCCAAGGCCGAGGTGTTGATGGCGCTCGAGGGATTTTTGGTGAGTCAGGTGAGCCAGGGAAAGCGGTGTTTGTTGATTGTTGACGAGGCACAAAACCTCACCCCCAAGGCGGTGGAGGAGCTCCGAATGCTGTCGAATTTCCAGTTTGGGAAGCAGGCCTTGCTTCAGACTTTTTTGGTGGGGCAACCGGAGTTTCGGGCTATTCTGCAGAGCCCCAACATGCAGCAACTGCGCCAGCGTGTCACTGCGACCTGCCACATTGGGCCATTGGATCGGGATGAGACCCAAGGTTATATTGAGCATCGTTTGAAATGCGCAGGATCCAACGGTCGCCCCGTTTTCGATGCGCAGGCGCTGGACGCCATCTTCGAGGCGTCAGGGGGTATTCCCCGGCGTATCAACCTGCTCTGCGATCGACTGCTGTTGCTTGGTTTTTTGGGTGACAAGGCGGATTTTGGTGTCGAGGACGTGCGTGAAGTGGTCAGTGAGATGCAGGAGGAGTCCAGGTCATCCGGCGCCCAGACCCGCCAGTCGGTGCCGTGGACCGGTGCCAGTTCGGATGCACTCGGAATGCCGGAGTCGCTTGACTTGGAGTCCAGCCGGATCAAGGTGACGCCCGGCCTTGCAGAAGCACTGAGCAGTCAGATTGACACGCTGGGCCTCGAGCAATACGACGGTCGCTTGCGGCGCCTGGAGCGCAGCGTGCTGCGCCTGGAGCGTATCAATCTGGAATCCCTGGTGATGTTGAAAAAGCTGGTGTTGGTCGCAGGGGCGCGCCCCCAGGAGAGTGGCCTGTGAGCCACGTTCTGCCCAATCGGCAATCGACCTCGGCGCTGGCTCCGGTGATGTGTGTGGTGGGTGCCCGGCCTAATTTCATGAAGATGGCACCCATCCTGCGGGCTATGGCCGCCCACGTGCCCGCGTTGCCCACGCTGTTGGTGCACACAGGCCAGCATTACGACACAGCCATGAGCGCCAGTCTGTTTGAAGACTTGGCATTGCCTGCCCCTGATGTGAATCTGGAGGTGGGGTCCGGCTCGCATGCGGTTCAGACTGCCGAGGTCATGCGCCGCTTTGAGCCGGTGATCGATACCTGTAAACCCTCTTGCGTGGCGGTGGTGGGTGATGTCAATTCCACACTGGCCTGTGCCTTGGTCGCCGCAAAAAAGGGTGTTCCGGTGGTGCACATTGAAGCCGGTCTGCGCAGCCGCGATCGCGCCATGCCCGAGGAGATCAACCGTCTCCTGACTGACCAGCTGGCAGACCGGCTCTACACCACGGAGCGCTTCGCTGCTGACAATTTGGTGCGCGAAGGCATCCCTGCGGACCGGATCTGCTTTGCCGGCAACGTCATGATTGACTCGGTCATGTCTGGGCGAGCCGATGCGCGCAGCATGAATGCCACGCTGCAGGCCCATCACATTGATCCGATGGTCTTCAGTCAGGTGCCAGGTTTTGGCTTGGTGACGCTGCACCGTCCATCCAATGTGGACCACCCAGACACTTTGCGGATGCTTTTGTCTGTACTGGGAGAGATTTCCATCAAGCTGCCCTTGATATTTGCGTTACATCCCCGCACGCGAAGCCACCTGGAGAAGTTCGGTTTGATGGGCTTGATTGACCCGAGCAGAATGGCGCTGTTGCCGCCCCAGGGCTACCTGGATATGTTGGGGCTGGTTGGTGGGGCGGCAGTGGTGCTGACCGACTCCGGCGGTCTGCAGGAAGAAACCACGGCTCTGGGTGTGCCTTGCCTGACACTGCGGCAAAACACGGAACGTCCCATCACGGTTGAGCAGGGCACCAACACGCTTGTGGGGCGCAATCGCGAATTGATCCTGGCTTCTGTGGAGGATGTTTTGAATGGTCGGGGCAAGCGCGGGTGTGTGCCAGAGTTCTGGGATGGTCATGCCAGCGAACGGATTGCAGCCGACGTGTACCAATGGCTGAGCGCTGCCGAAAGCTGATGGCATGAGTGCGCCCACTGTCACCAATGCATTGACGATTGATGTTGAAGATTACTTTCAAGTCTCTGCATTGGCACCCTACATTGCCCGTTCCGAATGGAGCACCTGCGAGTGCAGGGTTGAGCGCAACGTGAATCACATCCTGGACATGCTGGCTTGCCATGATGTCAAGGCCACATTTTTTACCTTGGGTTGGATCGCCGAGCGTTACCCCGAGATGGTGCGGCGAATCTTGCGGGAAGGGCATGAGTTGGCGAGCCATGGTTACGGTCATGAGCGAGTGAGTGACCAGACCGAAGCTGCATTTTTTGCAGATATTCAGCTCGCCAAGATCGTGCTCGAGGATGTGACAGGTTGCGCCATCCTTGGGTACCGAGCCCCTAGTTTCTCAATTGGCGAGGGAAATTTGTGGGCCTTTGATTGCCTGCTGCGGGCGGGTTACCGCTACAGCTCCAGCGTGTATCCGATTCGACACGATCACTACGGCATGCCGGAGTCACCTCGTTTTTCCTATGAGGTACGACCGGGTTTGATGGAGATTCCGATCACTACCTTGCGCTTGCTGGGTCAAAACCTGCCATCCAGTGGCGGCGGCTACTTCCGGTTGCTGCCCTATGCCTTGTCGCGGTGGATGTTGAGGCAGGTGAATCAGCGGGAAGGCGAATCAGGGGTTTTCTATTTCCACCCCTGGGAGATCGACAGGGAGCAACCCCGCATTGACGGCATCAATCAGAAAACGCGCTTTCGGCACTACGTCAACATTGCCCGCATGCCAGATCGCCTGAACCAGTTGCTGGGTGACTTCAAGTGGGGTCGCATGGATCATATCTTTCTGAATCAGGGGGCTCGGCATGCAGCAGCTGCGTGAAGGCCCGCCGTTGATCGTCAAACGGTTGCTGCCGCAGGACACCGCTCTGGCTGCGCGGTGGGATGCGTTTGTGATGGCGTGTCCGGAGGCCAGCTTTTTTCACCGTGCGGGGTGGCAAAGAATCGTGCGTGAGGTGTTTCATCACGACGCCTACTTTTTGCTCGCTGAGGCAGGTGGGGTCGTTCAGGGTGTGCTGCCGCTGGGACATGTCAAAAGTTGGCTGTTCGGGAATTCCCTGGTGGGCTTGCCATTTGCGGTGTATGGGGGTGTAGCGGCATCCAACACAGAGGCTGCGCAGGCGTTGGAGCTTGAGGCTCAGGCACTGGCGGCCCGCCTGGGGGTCGGGTATCTCGAGTGGCGCAATGTGACGCAGCGCCACCCGAGCTGGCCAGCGCAGGATTTGTATGTCACCTTTCGCAAGGCCATCCTGCCAGATCAGGAGGCCAACATGCTGGCCATCCCTCGCAAGCAGCGGGCGATGGTTCGCAAAGGTGTCCAGCACGGTTTGCGCAGCGAGATCGACGGCGATGTGGATCGTTTTTTTGACCTGTACGCAGACAACGTGCATCGCCATGGCACGCCTGCCATGCCCAAGCGCTACTTCCACGCCTTGCTCACGGAATTCGGGCCGGACTGCGAGGTATTGACTGTCACCACATCCGAGGGACACGCTGTGAGCAGCGTGCTGAGTTTCTACTTTCGGGACGAGGTCTTGCCTTATTACGCGGGTGATGACGAGTCGGCGCGCCATCTGGCGGCCAATGACTTCAAATATTGGGAGTTGTTGCGCCGCGCCTGTGCACGCGGTTTGCGGGTGTTTGACTACGGCCGCAGCAAGCAGGGTACGGGTTCCTATGCCTTCAAGAAAAACTGGGGGTTCGAGCCGAGTCCTTTGCACTACGAATACTGTCTCTACAAGCGTGCCACGATTCCCCAAAATAACCCCTCCAACCGAAAATACCGACTTCTGATTGCTGCCTGGCGCCATTTGCCCCTTCCGGTTGCCAACTGGCTGGGCCCCATGGTGGTGAGGAGCCTGGGATGAGCACTCTGCCCCTGGCGACCCCTCTGCGCTTTGGTCTGCCACGAGCCTGGCAGCGAGCCCTGCCTGCATTCGTTTTGCTGCAGGTCTGGATTTTGTTTCTATACCGCGAAACTGCGATGGCCATGGTCACTATCTGGTCTCGGTCTGATACGTTCACCCACGGATTTTTGGTACCGCCGATTGTGCTTTGGTTGATCTGGCGACAGCGAGGGGCCCTTGCGAAGCAAGTTCCTCGCCCCGCGCCCGCTGCCTGGGTCTTGATGGCGGGCGTGGCCTTTTTTTGGCTCTTGGGTGATCTGGTGGCCGTCAATGCAGTCACCCAACTGACGTTGGTGGCGTTGCTGGTGCTTTCGGTGCCCGCGCTTTTGGGCTGGTCGGTCACGGGACAGATTCTATTTCCGTTGGGTTTTTTGTTTTTCGCTGTGCCGATTGGGGAGTTCCTCTTGCCGCCACTGATGGAGTGGACAGCCCATGTCACCGTGTTCGCGTTGCGTTTGTCCGGCATTCCTGTTTACCGTGAGGGGCTTGACTTCGTCGTTCCGACCGGGCGTTGGGCCGTGGTGGAAGCGTGCAGCGGCGTTCGCTATCTGATTGCCTCGCTGACGGTGGGCGCTCTTTTTTCCTACCTGAACTATCAATCCACCCAACGGCGAATTCTCTTCATTCTTGTGGCGCTGGTGGTTCCGGTGGTGGCCAACTGGATGCGTGCTTACATGATTGTGATGCTGGGCCACCTGTCTGGCAACAAGCTGGCAGTTGGGGTTGATCACCTGCTATATGGCTGGGTATTTTTTGGCATCGTGATCATGTTGATGTTCATCATAGGCGCACGCTGGGCCGAACCTGAATTCACTGCTCCTGCGCGCCATCAGACCACCAGCGAGGTGAGCGGGACTGCTCCTCGCCATGCTGCCCGACTTTGGGGTGGCGCTGCTGGCATGGCGATGATGGTGACTTTGCCACACCTTGCTGTATTGACGATGGAGAACCGCGAGATCGCCTCCAGGGTGGGTGTCGTGGCACCGCTGCCCCTGGTGACACATTGGCACCTTGACGGATCCAAGGGAATTGGCTTCAAGCCAGCTTTTCAGAATCCCTCCACCGAGATCAACCAGCACTACTCCCTCGACGGACGTACCGTAGGCTTGTACCTGGGTCACTACCAGCACCAGGACTATGACCGCAAATTGGTGAGCTCCAACAACGTACTGGTCGTTGGCAAGGACCCGCACTGGGAGTTGGTAGCCAGCGGTCGACAGCGACTGAGTTGGGGTGAGCATGTTCTGGAGGTCCGAACAGCCGAACTCCGCAGCGCTGTTCATCCGGGCCCCCCGAACCAGAGGAATTTGGTGACCTGGCAGTTTTATTGGATTGGTGGCCAGGTGACCGCCAATGATCACCTGGCCAAAGTTTATGGTGCTTTGAATCGCCTGTCAGGCGGAAGTAACGGCTCTGCGGTCATCGTCGCAAGCACACTGAAAGATCAGGCCGGCGACGCCGATGCATTGCTGGGTTCCTTTTTGACCACACACCAGGGCGCTATCAACGATCTGTTGCAGGCGATAGGAAAGAGCCCTGGATGAAGCCATGAATGTGGAGCACCGAGTTGGTTACATGAATGCTTTGGAGATCTCGTTATGCAAGTAGTTGCGGTCATTGGTTTGGGTTACGTGGGTCTGCCCTTGGTGGTGGAGTTTGGAAAGAGTTTGCGCACGATTGGGTTTGATATATCGGCGGCCAAGGTGGAATCATGCCGTCAGCACATGGATCCTTCTCGCGAGCTGTCTGACGGCGACATGCGCAGTTCTCCTCACGCGGTCTACACCACCGATCCCAGCCTGCTCGCTGAGGCGGACATCATTGTGGTGGCGGTGCCGACGCCGGTAGATAACGCGCACATTCCAGACTTTCGGCCACTCACGGGGGCCAGTACGAGTGTGGCGCGGCATATGAAAAAGGGCGCAATTGTCGTGTTTGAATCCACGGTCTATCCTGGTGCGACCGAAGATGTCTGTATTCCGGTGCTGGAGCGGGAGTCGGGGTTGAGGTGGAAGCAGGATTTTTTTGTGGGCTACTCGCCGGAGCGTATCAATCCGGGAGACAAAGAACACACGCTGACCAAGATTCTCAAGATCGTGTCGGGTGACACACCCGAGACCTTGGACAAGGTGGCCAAGCTGTATGAAACCATCATCGTGCCGGGGGTTCACAGAGCCTCGAGCATCAAGGCAGCCGAGGCTGCCAAGGTGATCGAGAACACCCAGCGCGATTTGAATATTTCATTGATGAACGAGTTGTCCATCATCTTTGACAAGATGGGCATTGATACCACTGAGGTCCTGGAAGCAGCAGGAACCAAATGGAATTTCCTGAATTTCAAACCAGGCCTGGTTGGCGGACACTGCATTGGTGTGGATCCTTACTACCTGACTCACAAGGCCGAAATGCTGGGTTACAACCCCCAGGTCATTCTGGCTGGCCGGCGTATCAACGATGGCATGGGGAAGTTCATCGCCGAGCAGACCATCAAGCACATGATCGCGAGTGGTAGCTACATCAAAGGCGCCAAAGTCAATATTTTGGGACTGACGTTCAAGGAAAACTGTGGCGATCTACGCAACTCCAAGGTCATCGACATCATCAATGAACTCAAGTCGTATGGCATTGAAGTGCATGTGACCGATCCCCAAGCGGAGTCACAGGAGGCTATCCGCGAATACGGTGTACCGCTTTTGCCCTGGGCCGATCTGCCGCGTGCTGATGCCCTCGTGGCAGCTGTTGCGCACAAGGAGTTTGCCGAGCTGTCGATGGATGATTTTGGCAGGAAGTTGGTGAAAGGTGGCGTCTTTATTGACGTCAAGTCAGCCTTCAATCGGGGCGCCATTGAAGGGGCCGGATACAAACTCTGGCGTCTGTAGCCCCGATTTGAAGATTGCCGGGAACTGCCCATGCTCACTGACAAACGCCCCCTTGTACTTCACGTGGTGTATCGCTTTGACGTGGGTGGGTTGGAGAACGGAATCGTGAACCTCATCAATCACATGCCTGTGCAGGCTTATCGCCATGCCATTCTGGCTCTCACCGACATCGCGGACTTTCGCCATCGGATTCGGCACGGCGATGTCGAATTCATGGCCCTGCACAAGCCGCCCGGTCATGCGGTGTGGTTTTACCCCCAACTCTTCAAGTTGTTTCGGCAACTGCGACCGCAAATTGTTCACAGCCGAAATCTGGCCGCCTTGGAGGTGCAAGTTCCAGCCTGGGCGGCCGGTGTGCCCGCGCGCATTCATGGTGAGCATGGTCGGGATGTGGGTGATCTGGATGGAAATCATGTCGCCTACCAGCGCCTTCGTCGAATTTACAAACCTTTTGTTCACCATTACACGGCCTTGTCTCCGGATCTTGCGGACTACCTGGTGGAGAAGGTGGGTGTTTCTCAGGAAAAGATGACGCAGGTCTACAACGGGGTGGATACGGCGCGTTTTTTCCCGGCTGCATCCGGGGTTCCAGGCATCGCCGGTTGTCCGTTCGATCCGGCGCAGCATTGGCTTGTCGGCACCGTGGGTCGTATGCAAACAGTGAAAGATCCGGTCATGCTGGCGCATGCCTTTGTGCAGGCGCTCATTTTGGCGCCCCAGCTCAAGTCGCGACTGCGCCTGGTGATGGTGGGGGAGGGTCCTTTGCGTGCCCAAGCTCAAGCTGTGTTGACTGCGGCAGGTCTGGGTGCCTTGGCCTGGTTGCCAGGTGAGCGCAGTGATGTGCAGGATGTGATGCGGGGACTGCATGTGTTTGCACTGCCTTCTCTGGCCGAGGGGGTGTCAAATACCATTTTGGAGGCCATGGCCAGCGGCCTTCCCGTGGTCGCTACAGCGGTGGGTGGTAACGCGGATCTGGTGGTTCAGGGCAGGACGGGCTACATTGTTCCTGCAGCCCACCCGCAGGCCATGGCCCTGCGACTGGTGGAGTTGGCATTGAATCCGGAACGCGCGTTCAGGCTGGGTCAGGCTGGCCGCCAGCGGGTGCAAACGGCATTCAGTCTGAGTTCGATGGTGGCCGCCTATCAAGCCCTGTACGACCAACAACTGCATCGGGTCAGTCCCATGCGGGTTGAGCCACATCATTCCTGAGCACCATGTGTGGCTTGACCGGCATCATCGACATCCGTGGCAGCCGCGAGATTGAACGTGCTGTGTTGCAGCGCATGAACGACTCGCAAAGGCACCGCGGGCCGGATGATGGTCGCTTGCACATTGAAGCCGGTGTTGGGTTGGGACATCGGCGACTGTCCGTCATTGACATTGCCACCGGTCAACAACCTTTATTCAACGAAGATGGTTCGGTCGTGGTGGTCTTCAATGGTGAAATTTACAACTACCAACAACTCATTCCTGAGCTGCAAACCTTGGGTCATGTCTTTCACACCCGCAGTGACACCGAAGTGATCGTGCATGCGTGGGAGTCCTGGGGGGCAGACTGTGTGTCGCATTTCCGAGGCATGTTTGCGTTCGCTTTGTGGGACCGCAACCACCAGACCTTGTTCATGGCCCGGGATCGGCTGGGTGTCAAGCCCCTGTATTACGCGCTGCTGGATGATGGCGTTTTGATATTCGGCTCTGAACTCAAGTCTTTGCTGGCCCACGGTGGCCTGCGCCGCGATATCGATCCCAGAGCTGTGGAAGAATATTTCGCACTGGGCTATGTTGCTGAGCCACGCACGATTTTCAAGCAGGCCCAAAAGCTGTCGCCAGGCCACAGCCTCCTGATCCGCAGAGGTCTGGCTGTCCCGGAGCCGCTAGCTTATTGGGATGTTCGTTTCAGTTTGGATAATCCCATTGCGGAGCTGGAGGCTCAGGCTGAATTGGTGCAGCGGTTGCAGGATTCGGTTCGAATGCGCATGGTGTCCGAGGTGCCACTAGGCGCATTTTTGTCCGGCGGTGTGGACAGCAGCGCTGTCGTGGCCATGATGGCCGGGTTGTCCAGTGAGCCAGTCAATACCTGTTCGATTGGTTTTGATGACCCCGCTTTCAATGAGTCGGCGTTTGCGCAGCAGGTGGCTGACCGCTATCAAACAAGGCATCGGCTTGAGATCGTTGTAAGCGATGACTATGACCTGATCGATACGCTGGCGCGCTTGTACGACGAACCCTTTGCTGACAGTTCTGCGATTCCAACCTATCGGGTGTGCGAGTTGGCGCGCAAGCACGTCACGGTGGCTTTGTCAGGGGACGGTGGCGATGAGTCCCTGGGGGGCTACCGGCGCTACCGCATGCACTTGATGGAGGAGCGTCTGCGCTCGGCACTGCCGATGGCAGTTCGACGCCCCCTGTTTGGCCTGCTGGGCAGGCTCTACCCCAAGGCTGACTGGGCACCAAGAATGTTGCGTGGCAAGACCACGTTGGAGGGGTTGGCACGCAATTCGGTGGAGTCTTACTGTCACACGGTTTCCATTTTGCGAGCGCCGATGCGTCAGGCCTTGTTCAGCCCGGGCTTTAAATCTGAATTGGCCGGATACAACGCACAGACTGTGTTCGATCGACACGCCATGAACGCAGGAACCGAAGATCCGCTGGCACTCATCCAGTACCTCGATCTGAAGACCTATCTGGTGGGCGATATCAACACCAAAGTGGACCGTGCCAGCATGGCGCATTCGCTTGAAGTGCGTGAACCCCTGATGGACCACAAGCTGGTCGAGTGGTTGGCCACGCTGCCATCGAGTCTGAAGATTCACGGGCAAGAGGGGAAGTACATTTTTAAAAAATCAATGGAGATGCATCTTCCACGGGAGGTGCTGTATCGACCCAAAATGGGATTTTCAGTGCCCTTGGCGCGTTGGTTTCGCGGACCCCTCAGGGCGCGCGTGCGCACCGCGGTATTGGGTGACAGGCTGCGGGCCACAGGCTGGTTCAATGCGGCATATCTGCATCATCTGGTCGATGCCCATCAATCGGGTGCACGG
>CALRWE010000072.1:0-20516 GCA_943371745.1 Rhodoferax sp. OV413
GAGCACCCGCGTCGTGCTGATCAAGGGCTTCGACGAGCGCGGTATTGTGTGGTTCAGCAACTACGAGAGCCGCAAGGGACAGGAGCTGGCTGGCAACCCTTATGCCGCCCTGCAGTTTCATTGGGTGGAGATGGAGCGCGTGGTGCGCATTGAGGGCCGGGTCGAGAAAGTAAGCGATGAAGAGAGCGACACCTACTTCCACAGCCGCCCGCTGGACTCGCGCCTGGGCGCCTGGGCCTCGCCGCAAAGCCAGGTGATCTCGGGGCGTGGCGTGTTGGTGGCGAATGCGGCCAAATTTGGTGCCAAGTTCTTGCTCAACCCTCCTCGCCCACCGCACTGGGGCGGTTACCGGCTGGAGGCAGACCGCTGGGAGTTCTGGCAGGGGCGCAAGAGCCGTTTGCATGACCGGCTGCGCTACAGTTTGAACGCGCCGGGCCAGCGTGGTACTGCAAGCCAGCCAGTGTGGCTCAGGGAACGACTGGCCCCCTAGAGCCAGGTCACCAGCGCCATCACCAGGGAGATCGTCAGCAAGCCCATGGCGGTGGATACCGCCACGCTGGCGGTGACGAGATCCTCGGCCACGCCGTAGCGCTGCGAAAACATGAACACGTTGGCGCCAATGGGCAGTGAGGCCGTCACAATCATGACAGTCAGGGGCAAACCGCTCAAGCCCATGGCCACGCACAGCAGTGCCACCAGGGCCGGCATCACCAGGTTTTTGGCCAGGGTCAGGCCCAGCGCGCCCTTGAGTTGCTGACCCACGCGTACATTCGTCAGCGTCACCCCCACCAACACCAGGGCCAACGGGCCAAAAGCGCTGCCCAGCAATTGCAGCGGCCGGTCCACCACGCCCGGCAACACCAGACCTGTCTGGGCAAACAGCAAGCCCACGATGATGGGTAAGGGCACGGGGTGGATGATGCCGTTGCGCACCGCGCCCAATACCGTGAGCATCATGTGCCGCCCGCCGCCCTTGCCCGCTGCAGCCTCCTCACGCGCCACGGCCAGCTCCAGTACCACGGTGGCCATCGTGAGCAGCACCAGCGCGTGCACCGAGATCAGGGTGAAGAGCGTCACCAACCCCGCGTCACCATAGGCCAGCCCCACCAGCGGCGTGCCAATGGCCAGCGTGTTGCTGAACATCGCCGCCAGCGCCAGCACCGCCGCCCGGCAGGTGCCGCGCTGCCAGACGAAGATGGCCGTAAACAAGATAAACGCCGCCACAAAATACATGGCCACCGGCTTGAAGTCGAGCTGCTCCACATGCACTGTGCTCATGGTGCGAAACAGCAGCGCCGGCGTCAGCACCATGAACACCAGGTTGGACAGGTCTTTGGTGGCCACCGCCCGGATCCACCCGGCCCGACCCGCCATAAAACCAATGGCAATCAACAACACAACAGGGATCAGGGCAGTCAGGACGGGATGGTTCACAAAATCAGCGGGTTGAGGGTGAAAAAAACAGCGTCATGGCGGACGAAGTGAAGCAATCCATGGCGCTGGACTGCAGACATTGCCACAGCGGCGCGCACGTAAGCGATGTTAGCGCCCCGCAATGGCTAACTGCCAGACCAGGCCCAATACGGCACAGCCCGCAATCACCGGCCCGTCATGGACACGATTTGCATGGTACCCAGCGCCTTTTTGTGCAACTGCACGACTTGCTTGCGCCGCTCGTGGAGTTGTTGCAGTGACTGTTTTTTGCGTCTTCTTTTTCCAAGTAAGTTAGAGCCAGGAAATGCAGAAAAGCTCATACTTTATTGGGCCGGATCAATAGGCTGGCTGGGCCTCTGCCCGCCGCGAAGACTGGGCACCTTTGTCGAGTTTTTCCCGAAGTGCATCGATACGGAAGGGCTTGCTCAGAAAATCATCCATGCCTGCCTGCAGGCAGCTTTCGCGGTCAGTGTCAAAGGCATTGGCCGTCTGGGCAATGATCCAAGGCTGAAAGCCAAGTGCCAACAAGCGAATGGCTCGGGTTGCATCAACACCGTCCAAAACCGGCATTTGCATGTCCATCAAAATAACATCGTAGTGACCCACACGCGTCATATCGATGGCCACCTCGCCGTTCTCTGCCAGATCCGCTTGAATATTGAGTTTTGCCAGCAGTCCAAGGGCAATTTTTTGGTTCACCGGGTGATCCTCCACCACCAGAACACGCAGCGACGACAAGTCAGGCGCCAGAACCTCGGGCACGCCTGGCAGCGTTTGCAACTGGGCGGATGCCGTTTGGAGTTGAACCTCAAATTGGAAGGTTGACCCGACGCCACTCTCACTGGAGACACGAATACTGCCACCCATCGCCTCACACAACCTGGCGCAAATTGCCAGCCCCAGCCCCGTGCCACCGTATTGCCGCGTGGTTGAGACATCCACCTGCGAAAAGGCTTGGAATAACCGGTCTGACCGCTCCGCCGTGATGCCGATACCACTGTCCTGCACAGAGCCACGCAATCGAATCGCTGATCCGGCGAGTTGATCGGCACCGATATGAATTCGAACAACACCGGCCTGGGTGAACTTGATGGCATTCGAGACCAAATTCGAGAAAATCTGCCGAAGCCGGGTACTGTCGCCGCTTAGCATGGGCGGGACTTCTGCGTCTATGTCCACCTCCAGCCGCAGGCCTTTGCTCGCAAAAAGCGGCCGGTACAAGGCCATGGTGCTGGCGACTTCCTGTCGGAGATCAAAGTCGTGCAACTCCAGCTCAAGCTTGCCAGCCTCGATTTTGGAAAAGTCGAGAATGCCATCAATCAA
This sequence comes from Rhodoferax sp. OV413, assembly GCA_943371745.1. Lineage (GTDB taxonomy): Bacteria > Pseudomonadota > Gammaproteobacteria > Burkholderiales > Burkholderiaceae_C > Rhodoferax. The sequence continues at coordinate 2,758 of CALRWE010000072.1, forward strand.
GATCAGCAGGGCGTCGCCACTGTTGCGCACGATCAGCAAGTCTCTCCGCTGCTCCTCGCTTAAAGGTGAGAGTTCCAGCAACTGCACGGTGCCCAAGATACCGTTCATTGGCGTCCTGATCTCATGGCTCATCATGGCCAGAAATTCGCTCTTGGTGCGATTGGCCCGATCTGCTGATTCCTTTGCCTCCCGAAATTTTTGAAGGTTCTGCACCCGCTCCTGCACCAACTGTGTGATCAAATTGGAAATAGCCCGCAGATCCTGCTCGTCCTCCTGACCCAAGGCCAGGGTGCTGGTGCCATTGGCGCGCGGTGATCCTTCGGGGTCGCTCTCCGATGCTGCCTCGCCACCCTGCATCTGAGCCGCTGTGTGGCGCAAGACCTCGAAGGCATGGGCACGGTTTTGGTTCGCCATCTGCAGGTTTTCAGACATTTGATTAAAGCTGTTGACGAGGGTCAGCACTTCTCCGCTGGCTTTTACGCCCACGCGCGTTGACAAATCACCCCGTGCCAGACGAGAGGCTGCATGCGCCAGTTCAATGATGGGCGTCGAGAAATTGCGGGCCACCACAAAAGCGACCAAGAACACAGCGATAGCCGAAATAGCCAGAACCCCAAGAAAGAAGTACGAGGCTGACTGAAAATCCTTCACCAAAAGGGAAAACGGTACCGCATAAGCAATGCGGCCGAAAAATTCTCCTGGAACAATCGACAGATTTTGGTAAGCCAATAGACCCTCTTTGGTCGTTGTGAACATCACATCGCCAAATTTCGTGTTGTCTGAAAAAACCGCCGGACTCAGGTCAAAGGTCGACGCATTTGGTTTGAGAAGTGCGGCGCCCTTGTCAGAAAAGAGCCAAATTGGGCTGGTGTCATACAGACTGACCGACTTCAACCGCCCGACGAAGCCATCGAGTCGAATTCGGATGACAACGACGCCGCTGAACGCCCCGTTGTCAAAATCCAGCGAGGGCAACCCGGCCAACAGTGTCAACCTTCCCTTCTCGTCGCTGAACGGCCCCTCAACGGCAATTTGGCGGGGGGGCATAAACCATTCCATGTTGCCAGAAGACAAAAGACTGGGGGTGGTCTTGATGCGGGCAAACAATCGATCAAAATAAACCTTGGTCGGCGTCGACGCGCCAGCAGGGGTGGCGGACTCAGCAGTCAGATTTCCTGACCAAGCACTGCGCTTTTTGTCCTCAACACTCGCCACCAACCGGCCCTCGGCATCCGCGTAATAGATACCCGAATAGTTGTCGTAATCCGCCTGCAAATTCAAAAAACTCGTCTCCAGCGTCTTCGCGTTGACGATACGCTCCTCTTGCGATGCCGACAAGTACATCGCTAGAGCTTCCGACGAGGTGATCTGTTTCAGTGAGCGCTGCAGCCCCAGGCTGAACTCCTGGTCAAAACTGGCTGCCAAGATTGAAATTTGCTGGGTAATACTTTGCTGGGTACGCAGTCTCGCTGACTCCTTGCTGAATTCAAAGGAAACGTAAATCAGAGGCAAGCCAATGATCACGCCGACAGCCAGAAAAGCCAGCAGCAGGCGATGAAAAATTGGCATTGACTTGGTCATACGCAGCCTGGTCGCCGGGTCCTGTCGAATCTTAGCGTCGCAGCGCGAGAGACTGATCCACGAGCTCGTCGATCAGGTACATGGCATCGTCGAGCGCAATACCGAGTGCCTTTGCCCTGTTGCGATTCACCAGGTAAGGGCCCCGCTCAGGCGTCCTGACGGCCATCCTAGCCGGACTCAGACCTTTCTCCAGAATGCCATAAGCCATCTCAAAGGCCATGTAGCCTTGGTTGTATCCCGAGTCATTGGCGGTCAGTAGCATCCCTTCCAACACAAACTGATCTTCATGCGACGCCTCAGGAATTCGGATGTTGTTCAGGTACCAGCGACCTACCTCCAGCATGTCAACATGATTTCCCTTGGCGTCACGCAGCGTATCGTGATTGAGGACGAAAAAGGCGTCCACTGTTTTCGACAGCGCCAAGGCCCGCGCCTTGAATTCATCAAGTGAATTTGTCAGCACCTTGTCCACGAGCTTGAGCGGTAAGCTGCCGCGCTCGGCCAGCTGTTCGATCATCTTCACATTGGGCCGTGACGACTCAGAATCACAGGCCAAGATCGCAAATGTCTTGGCGTTGGGAATTAGTCTTTTGAGCAGGTCAAGACTCTCCTTGTGATAGCCCGATTGCCAGACCCCTGTGACATTCCGGCCCGGCGCATCCATGCTGTCGACAAGTCCATACTTCAATGGCAAGCCATTAATGCCCCAAAACACGACCGGGATTTTGGAGTCCAGCAGCTGGCCGCCAATGTATTTGGCAGCATTGTCGTCGCCCAACAGAACCAGATCAGGGCCAAACGCCCGGATCGCTGCCACGATGCGCGAGGTTGAAATTGCCATCTCCGCTCGACTGTCCTTGCGCTTGGTGTCCATCCAGTCTTTCTTGATGACCACCTTGCTGGACTCGACTTGGTCATTTCGTTGCAGCTGTTTGACTTGCTGCTCAGTTTCGAGGTAGCCAAGTTTGAGCATTGCAGCGCTGACGCCCTTCTGGGTCGACTGCGACCAGATGTAAGCTTTGTTGTAGCTGCTGACGATGAAGATCCGTTTTTTTTTGGTCTCTGCCGCAGCCACGGCCCCACAAGCCATGATCAAGAACAGGGCACACCAGCCAAACCTGGACATTTTTTGCATCACAATCTGAATTCTCCTTAGTCAAGTGCAGACAACGACAAACGATGCCACTAAGTCAAACTAGACCTTTTTACGCGCCCGCCATTTTTTGAAAATCTCCGTCGCTTGGCCAGCGTAAAGGTCAAGTGCTGCTTCCGGCGTCAAGCGGCCCGAGGCAGCATCAGCAAACATTTTGGGCAGTAGCCATTCTTTCCATATCTCGTCAATGGCCGCATTGGCATAGCCTGGGTACCCAACGTTAACGGTCCATTTGTCGGCGTCCATGAAGATAGCGTATTTATCAGAAGGTGTTGCCTTTGGGTCATTGGCTACCAATTGCTTCAGATCGGGCACCAACTGCGGATAGGTAGGGAAGTTGTAAAAACCACTGGCCAAGAAAGCATCACGGGATTTACCGGCCAGATCAACCAGGAATTTTTGCGCCCCGCCAATATTGCGCGCGAATTTCCAAATCACGTAGGCGTTCATCAGGTGCATGACACCAAGCTGCGCTGCCGGGCCACGGGCTGGGCGGCCCAGTAAGATCTTGTTGGCGACAGGTATCCGCTCGCTTTCGCCGGTGCGGGTGACAGAAATCGCGTTCAAGGTCAAGGAGCCTTTGCCGGCCAACATCAAACGGTTATTCGACGATGCGTCCCACGAAAAAATTTCATCGGTCATCGTGTCGTTGTAGAGCGCCTTGGCGTACTTGAGCGCCTCCAGCGCATTTTTGGATTTGAGACTAGGTTGCCCGTCAGCGCCTTGTTCAGAGCCACCGAACGACAACAGAATAGACCGCAGCGCCATGCTGCTGTCGAGTTCATTCGACATGCCGATTCCAACGGGAATGCCGTGCTTTTCCTTGATCTTACGGCCACCTTCACGAATCGCATCCCAACTCTCGGGCTTGACGCCGACATCGTCCCATAGGTCTTTGCGGTAGTTGACGGGGTCAGGCACATAGCTGTCTGAGAACCCGAAATATTTCCTGGTTATCGGGTTGTAAGTGCTCTTGGTGGCGATCTCCAGCGGCCTACCGTATTTGCGCTCACATTCGGCATAGATGTCCCGGTGATCGATCACATGATCCTCATAAGACGCCGGAGGACTCAAAAACATGCACAAATCATGACCGTGCTTTTTGCTGATCTCAGCTGCAGCGCGGCTCTCAATGCTGGTCATGCCGACATTGGTGACGATCACCTCGGTGTCATTGCGCTCGCCCCACTCCTTGACATAAGTCTTATTGAACCACTCATCAAACGCTGGAACAAAGTGGTTCCACTGCATGATTTTCAACACCTTTTTTGCCGCATGCGCTGGGCGGATCATCGGCGGCGTCAAGCCAGCCACCAACCCAACCGCCCCGGCCACATGAAGCACGCGTCGCCTCGACACCGGGACGTCATCTGAGACTGCTTCTTTGATGGTTGATAGACGAGTTGTCATGCGTCGGCCTTTGGATCACGTGTTTTTTGACAGCTAGCAGATATGGCGAGACGATCTTAACCAGATTACGCAGTCGAACGCACGATAAGTGGCATTTCAAGCAGCCTGTTTTACGGCAGTGGGAACGCTGGTGGCTGCATAGTGGCTTCACAGGTGACTCCCAGAACACCAATGTCGCAATTCGCTCTTCCAAATGATATCAACGGATAGGAATTTCAAGTCACAGCCAACTGCCAGACCAACCCCAACACGGCACAGCCCGCAATCACCGGGATCACCCCGACCTTGAACCGGAAGATGGCCGTTGCCGCCACCAACCCGATTACCAGGGACGCCCATTCAAATGGTGCCGAATAGCCCCGCGGCCACAACACGTGAACCAGAAAAAACAGCGCCAGGTTCACGATGACGCCCACCACCGCCGCCGTGATGCCGGTGAGCGGCGCCGTGAACCGGAGATTGCCGTGGGTGGACTCGATCAGGGGCCCACCCAGCAACACAAACAGGAAGGACGGCAAAAAGGTGAAAAATGTCACCACCGTGGCCGCCACCGCCCCCGACAAAAACAGCGACTCCACGCCAAAAATCGCCTTGGTCCAGCCGCCCACAAAACCCACAAAGGACACCACCATGATGAGCGGCCCTGGCGTGGTCTCGCCCAGCGCCAGCCCGTCGATCATCTGTGCCGCCGTGAGCCACTGAAACTGGTCCACAGCCCCCTGATACACATAGGGCAAGACAGCGTAAGCGCCACCAAAGGTCAGCAAGGCCGCCTTGGTAAAAAACCAGGCCATTTGTGTGAGCACGGCGTCCCAGCCATAGGCAAAGGTCAAGCCACCGATGGCCATGAGCCACAAGCCGACGCACACGCTCAAAACCCGCCCTGCCCGCGCCCAACTGAATACAGCGTGGGCGGGCGTGGGGGTGGCATCGTCAATCAAGGCGGGCCCAAAATTTTTGGCAAGTGCGCCATGGCCTGCACCCGCCACGGCAAATTGCTCTGGTGTGATGCGCCCCCCCAGGTACCCCAGCACGCCAGCCGACAACACGATCAACGGAAACGGCACGTTCAAAATATAAATACCAACAAACGCGGCAATCGCAATGCCCCACAACCAGCTGTTTTTGAGCACCCGCGAGCCAATGCGGTGGGCAGCCGACAACACAATCGCCGTCACTGCCGGCTTGATGCCATAGAGCAAGCCCGCCACTGCCGGCAGATCGCCAAACGCCAGATAGACCCACGACAAACCCACCAGAATAAACAGCGACGGCAGCACAAACAGGCAGCCCGCCACCAGGCCGCCCCAAGTGCGGTGCATCAGCCAGCCGATGTAGATGGCCAGTTGCTGTGCCTCCGGCCCGGGCAGCAGCATGCAGTAATTCAGGGCGTGCAGAAAGCGTTTTTCCGAGATCCAGCGGCGCCGCTCCACCAGGTCATGGTGCATGATGGCAATTTGCCCGGCGGGCCCGCCAAAGCTGATGAAACCCAGCTTGAGCCAGTACCAGAAAGCTTGAGCCAGCGTAATGGCGGGCGGGGAATCGGTGGCTTGGGTCATGACCCAATTTTCACCTATCCCGCCGCACCAGCACGCAGCGACGCAGCCCGACCCGGCGCGGGGCCTAGAAGCTGACCTGCAGGCCCAGCTTCACACTGCGACCCGGCAAGGGCGCCTTGCCGGGCGCGGTCTGGGTCAGGATGGAACTGGCGGAATAGGCCAGCTCGTTCCTCAGGTTGTCCAGTCGCGCAAACCACAGAAGGTTGGCCGCACCCGCTAGGGTGCGGTAGGCCAGGGACGCATTCCAGAGCGTATAGCCGCCGGTGCTCAGCTCCTCTGCAGGCACATGGGTTTGAGCGGCAGCGCGGTTCGCACCTACGCGGGCACTCCATGGGCCTTGGGCCAGCACCACCGTTGCACCGACGCGTGCCGGTGCAATGCGGGCCAGGGCCTGACCGGTCTGGGTGTTGAGGGCGCGTACCAAGTCACCGCGCAGCTCCAGGTCCACCGTGCGGGCGCCTTCCAGCAAACGCATATTGCCACTCGCCTCCAGCCCTTTGAACCGGGCCTGCGTCTGGGTGTAGAGGTACTCGGGCAAGTCGTCTTGCACGCTGCCGGAGGCGTTCAGGGCAATGTAGTTGTTGAAGCGGTTGAGAAAGGCGCTGACCCCGAAACGGTTGGCGCCGGCCTTCCAGTTCACGCCCACATCCAGGTTGGTGGACTGCTCCAGTGCCAGCTCGGAGTTGCCTAATTCATAGGCATTGGTCGCCAGGTGCGGGCCGTTGGCAAACAGCTCATAGTCTTTGGGCGCCCGCTCCGAATAAGCCAGGTTGCTGCTGACCTGCCAGCCCGGTGCCACGTTCCACAAGGCCCCCAGCGCGTAGCTGCCGGGCGTGAAGCTGCGGCTGGCCGGAGTGAACCGGTCTGCTGTGGGGTTGCCCAGGGACTCGACCTTGACCGATTCCACGCGGGCGCCAAAACTCAGCCGGCCCCAGGTGGTAGGCAGTTCTTCGTGCACAAATACGGCGTTTTGGCGGGTTTGGCTGTGAGGCGCAAAGGCCTCTTCGCCGTCGGCAGAAAAGCGGCCGCTGTCCATCTGCAAACCCACCACACCGTCCAGAGGCCCCAGTTTGGCGTGGCGCGCTTGCACGCGCACATCGGTGCCGCTGCTCTTGAACACGGTGCCCGTCTCAACCCCCTCAAACTCGGTGTGCTCATACACCGTGCGGCCCAACTGGCCCTTGACGCTTTGCACCCACCCAGTCAAGCCACGCACCTCGCCCTCCACCGCGTAGCGCCTGGACTTCATGCCAATGGTCACTTCGTCCTCAGCCACCGTGCCGTAGTTGCTCTTGAAGTCGCTGACCGAGGCGCCCAGGTAGCCCTGATTGAAAAACACCGAGCCACCCACCGCCCCGCCCCGACTCTGGCTGGCCGAATTACAGATCTTGTTGGCCAACGCGGGTGAACCCGGCTTGCTGCAGGCCAGTTCCACCGGCACCGACACATCGTCGCTGCGGCGGTCAAACACGTCGGCATGCAGGGTGTAGCGGTCGCTGCCCCCCTCCAACAAAAGCCCGGCGCCCTTGCCTGCGTTGCCGCTGCTCAGACCCAGATCGACCTTGCCACCCACACCGCCCCGGGCATCAAACAAAGGCTCGCGCGGAATGCGGTTGTCAATCACATTGACCACACCGCCCACCGCACTGCCGCCGTAGAGCAAGGCGCCCGGTCCGCGCAGCACTTCAATGCGCTCGATGCTGATCGGGTCGCTGGTAGAGGCATGGTCGTAGCTCAGGCCGGACGCGTCCACCACCGCGCCGCCGTTGTTCAGGATGCGGATGCGGTCACCGTCCAGGCCCCGAATGATCGGGCGGCTGGCGTTGGGGCCAAAGTAGGTGCTGCTGATGCCGGGGGTGCCGTCCAGCGTTTCACCCAGGGTGGATTGGGCGCGCAACAGCAGCGCCAGTCCCGAGAGTTGGGCCACGGGGGCTATGCCGTCGACATTACCCAGCGGATTGCCCGTGACAGTCACGGGGGCCAAAGTGGCCCCGGCAGGGGTTTGAGCGATGGCCGGGGCAGCAGCCAGTGAGCCCAGTGAAATGAGGGCGAATGAGATTTTTTTCATGAAAGGTCCGTTGAATCAAGAGCAAGCCGCAGGCTCACGCCTCCAATCCGGGGGGCGAAGCGCGGCTGGGGAAAAGCGAAATTCAGCGAACCAGCGGAGGGGCACGCGCCTGAAAATGCGCTTGCCAGCGGGCCTGTGCCAGACCCACAAGAACCCATAAAACAAAAGACCTGAGGTCCAGCGGCAGGGCCAGCACAGACACCTGCACCAGCGCATCGCCATGGCTGCACTGGTCATACAAGCGGCACTGTGGGCTGACCTCTGTACCGTCATGACCGTCATGGCCGTCATGCGCTTCGTGACCGTCCTGAGTTCCATGCCCGCTAAAAATCTGTGCCGCCAGGTTGGCTGAAGCGCCGTGGATCGGCCCGTGCACAACGCCATGCCAAAGCCCCAGGCTCTGACTCAGCAGCAGAGCCAGCATCAGCAAGCCAAGCGCCCATAGTGCGCGCGGCGTCCTGAACAATCTGCGGTCAACCATCCTGGCAGGCCCTATTTCACGCTGACTGCGTCAACAATGCGGTAGTACAAGCCGTATTCATCGTCGGTCATCACTGAGAGGCGCCCCTCCACCACCACGGGTTCCATGGTGTATTTGACGGGGGTTTTGGTCTTGATCTCCACCATGCTCTCGGGGCCGCCGGGCACACAAAAGGAGCAAGTCAGGGGCACTGAACTGATCAAAAAGTGCTTTTGCTTTTCACCCGGCTCCAGCGGCATCATGAAACCCTGGATGCGCTGGGTCTTGTCCTTCAAAGCCAGCACGGCCGGGGGAAACACCGGGAACACGCGGTTTTTGCTGATCCGGGTTTTCACATCGGTCAACACCGACCAGGGCAACACGTCGGTGCGATGAGGCAAGGGGGCAAAGGGGCTGTTCGGGCTGTGCACACCGGGGCCGCTGCCGCCGGGCAAGGCGCCTTCAATGGGCGAACTCAGTTGCGCCAACCCCGCCATGGGCACCAGGGCCGCGCACAGCGCCGCCACAGAAATCGCCGACTGCATAAAACCAAACTTCATGAACACCCCCAGTGACAGATGGAATCGATCTTAGTGCGCGTGCTTCATGCCGCAAAACTTGCCAATGGCCAAACCCTTGCAGGCGGCTTGCAGGTCCTTGTAACAGGCGTCTTCTTTTTTGCCCGACTCCAGGCATTTGGCGGCCGTCTCATGGGCCGTCGCCATGGCACGGTGGCGGGCTACGTCTTCCTTTCGTTCCTTGTCACCATGCGAGTCGGCTGCTATTGATAAAGTAGCGAATAAGGTAATGGATACGCTGGCCAGAAGCATTTTTTTCATAAATTCACCTTTTTTACGTCAAAGAACCTGATTTATCTCGATTGAAGAAGTTCAAACACCCGCACCCGGTAGGCCCCCAGCGCTGGCAACGCCGCAGCGGCCAGCGACACCCCCAGGGCCAGCGCCGGCACCACCCCCAACCCGGGCGGCCAGACCAGGCCGCCAATCAGCAGGGAGTTGTCCAGCGACAGCATCCAGCCAATCAGCGCCGCCATGCCTTGCCCCAGTGCAACGCCCAAGAGCGACGCCAGTACGCCCAGCCACAAAGCCTCGGTCAACAACAGCACCGCAATTTTGCCCGGTGGGGCGCCCAGCATGCGCAGCAGCGCCAGGTCGGCACGGCGCTCCCGCACAGCGCTCCACAAGGCAATGAACACGCTCAAGCCGGCGGTGAGCAAGAGCACGCCGGCAAAGGCCCGCAGAACGTCGGTACCGATGCCCAGCATGCTCAGGAGCCGGGTGATCTCCAGGGCCGGTGCGGCGGCCTGCATCTCGGTGCTGGTGTTGACATGGCGGGGCAGGCTCACAGCGGCCATGGGTGTTTTGTAACGCACCAGCGCCAGGGTGAGCTCCCGCTCGTCTTCCATCACGGCGCGGTCGTCGGCGTCCACTGCGGTGTAGTCCTCGTGCACCTTCCAGACCGAAGCGGTGTCGGTCAGGATCAGGCGGTCCAGCACGCTGCCGCTGGGTGCCAGAAGGCCGGTCACCACGTAAGGGTTCTCACCATGGGCGTGGCCCCCGGCGCCCAAGCCGTGGGAGCCCACAAAGCTGCTGCCCAGCGCAAGGCCCAACTGGCGCGCGGCCGTGGCGCCCACCACCACCTGCATGGGGGCATTCCACAGGCTGCCCTGCGCCAGCATGGCCTGGTAGTGCGCTGGGTAGGCGTGCGAGGTGCCCACAATGCGAAAGCCCTGGTAGTTATCGCCCAGGCTGATCGGAATGATGCTGGCCACCATCGGGTGTTTCTCAAGTGCCTTGACAGCCTGCAGGGGGATGTTGCCGGGCGGCACATCAATGTGAAACACACCCGACAAAATCAACTGCATGGGGCTGCCCTTGGCCCCCACCACCAGGTCAATGCCGGCCAGGTCGCGCTCAAAGGCTTTGTTGAGCTGGTGCCCCACCAGCACCAAAAAGGCGATGCTGGCCAGCCCCAGGCTCAACAGCAGCAGGTTGAGTGCCGCGCCCAGGGGGCGTGACCACAGGTAGCGCCAGGCCAGCGTGAGGGTCTTCATGCTTTGTTTTTCATAGCTGTTAAGGCAATAGATTCAGTGGCTGGAAGCCACTTTTGCCATTATTTCCCCGTGGAATGAGCGCGGCCACCCGGGCGTCGTGGGTGGCAATCACCAGCGTGGCGCCTTGCGCCCGGGCCGCCTCCAGCAGCAGGCCTACAGCGGCGGCAGCCGAGGCATCGTCCAGGCTGGCGGTGGGCTCGTCGGCCAGTATTACTTGCGGCTGCATGAGCACCGCACGGGCGAGCGCCACGCGCTGGGCCTGCCCGCCGGAGAGTTGCGAGGGTTTGCGCCGGGCCAGGTCTTGTACCCCCAGCGCTGTCAGGGCAGCGCCAATGCGCACCGGGTCTTCGGGCTGGCCACAGGCCCACTGGGCCAGCGCCAGGTTTTGCTGCACAGTCAGGGCCGCACTCAGGTGCAGTTTTTGGGGCAAAAAACCAATGGTTCTGGCGCGCCAGGCATCGGCGGCGATGTTGTTCAAAGCCCCCAGGCGCTGCTCCGCCACGGTCATCTCGCCCGAGGCGGGCGTGGCCAGACCCGCCGCCAGCGCCAGCCAGGTGGACTTGCCGCAACCTGACGGACCGGTGAGCAGCAGCACGGCGCCCTGGGCCACATCCACATCGGGGAACAACAAGTGCGGGCCCCTGGCGTAGCGGTAGGTCAGCGCTCGGGTCCGGATCATGGGTGCGGCTCGTCCAAAGCCAGGCTGGCGGTGCCCGTGGCGCAGTCGGCGCACACGCCGCGCACCGCAAAGTCCAGGCTCAAGCCCTGGTAGCCCAGCGCCTTGAGGGCCTCCAGGGCGGTCTGGGCGGCGCGCTCCAGGTCCAGCGCATTGGCCTGCAAGGCTCCGGCCAGCGGGCTGTCGCGGTGGCAGCTCTGGCACTCAAAGTGGGGGATGGCGTGCACGCTGGTCGGCATGGCCTGGTAGCGGCGCACGCGCTGGCTGTCCACCCGGCACAGCAGCAGGCCCACTTGCGTGAGCCGGTCAATCAGCCGGTACAGCGTGACCCGGTCCAGCGCCACGCCATCGGCCAAGGCGTCATCCCCTTGCAACGCCACTTGCAACTGGGCATGGGTGTACGTGGTGTCGGGGTGGGCCAGCAGCCAGCCCAGGACGCGGCGCGCCGCACTGGTGCGGCGCAGGCCGTGGGCCGACAGCAAGGCATCAATGGCGTCACCGGCCAGGCTGGTGGGTGGCATGGGTCGGGCGTGAGTTTGGGTCATGGGGTGCTGCGGCTGTGGGAACCCGTTATGGGCGATTTGAAATTTACTGCAACTCAATTGCAAAACAACTCAACACTTAATGCAACCAAGTTGCATTAGAATCTGACGCAATCGAGTTGCATTATCTCCTCAATTCGGTCTCCTGCTCACCGCTCTTTGTAAAGAACCCTCGCCCATGCCACCCTCCCCAACCATCCCAAAGCCCCCCCGGCGCAGCGTGCTGGCCTGGCCCGCCTGGCTGCGGGTGCTGGCCGTGTTGCCTGCACTGGTACTGCTGTGGCTGGCGGTGCTGTGGGCCACCCTGGAGGCCGCGCCGGTATGAGGGCACAGCAGGCCACACTCCAGCCGGTCATCACGCTGGACAACCTGACAGTGAGCTACCGCCAGCACCCGGCGCTGCACCACATCAGCGGGCACTTTGCCCACGGCTCGCTCACCGCCGTGATGGGGCCCAACGGGTCGGGCAAAAGTACCTTACTCAAGCGCCTGGTGGGCCTGCTGCCCCGGATGGGCGGCGACTCGGGCGCGCTGACCCTGCAGCCCGACCCGCTGCGCATGGCCTATTTGCCGCAGGTCAGCGAGATAGACCGCAGCTTTCCGATGGATGTGTGCGACTGCGTGCTGCTGGGCTATTGGGGCAGCCTGGGGGCGTTTGGCCGGGTCAGCCCGGCACTCATGGCAGAGGTATTTGCCGCCTTGCACAGCGTGGGCCTGCAAGGCTTTGAGCGGCGCAGCCTGGGCACGCTGTCCAGCGGCCAGCTGCAGCGGGTGATGTTTGCCCGCCTGCTGGTGCAAAACGCCGATGTGATTCTGCTCGACGAGCCCTTCAACGCGGTGGACTCCAAAACCACCGCCAGCCTGCTGGGCCTGGTGCAGCAGTGGCACCAGCAACAGCGCACGGTGATTGCCGTGCTGCACGATGAGGCGCAGGCGCGTCAGTATTTCCCGCAAACGCTGCTGCTGGCGCGCGAGCTGGTGGCCTGGGGCCCGACCGGCGAGGTGCTCACACCTGCCAACCTGCAGCGGGCCCGCGCCATGGCCGAGGCCTGGGACGAGACGGCAGACCTGTGCGAGGTGGACGCATGACAGCCAGCACGGCCCTGCTGTGGGATCTCCTGATCGGCCCGTTTGCCGAATTCGCCTTCATGCGCCGCGCGCTGGTGGCTACCCTGGCGCTGGCCCTGAGCGCAGCGCCCCTGGGGGTGTTTTTGACGCTGCGGCGCATGAGCCTGCTGGGCGATGCCCTGAGCCACGCGGTCTTGCCGGGTGTGGCAGTCGGCTACATGGTGGCCGGTGTTTCTGTCACCGCCATGGCGCTGGGCGGGGTACTGGCAGGCATGCTGGTCGCCGGCCTGGCAGGCTGGGTGAGCCGACTCACCCCCCTCAAGGAAGACGCCAGCCTGGCCGCCCTGTACCTGATGGCGCTGGCCTTGGGCGTGACCCTCATCTCATGGGCTGGCACCCAGCTCGACTTGCTGCACCTGCTGTTTGGCAGTGCGCTCGGCGTGGACCACAGCGGCCTGTTGCTGGTGGCCGGTGTCGCCACGGCCAGCCTGCTGGCCCTGGCGCTGATGTACCGCGGCCTGGTGCTTGAAACATTCGACCCGGTGTTTCTCAATGCCAGCCGCAGCGCCAACCGGGGCGCTGGCCAACGCCTGGGCAGCTGGTTTTGGCACCAGGCATTCCTGATGCTGGTGGTGGTGAATCTGGTGGCGGGGTTTCAGACCCTGGGCACGCTCATGGCCGTGGGGTTGATGATGATTCCGGCGGTATCCAGCCGCCTGTGGCACGACACCCTGCCCGCCCAACTGCTCAACGCCAGTGCACAAGCCGCGCTGGCGGGCATGGCCGGCTTGCTGCTGTCCTACCACCTCGACACCCCCTCGGGGCCCACCATTATTGGCTGCGCCGGGGCACTGTATGTCGGTTCGCTCTTGCTCGCCCCGGGCGGCTGGTTGCCGCGCTGGTGGACCACCTCGCACCGGGTGGCCTGAGCCTGCTGCCGCTCTTGCCACGCTTTTACACCCCTCTTCCTGTCACTTTGTCCTCTAGGTTTACCCATGCACACCAACCGTCGTTTTCTTCTGGTCAGCCTTGCGCTGGCACTCTCCATCCCCTTGGCAGCCCCGGCCGCCGAGCCTGTTGCCGTGACCGCCAGCTTCAGCATTCTGGGGGATTTGGTGAGTGTGGTCGGTGGCCCGCGCGTGAAGGTGACCACCCTGGTCGGCCCCGACCAGGACGCCCACAGCTTTGAGCCCCGCCCGACCGATGCCAAGACCCTGCTGACCACACAACTGCTGGTCACCAACGGCCTGGGCTTTGAGCCTTGGGCCGACAAGCTGGCCAAGGCCGCCGGCTACAAGGGTGACAAGGTAGTCGCCACCACCGGCCTCAAAGGGCTCACGCCGGCGCCAGCCCCAGGCGCTGACAAGCACAAAGGCCACAGCGGGCATTCGCACGGGACCATCGACCCCCACGCCTGGCAGGACCCCCACAACGTGGTGATCTACGTGCGCAACATCGCCGCAGGCCTGACCCGGGTGGACCCGGCGGGTGCAGCCACCTACCGGACCAATGCCGACGCCTACATCAAAGAACTGCAGGCGCTCGACACCTGGGCCCAAGCCCAGTTCGCCGGCTTGACACCCGCCCAGCGCAAGGTCATCACCTCACACGATGCCTTTGGTTACCTGGGTGCGCGCTACCAGATCCAGTTTTTGGCACCGCAGGGGGTGAACACCGACGTCGAGCCCAGCGCCAAACAGGTGGCTCAACTCATCCGGCAAATCCAGCGCGAAAAAATCCGCGCGGTGTTTGTGGAAAACATGAGTAACCCCCGCCTGATGGCCCAGCTCAGTCGGGACGCGGGCGTCACCGTGGGTGTAGCCCTGTACTCCGACGCCCTCTCCCGCGCGGGCCAGCCAGGCGCCACCTACCTGCAGCTGATGCGCCACAACGTGAGCCAGATTGCCGCCGGCATGAAGCTGAATTGACACCTTTCAGCTATTGAATTTAGACATTAAACCCATATAAAACGCCGGATAGAAGGCTAATTTACTCATAAACCATCCATCACCATGCAAGATAAACGTCTCCCGGTTACTGTGTTGTCCGGCTTTCTCGGCGCGGGCAAGACCACCCTGCTCAACCACATCCTGGCCAACCGCGAAGGCCTGCGCGTGGCCGTCATCGTCAACGACATGAGCGAGGTCAATATTGACGCCTCCCTGGTCAGCAAGAGCGCTACTAACGCCGGCGCCGCGCTGTCGCGCACCGAAGAAAAAATGGTGGAGATGAGCAACGGCTGCATCTGCTGCACCCTGCGTGAGGACTTGCTGATCGAGGTCAGAAAGCTCGCCGCCGAGGGCCGCTTTGACTACCTGCTGATTGAATCCACCGGCATTGGCGAGCCATTGCCGGTGGCCTCCACTTTTGACTTTGAGGACGAGGAAGGCGAGTCACTCAACCATGTAGCCCGCATCGACACCATGGTGACCGTGGTCGACGCCCTGAACCTGCTCAACGACTACACCAGCAAAGATCTGCTGGCCCAGCGCGGTGAAACCGCGGGCGAGGACGACAACCGCAGCCTGGCGACCCTGCTCATGGAACAAATTGAATTTGCCGACGTGGTGGTCATCAACAAGATCGACCTGGTGGACATCAAGCGCCGCGCCGAGGTGGCTGCCGTCATCACGGCGCTCAACCCGGTGGCCGAGATCGTGTATGCCGACCATGGGCGCGTGCCACTTGACAAGATTCTGGGCACAAACAAATTCAACCTGGAACGCGCAGCGGCCATGCCCGGATGGGCGCGTGAACTCGAAGGCAAGCACACGCCCGAGACCGAGGCCTATGGCATCGGCAGCTTTGTGCTGCGCAGCGTGGACCCGCTGCACCCCAAGCGTTTTTCGGACTTCATGGAAGCAAGCTTTCCCGGCCTGCTGCGCGCCAAAGGCTATGTGTGGCTGGCCAGTCGCCCCAACTGGGTGCTGAGCTACTCGCGCGCCGGCAACGTCGCCACCCACGAGCCCGTGGGTCAGTGGTGGGCAGCAGTGCCGCGCGAGCGCTGGCCTGCTGCAGGCAGCCCGGAGCGTGCGGGCATCCGGCACAACTGGAAAGAACCCTATGGCGACCGCCTCAACGAGGTGGTGTTCATCGGCCAAAACCTGGACCGCCCCGCGATTGAGAAAGCCTGGAAAGCCGCGCACCTGAACTTTACCGAGACCCGCAAGGGCATGAAGGGCTGGGCGGGGTTGCCGGACCCGTTTCCATCATGGGAACGCACTGAGGAAGTGGAGAACGCATGAGCATCGGCCCGCCGTGGAGCGCAACATGAATCTCACAGACCTGCCACAGGCTGCAGCCACACCACGCCCCGAGCTGGCGGAGGTTGAGGCCGCAGTGCGCACCCTGCTGCGCTGGGCTGGCGACGACCCGACCCGAGAGGGCCTGCTAGACACGCCCAACCGGGTGGCCCGCGCCTACCGCGAGTTTTTTTCGGGCTACGAAGAAAACCCTACTGCGGTGCTCTCAGCCACATTCGAGGAAGCCGCTGGCTACGATGACATGGTGCTAGTGGGCAACATCCGGTTCGAGTCGCATTGCGAGCACCACTTGGTCCCCATCGTGGGCCTGGCGCACATCGCCTACCTGCCGGGCAAGCGAGTGGTCGGCCTGAGCAAACTGGCGCGGGTGGTGGACTTATATGCCAAGCGCCTGCAAATCCAGGAGCGGCTCACCAGCCAGATTGCCGACACCATTTATGACGCCTTGCAACCCCGCGGGCTGGCTGTGGTGATTGAAGCCGAACACATGTGCATGACCATGCGCGGCGCCTACAAACCCGGCTCCAGCACCGTGACCCAGCGCCTGCTGGGGCTCTATCGCACCGACGCACAAGCGCGCCACGAGGTGCTGGCCGCCATCCGCGCCACAGCGCGGCAAGGAAGCCACCATGTCTGACACAAGTGGAGCCTTTGCGCAACGAACCAGCATCGAACAAGTCGAAGAGGGTTCGGTACTGGCACCCAAATTTGATGAGCAGGGATTGATCACCTGCGTCACCACCGATGCGGCGTCCGGTGAATTGCTGATGGTGTGCTACATGAATCACGAAGCCCTGAAACGCACGCTCGCCACCGGTGAAGCGCACTATTTCAGCCGCAGCCGCCAGGTGCTTTGGCACAAAGGGGCAACCAGCGGCCTGACCCAGGAAGTCATTGAAATGCGCATTGACGATGACCAGGACGCCGTGTGGCTGCGCGTGCAGGTAGCGGGCAGCGGTGCAAGTTGTCATGTTGGCTACCGCAGTTGTTTTTACCGCGCGGTCCACCTGCACAGCGGCGCGCTGCAGTTCATGGAAGAGCACAAGACGTTTGACCCCCACAAAGTCTATGGCGATGTGCCCAACCCAACGCAACTCTGAGCATCCAGAAAAAAACATGATTCCAGACAATCCCGGTGGTCAAAAAACCTCCGACATCACCCTGACCCTGCCTGACGGGTCGGTGCGCACCTACCCGTCAGGCATCACACCCTACCGTGTCGCTGAATCCATCGGTGCGGGACTGGCCAAAGCCACACTGGCCGGAAAAGTCAACGGCCAGTTGATCGATGCCTGCGACGCCATTGAGGCCGATGCAACATGGGTGGTGGCTTGTGCAAGACGCTGACATGGCCACAGGCCCCGCTACAACGTTGCTGCTTGTTGCTGGATCAACTCCATCAGCTGTTCGAGTGGGGATAAGCGCACAAACACTGCACACCATTGAGCAGCCCGGCATCGAGTTGGCGTTGTGGCAACGCCCCGGCTGGGCGGGTATCGACTGGTTGAACGCACTGCCAGCCGACGCTTTACCCACTGCCCGGCTGACGCTCGAACCGCATCAGGCTTGGGACGCGGTGCACGCCACCTGCGATGCCTGCAACACGCCACACCACCCCGCCCGCGATGAGTTCGTCGCGGATGTGGCTGCTCACGTGGCCGTGTTTGCCAAACTGACAGGCAGCAACACCGTGCGGTTGCGGCTCGATTTGGTCAACCACAATGCCTGCAGCCGCTGGCACCGCGACTGTGTGCCGCTGCGTCTGATCTGCACCTACCGCGGCCCTGCCACGCAATGGGTGTTGTCCGAATGGGCTCACCAGGTGCTGGCCCGTCCTGACGACGACACGCTGCATGCGCAGGCCATGACGACTGGCGACGTGGCGATGTTCAAAGGCTGTGGCTG
>CALRWE010000073.1:0-20476 GCA_943371745.1 Rhodoferax sp. OV413
GTTATAGACCCATTCCAGAAAGTCCCCAGCCCAGCCGCCGAAATAGCCTCCGATAGCACCCAACAGGGTGCCGATCAGGGTGGCAAACAGGGCCGCAGCCAACCCAACGGTGATGGAGACTTGTGCCCCCTTCATCACCTTGCTCAACACATCACGCCCCAACTGGTCGCCGCCAAAGGGCAGTGTGTCTGACTTTTCAATGACGGTTGTCTTGAACTGGGCGGCACGCTCGCGCCACTCTTCATAGCGTGGTGCCAGTGGGTCTACATCTCTGATATCCACATTGGGGCCAGCAATCGTATCCACTACGGCAGACTGCGAACCATCCGTTATCTTGCCGACAAAGTGAGGCGGCGCAAAGGGCGTTCCTACCTCCTTTTGCCAGTCTCTGGCGACCAGTCCCAGCTGGGCCAGAATCACCAGAGCGATGAAAAACACCGTGACATAGAGCGACACCATACCCACTCGATCGGTTTTCAGGCGGGCCCATGCTTGTGGCCAAACCCCGGGGGAGCGAGGTAGCGCTTGCGTTGGATCAGTCGTCATTTCAGTACCACCCTGGGGTCGACAAATTTGTACAAAACATCGGTGATCAGGTTGATGACCATCGTGAGGGCTGCCAGATAGACCGTTGCCGCTTGAATGACCGGGTAATCGCTGCGATTCACGGCGGTGAGGATCTCGCGGCCCAACCCGGGAATTGAGAAAAAGACCTCGATTAAAAATGAGCCAATAAAAACGCCGGGCAAGCTACTGCCCACATTGGTCAGGATGGGTATTAGGGCATTGCGGAGCACATGCTTGAGCAAAATGGTGTTTTCCGGGACACCCTTGGCGCGCGCAGTGCGAACATAATCCTGGCCAATTTCATCCAGAAAGAAGCTGCGGTAGAGCCGCGTTTGGGGCGCCAGGCTGACCAGCACCGCCAGAAATACGGGTAAGGGTGCATAGGTGACGAGGTTGGTCCAGATACTGTTGCTCCAGCCCTGCACGGGAAACCAGCCCAGCACGAAACCAAACAGGTACTGTCCTACGATGATGTAGACCAGAAAACTGACCGACAGCGCTACAGTGGTGACAATCATGATGGCCCGGTCGGTGAGGCTGCCACGGACGTAGGCGACGGCCAATCCGGCAATGATGGCCAACACGACTTCAAGCACCAGGATGGGAGTCATGATGGTCAGTGTGGCGGGCAGACGCGTGGCGAAGATGTTTGAGATGGACTCGTTCGTCGTCCAACTCTTGCCCCACTCAAAGGTGAAGATCTGCTGGACGAACA
The DNA here is from genome assembly GCA_943371745.1 of Rhodoferax sp. OV413. GTDB lineage: Bacteria > Pseudomonadota > Gammaproteobacteria > Burkholderiales > Burkholderiaceae_C > Rhodoferax. The sequence goes on from CALRWE010000073.1 coordinate 1,283, forward strand.
CCCAGAGTTGCTCCCACACTGATTTGTCCAGACCCAACTGGGCACGCAGGGATGCCAAGCGCTCTGGCGAAGCCTTCATACCTGCCATGATCTCGGCCGGGTCACCGCCAAAAAATTTGAACAAAAAGAAAATCAGCAAGATCACACCCAGCAAGGTGGGGACCATCTGCCAGACCCGTCTCAAAATATAAGGGAACATATTGGTTTGAATTGGGGGAAACGCCCATGGAGTATCGGACCGGCGCGATTATGCTTGCGGCAGTTTGATTGGGCATTGGTGTTTCTGACTATGAAGATATATTTTTTACGCGTTTGGGGCTGTGTTTTGGCAGCCTTTTTTGGATCTGTTGGGTTGCATGCCCAGGATCGACCCGGTGAGAAGATTCTGCGTTACGCGTTTGAAATTGCTGAGACTGGGTTTGACCCAGCCCAGATTTCTGATGTTTATTCGCGTATTGCGACTTCCAGCATGTTTGATTCCTTGTATGGCTACGATTACTTGGCCCGCCCGGTGAAGGTCCGACCCAGAGTGGCCGTGGGCATGCCGGTAATCAGCGCCGACTTTCGAACCTACACGATCCAGATCAAGCCCGGGATATATTTTTCTGACGATGCCGCCTTTGGCGGCAAGAAGCGCGAGCTGACGGCCCAGGACTATGTGTACAGCTACAAACGTTTTTTTGATCCCAAGACAAAAAGTCCAATATTTAGCGACTTGGAGGAAGAGAAGCTGATCGGCATGGACGCCTTGCGCAGGGAAGCAGAGAAACCGGGTGCCAGTTTCAACTATGACAAAGAGGTCGAAGGCATTCGTGCGCTGGATCGCTACACCCTTCAATTCAAAATGGAGGAGACTAGGCCCCGGTTCATTTACTCTTTGGCGGATGCCGGCACGTTTGGCGCCGTCGCGCGTGAGGTCGTGGAAAGGTACGGGGACAAGATCATGGAGCACCCGGTAGGAACGGGGCCGTTCAAGTTGAATGAGTGGACGCGCTCATCCAAGATGACCTTTGTCAAAAACCCCAATTACCGGGAAGAGTTCTATGAGGCAGAGCCAGCTGCTGATGATCCTCGTTCCCAGGAGATATACCGCTTGATGAAGGGCAAGCGCCTGCCCATGGTGGACCGGGTGGAGATTTCTGTGATTGAGGAAGTCCAGCCGCGTTGGCTCTCTTTTTTGGGCAAGGAGCATGATTTTTTGTTTTTGTTGCCGGAGGCTTTTTCTTACCAGGCTATCCCCAATAACCAACTCGCGCCCAATCTCGTCAAAAAGAGAATATCAATGGATCGCGTGGCGATCCCCGACGTGACCGTAACCTACATGAACATGGAGCATCCCTTGCTGGGCGGCTATACGCCTGAAAAGGTGGCTCTGCGTCGCGCGATTGCGTTGGCGTACCACACCGAAGAAGAAATTCGCTTGCCGCGGCGCAATCAGGCCATTCCCGCCCAGGGACCAATCCAACCCAGCACCTATGGTTACGACGCCAAGTTCAAGACTGAAATGAGTGAGTTCAGCCCTGCGCGCGCAGCGGCGCTCCTAGATTTATATGGCTACGTGGATCGCGATGGCGATGGCTGGCGAGACATGCCGGATGGCAAGCCGTTGGTGTTGGAATACGCCACACAGCCAGATGCCACTTCCCGGGAGCGCAACGAGATCTGGAAAAAGAGCATGAATGCCGCACGGATCAAGATCGAATTTAAAACTGCCAAGTGGCCAGAGAACCTGAAGTCTGCGCGAGTGGGCAAGCTGATGATGTGGGGTCTGGGCTACAGCGCCTCGACGCCGGATGGGGCCGGTGCCTTGGGCCTGGGATATGGACCCGGCAAGGGCGAGGGAAACCTGGCCCGATTTGAAAATGCAGAATTTGACAAACTGTACCGGCAGCAACAGTTGCTACCGGATGGCCCTGAGCGGTTGGCCATCATGCAGCAACTGGTCAAGATCATGGTCGCCTACATGCCCTACAAGTTTGCCACTCACCGCCTGCGCACCGACATGATGCAGCCGTGGCTGCTGGGTTACCGTCGACATCCGATTTCGCGTGACTTCTGGAAATATGTTGATATCGACACAAGCCAGTTGCAACGTTGACCGTAGTCGATTGTTTGCACAACTGCGGGACAATGGACTGTTTACAGGAGATGCCGCAGGCTACTCAGCTTCAGTAGTCGCGACAACCCCGTTCTACGGAAACAAACTATGAACCCATGCATCATCAACAAGAGCTTGCTGACCCTTGCTTTGACCGTTGCTTTTTCTGCAGTGACACAAGCCGCCATCATCCCCCCCGGCGTGCAGTTGCACGCGAGCCAGACCCTGATCCGCAACAACGGTTCCGAGCCTGAAACGTTGGATCCGGCTCTTGCCGAGTCTGTGGGTGCCAACAACCTGACGCGGGATCTGTTTGAGCCCCTGACTGCAAATGATGCCAACGGCAAGACCGTACCCGGTGTGGCGGAGAGCTGGAAGCAGGTGGATGCAACAACCTGGGTGTTCAAGCTGCGCAACAACGCCAAGTGGTCCAATGGTGATCCAGTGACGGCTGAAGATTTTGTATTTGCCATTCGCCGGTTTGTGGACCCCAAGACGGCCTCTACCTACGCTGCAACGTTTGGCATTTTTCTTCTTAACGGAGCTGATGTGGCCAAGGGGGTCAAACCGCCTTCGGTTATCGGAGTCAAGGCGATCGATAAACTGACGCTGGAGGTCAAGACCGCTTTTCCAGTGGGTTTTTTACCTGAGTTGATGAGCAACAACAACCTCGGACCGGTGCATAAGGCATCGCTGGAGAAATTTGGTAAAGACTGGACCAAGCCCGGCAAGCTGGTCAGCAACGGCGCCTACACGCTCAAGGAATGGCAGGTCAACAACCGCATAGTGATCGAGAAAAATCCGCAATACTGGGATGCCGCGAATGTTCAATTAACGAAAGTTACGTTCCTGCCAATTGAAGATGGCCATGCGGATGTCAAGCTTTATGAGTCGGGCGAGAACGACTGGGTCTATCAGCTTCCGCCTGGCACCTATGAAAAGTACAAGGCTCAGTATCCCAAGGAAATTCGCAACTCGCCCATGCTGGGTCTGCGCTATTACTCTTATCAGACTAAAGATCCAGCGTTCACGGACGTGCGGGTGCGCAAGGCCTTATCCATGGTGCTCGATCGCGACATCCTGGCACAACGAGTGACGGCCGATGGTCAAGCACCTGCCTATGGTGCGATTGTGAAGGGCACCAATGGCGCAGACGTCACGGCTTACGACTGGGCCACCTGGCCGATGGAAAAGCGGGTGGCAGAGGCCAAAAATTTGCTTCAACAAGCTGGCGTCAAGTCGGGCACCAAATTTTCTTTCTCGTACAACACGAGCGAATACCACAAGAAGATGGCGGTGTTTGCGGCCTCCGAGTGGAAGACCAAACTGGGCCTGCTCATCGACACGGAGAGCATGGAGTTCAAGGTGCTGCTGAAAAAGCGCCATGACGGCGCGTTTCAGATCGCGCGCAACGGCTGGGTGGCAGACTACAACGATGCCACTACTTTTCTGGCGCTGGTGCGCTGCGATTCCGACCAAAACAACAATTTCAACTGCAACCGGGCCGCGGAAGACCTGATCAACCAAGCTTCGCAAAGCGCTGATGCAGGCAAGCGACGTGCATTACTCACGCAGGCTTCAAAAATGATCATGGAGGACTATCCGATGATTCCTCTGCTGCAATATTCCATGCCCCGCCTGGTCAAGTCGTATGTCGGCGGCTACTCGCTTGAAAACGCGCAGGACCGGTTCCGATCCAAAGATCTCTACATCATCAAGCATTGAGCGCTGACTGATGTGGTCTTACATCTTGCGCCGCGTGTTGGCGGCGATTCCCACCATGCTGGTGGTGATTACTGTGTGCTATTTACTTTTGCACGCGACGCCTGGCGGCCCGTTCGATACCGAACGCAAAGTCTCTGCTGCGGTGCTGGCCAATTTGCAGGCCAAATACCACCTGGATCTGCCGCTTTGGCAGCAGTACCTCTTGTACCTCAAGAGCTTGCTGCAAGGGGATCTGGGCGCGTCGTTTCGTTATGCAGATTGGTCTGTCAATGACCTTGTGGCCAACGCTCTCCCGGTGTCGCTGGTGATTGGTGGCAGCGCCATTGTGCTTTCCTTGTTCATTGGCGTTGCCCTTGGCATCCTGGCGGCGTTGCGACAAAACAGTGCTGTGGACTATCTGGTGATGTTGATTGGCAGTATCGGCAACGCGGTGCCGAGTTTTGTGATGGGGCCGATCCTGATCATCGTATTTGCCATTGGTCTGAAATGGTTGCCTGCTGGTGGCTGGAACGATTTTGAGCTCCGCTTCATGCTGTTGCCCATTGCCTTGCTGACGTTCATCAACGTGGCGACCATCGGGCGGGTGATGCGCGGCAGTTTGATTGAAGTGATGCACAGCAATTTCATCCGCACCGCCCGCGCCAAGGGGCTGCCAACGCGCGTCGTTGTTTTGCGTCACGCGCTCAGGCCTGCACTGCTTCCTGTGGTGTCGTTGATCGGGCCACTGGCGATTTCATCCATTACCTCGGCGCTCGTGACCGAAACGGTGTTTTCACTACCGGGCCTTGGCCGGCTGATTGTGAACGGTGCTGCCAACCGCGACTACACCTTGGTACTCGGCCTAGTGGTGTTGATTGCCGCGTTCACGGTCGCCCTGAATTTGATGGTTGATCTGGCCTATGCCTGGCTTGATCCCAAAATCCGCTATTGAGTTGCCGATGCTGATCCCCGATAAATCCAAGAGCCTCCACGCTGTGCTGGCAGACGCCAGTGCGGACCTGGTGGCGGGCCGCAGTTTGTGGTCTGACGCCCGCCGACGCTTCATGCGCAACAAGGCCGCTGTCATCAGTTTGTGCCTGTTGGTGTTCATCGCAGCGGCCTGCGTGGTCGGACCGTGGGTGCTGCCACATGCTTTTGATGCTGCGGACTGGGATGCAATGAGTGCACCGCCAAGTTTCAAAAATTCGCACTTTTGGGGAACCGATGATGCCGGCCGTGATTTGCTAGTGCGCTGCCTGGTAGGCGGGCGTGTCTCCCTCACTGTTGGCCTGTTAGCGACCCTGGCCTCGGTGTCGCTGGGCATCGTATGGGGTGCAACAGCAGGTTTTTTGGGTGGCCGTGTGGATGCTGTGATGATGCGCATTGTTGACATGATGTACGCCATTCCGTACTTGTTGATTGCCATTTTGCTGGTCACCATTTTGGGGCGTGATTTTTACCTTGTTGTGTTGACCATCACCGTGTTTTCATGGATGGACATGGCGCGCGTCGTGAGGGGGCAAACCTTGTCCCTTCGCTCCATGGAGTATGTTGAGGCAGCGCGTGCCGTCGGGGTGTCAACCACGCGCATTATCTTTCGCCATATCGTACCCAACCTCCTGGGTGTGGTGGTCATCTACACCACGGTGACCGTGCCGGGTGTGATCCTGACTGAATCGGTATTGTCCTTTTTGGGCTTGGGCATTCAGGAGCCGATGACGAGCTGGGGCGTATTGATTCAGGATGGTGCCAAGGCGATGGAAGTGTCGCCCTGGATTTTGCTGTTTCCCGCAGGTTTGCTGTCGGTCACCTTGTATTGCTTTAACTTTATTGGGGACGGCATGCGCGATGCGCTGGATCCCAAGGAGCGCTGACACCATGGCCTTGATTGAAGTTGATAACTTGAGCGTGCAATTTCAAACGCCTGACGGTGCGGTCAGGGCAGTGAATGACATCAGCTTTTCTCTAAACCGGGGCCAGACTCTGGGCATCGTGGGGGAAAGTGGCTCAGGCAAGAGTCAGACCGTGCTGGCCATGATGGGTCTGCTGGCCAGCAATGGCAGTGCGACGGGTCAAGCGCTGTTTGACGGGCAAGACCTGCTGGCCCTGCCATCTCAGTCCTTGAACAAGATTCGGGGTAACCGTGTTGCGATGATTTTTCAAGATCCCATGACCTCGCTGAACCCTTACCTGACAGTGGAGCGCCAGATGACCGAGGTGCTGGAGTGGCACAAGGGCATGAGTCGTCAGCAGGCTCGCGTGCGCTCTGTGCAGGCGCTGGACGCAGTGAAGATACCCGAGGCCGCGCGGCGCCTGTCCATGTACCCACATGAGTTTTCGGGCGGTATGCGCCAGCGCGTGATGATTGCGATGGCGTTGCTGTGCGAGCCTGATGTGCTGATTGCAGATGAACCCACCACTGCGCTGGATGTGACCGTGCAAGCCCAGATCATCAACCTCATGCGAGATTTGCAGCGCGACTTTGGCACTGCCATTGTCATGATCACGCATGACTTGGGTGTTGTGGCCGGTTTGTGTGATGAAGTGATGGTGCTCTATGGGGGCCGAGTCATGGAGCATGGCAGTGCCGAGTCCATTTTTTACCAGCCCACGCACCCCTACACCGTGGGCCTGCTTGGTGCCGTGCCGCGCATCGAACAGGGTGAGCACGCGTTGGTGGCTATTCCCGGTGCGCCTCCCAACATGGCGCGATTGCCACCCGGCTGCCCTTTCAGTGAGCGCTGCTCGCTGGCTGAGTCGCGCTGCGCCAGTGAACGCCCCGCTTTGTCAAAGGTGGTGGATCGGCCTGGCTTGCTGCGAGCCTGCCACCGTGCGCCAGTCGAAGTCGCGCTGAAAACGCATGAGGTGCGCGCATGAGCCAAACTGCGCCCCTGTTGTCTGTGCGCGACCTCCAGGTGAATTTCAAGCTGGCCGGCGATTCACCCTGGCCCTGGACGCCGCCCCGCGTGCTCCAGGCAGTGAACGGTTTGTCGTTTGATATTTATCCAGGCCAGACCTTGGGCGTGGTGGGTGAGTCAGGTTGCGGCAAGTCCACCCTGGCGCGTGCCCTGTTGAATCTGATTCCTGCTAGCGCGGGCAGTATTGTCTGGCAGGGGCGTGAGATGCGTGGTGCTGGGCCAACAGCCTGGCAAGATATCCGCAAAAGTGTGCAGATGATTTTTCAGGATCCGCTGGCGTCACTCAACCCGCGCATGACCGTTGGGCAAATCATCGCAGAGCCTCTGCGCACTCATTTCCAGCGCATGGGTGGCGACGAGGTGATGCACAAGGTGCGCACCATGATGCAGAAGGTCGGACTTGCCGAGCAGCAGATCAATCGTTATCCACATGAGTTTTCTGGCGGGCAATGCCAACGCATCGGCATTGCCCGCGCACTGGTTTTGGAACCTAAGCTGGTGATTTGTGATGAGCCGGTTTCAGCACTGGATGTGTCGATTCAGGCTCAAATCATCAACCTGCTGATGGACCTGCAATCTCAAATGGATTTGGCTATGGTGTTCATTGCGCATGATCTGGCCGTGGTCAAACACATCAGCCAGCGTGTCATGGTGATGTATCTGGGGCGTGCGATGGAGCTTGCGGACAAAACCGAGATCTACCAAAACCCAGGCCATCCCTATACCCAGGCCCTGCTCAGCGCGATTCCATTGCCCGACCCACGACGTGAGCGCAACAAGACTCTGCAACTGTTGCAGGGTGATTTGCCCTCACCGATCCATCCACCTTCGGGCTGCAGCTTTCGTACCCGCTGCCCCAAGGCCCAAGCCCTTTGCGCGCAAACGCGGCCAGAGCTGCGCGCCTTGAACCCCCACACCGAGGTCTCGTGCCTGCTGGCGTGATGCACCGTGGCTAGACCTTTTGGTAATTTAGGGGTGTTGTCCAGCACCGACCTGCTGCGTGACCCGATTTACCGGCGCTTGTGGTTGTCGATCCTGATCAGTTCTTTTGGGCAGCAGGTGACGATGCTGGCTGTGCCACTCACGGCGGTGTTGTTGCTCCAGGCCACGCCGACCCAGATGGGCCTGCTGACCGCCATGGAGCTCGTACCATTTGCCATACTTTCCCTGCCGGTTGGGGTCTGGCTGGACCGAGTGCGAAAGCTGCCTGTTTACATCACGGGCGAGATTGTGGTGGCTATGGTGTTGGTCAGTATCCCGTCTGCGTGGGCCTTGGGGTGGCTGAGCATGCCTTATCTCTACGCTGCCGGTTTCTTGATGGGTTGCGTGTTTGTCTCATCGGGAACGGCGGCGCAGATTGTTCTGACTCAGGTGGTCCCGCGGGAGCGTTTGGTCGAGGCACACGCCAAGAATGCGCTGGCCACCTCGGGGGCCGAGGTGGCCGGGCCGGGCTTCGCTGGTATCTTGATCAAGCTGGTGGGCGCCCCTTTGGCCTTGCTGGCAGATGCCCTGATGCTGATGTTGAGTGTGTCTTTTTTGCGGGGCGTCCGGGCACGTGAGACGGTCCTAGAGTCGGCCAACAGAAATTTCCTTAAAGACCTCAAGGAGGGTCTGCGCTTTGTCTGGCATCACCCAATGCTGCCTCGCATGGCCCTGATGATCGGCTTGTGGCAGATGTTTCACCATGCGGCCATGGTGACGCAAATTCTCTTTGCTGTGCGCGTCCTGGGCTTGAGCGAAGAGCAAGTGGGCCTGAGCTATGTAGCGCTCGGCCTGGGCACGGTGCTGGCCAGCACGCTGGGGCACAAGCTCTCGGCCCGGATTGGGCCGGGTCCATGCCTGACCCTTGGCATCGCCATCAATGGCCTGGGGTGGCTTCAGCTGGCGTTGATGCCAGCCGGGCGTTTCTCAGTGGCCTCTTATGTTGTCATGCTGGTGTGTTTTTCTATAGGAGCGGTGCTTCTTTTCATCAATTTTTTGGCCTTGCGCCAAGCGGTGACGCCAGCACCCTTGCTGGCGCGCATGACCAGCACCATGCGATGGCTTACCGTCATCCCGGCGGCACCCGGGGCCTTGTTGGGCGGTTATCTGGGTGAACATCTCGGTTTGCGTTACGCCATGGGATTCGGGGGCGTGGGTGCCTTGCTGCTGGCCGTGGTGATGTGGCAAAGCACGTCGATTCGGTCTCTTCGTCAGTTGCCCCAAGTGCATGATGAGGCTGTCAATCCATAAGCCTTCATTAGAAATACTAATTCAATCAAGTTTTTGGTTATGGATTGAGATGCTAAGGGTAAACCCATGTGAATCAAGGGCTTAGCCCGGATACCCCGTAGCTACAATCCTGTCCACCAAACTGCACCCGTCTTTACGTTGGCAGGTTTATTGCTAAAGAACTGGTAGAACCCACAAGGCCGCACTGTTTTTCAGCTTCTCTGGCTGAATCAGGCGCCGGTCAAAAATCGGAGATTTTTTATGGATACCTTCATACAGCAGATCATCAATGGTCTGGTGTTGGGCAGCATGTACGCCCTTGTAGCGCTGGGCTACACCATGGTGTACGGCATTATTGGCCTGATCAATTTCGCCCATGGCGAGGTGCTCATGGTCGGCGCCCTCACCAGCTGGTCCATCATCGGGCTGATGCAAAACGCCATGCCAGGCACACCTGGTTACGTGATTCTGTTCATTGCCATGATCATCGCCTGCGTGGTCGCGGCCACGCTGAATCTGGTGATTGAGAGGGTGGCTTACAAGCCCTTGCGCAACAGCCCCCGGCTGGCGCCACTCATCACAGCGATTGGCATGTCGATTCTGCTTCAGACCCTGGCCATGATCATCTGGAAGCCCAACTACAAGCCTTATCCCACGCTGCTACCCCGCACCCCGTTCGAGATCGGTGGTGCGGTGATCACGCCCACGCAGGTGCTGATTTTGGGCATGACAGCGGTTTCTCTGGCTGTGCTGATGTGGCTGGTCAACTACACCAAGCTGGGTCGCGCCATGCGCGCCACAGCCGAGAACCCTCGTGTTGCCGCCCTGATGGGCGTGAAACCTGATGTGGTGATTTCTGCCACCTTCGTGATTGGTGCGGTGCTGGCCGCCATTGCGGGTGTGATGTGGGCCGCCAACTACGGCACCGTGCAGCACACCATGGGATTTTTGCCTGGCCTGAAAGCATTTACCGCTGCGGTCTTTGGCGGCATTGGGAATTTGGGTGGTGCGGTGCTGGGCGGTATTTTGCTGGGCTTGATTGAGTCGCTGGGTGCGGGCTATATCGGCACACTGACGGGCGGTGTGCTGGGTAGCCACTACTCGGATATCTTCGCTTTCATTGTTCTGATCATCGTGCTGACGCTGCGGCCCTCGGGCTTGCTGGGTGAGCGTGTGGCAGACCGTGCGTAACAGGGGATCATCATGACGCAACAAAAAAAGATCATTGTTTTCCTGCTGGCGGCCGTGGGCTTGCTGGTGCTGCCGCTTTTACTTCAGGGCTTTGGCAATGCGTGGGTGCGCATTGCCGACATGGCACTGCTCTATATCTTGCTGGCCTTGGGCCTCAACATCGTCGTGGGTTATGCGGGCCTGCTGGACCTGGGCTACGTCGCGTTCTTTGCGATTGGTGCCTACATGTACGGCTTGATGGCCTCGCCCCACCTGTCCGAGAACTTTCCCATGATTGCTGCCATGTTCCCTGACGGGGTCCATGCACCTTTGTGGATCGTCATACCGGCCGCTGCCGGGCTGGCCGGCCTGCTCGGGGTTCTGTTGGGTGCGCCGACGCTGCGCTTGCGCGGTGACTATCTGGCCATCGTGACCTTGGGTTTTGGTGAAATCATCCGGGTTTTTTTGAACAACCTGGATCACCCGGTCAACATCACCAACGGTCCCAAGGGACTCAACCAAATTGATGCCTTGAAGTTCTTCGGTTTCAGTCTGGACAAAAGCATCACGATCTTCGGCTTTGAGGTGGCCTCCGTGTCGTTGTACTACTACACTTTTTTGGTGCTGGTGGTGGTCAGCGTGGTGATTTCGCACCGTCTGCAGTTGTCGCGTGTGGGTCGGGCCTGGATGGCTATCCGCGAGGATGAAATTGCCGCCAAGGCCATGGGTATCAACACCCGCAATCTCAAACTGCTGGCATTTGGCATGGGCGCCACATTTGGTGGCGTGTCGGGTGCGATGTTCGCCTCGTTTCAGGGCTTCATTTCGCCCGAATCATTCAGCCTGATGGAGTCCGTGATGATCGTGGCCATGGTCGTGTTGGGTGGTATTGGACATTTGCCGGGTGTGATTTTGGGCGCAATCATGTTGTCTGCCTTGCCAGAGGTCTTGCGCTATGTGGCAGGTCCTCTGCAAGCCATGACTGACGGGCGTCTGGACTCGTCGATTCTTCGCCAATTGCTGATCGCGCTGGCCATGATCACCATCATGTTGATTCGCCCCCGCGGCTTGTGGCCGACGCCTGACCATGGCAAGTCGTTACAAAATACGAAATGACGAGGACAGACATGACAGACACCGTACTCAACGTCTCCGGCGTATCCAAGCGCTTCGGTGGCTTGCAGGCCCTGAGCGATGTGGGCATCAAGATCCTGCGCGGCCAGGTGTATGGGCTTATTGGCCCCAATGGCGCTGGAAAGACCACGTTTTTCAACGTGCTGACGGGGCTGTACACCCCTGACAGTGGCAGTTTTCACCTGGCGGGCAAACCCTATGAGCCCAACGCGGTGCATGAGGTGGCCAAGGCCGGCATTGCCCGTACGTTCCAGAATATCCGCCTGTTCGCCGAAATGACCGCTCTTGAGAACGTCATGGTCGGTCGCCACGTGCGCACCCACTCGGGCTTGTTGGGCGCCATTTTTCGCACTCCGGGGTTCAAAAAGGAAGAAGCCGAGATTGCGGCGCGCGCAATGGAGCTGCTCCACTACGTGGGTATTGGCAAGTTGGCTGAATACAAGGCTCGCACGCTGAGTTACGGCGACCAGCGTCGCCTTGAGATTGCCCGCGCGCTCGCCACCGACCCCCAATTGATTGCGCTGGACGAGCCTGCGGCCGGCATGAACGCGACTGAGAAAGTCATGTTGCGGGAGTTGATTGACAAGATCCGCAACGACAACCGCACTATTTTGCTCATCGAGCATGACGTGAAGCTGGTCATGGGACTGTGCGATCGGGTCACTGTTCTGGACTATGGCAAGCAGATTGCCGAGGGCACACCGGCCGATGTGCAGAAAAACGACAAAGTAATTGAAGCCTACCTTGGCACCAGCGGGCACTGACATGACGAAAACTCTTTTAAAAATATCAGGCCTCAAGGTGTCCTATGGCGGCATTCAGGCTGTCAAAGGCATTGATTTTGAAGTGCAAGAGGGTGAGCTGGTCTCGCTGATCGGCTCCAACGGCGCGGGCAAGACCACCACCATGAAAGCCATTACCGGCAGCCTGCCGATCAACGACGGCGACATCGAGTACCTGGGCAAGAGCATTCGCGGCCAGGGCCCCTGGGACCTGGTGAAGCAGGGCCTGGCCATGGTGCCGGAAGGGCGGGGCGTGTTCACCCGCATGACGATCATCGAGAATTTGCAGATGGGTGCGTTCATCCGCGATGACAAACCAGACATCCTGGCTGACATCGACAAGATGTTCGCCATCTTTCCTCGCTTGAAGGAACGTCGGGACCAGCTGGCCGGCACCATGTCGGGTGGTGAACAGCAGATGCTGGCCATGGGCCGCGCCTTGATGAGCCGCCCCAAAGTGCTGTTGCTGGATGAGCCCTCCATGGGCCTGTCGCCCATCATGGTGGACAAGATTTTTGAGGTCATCCGCGATGTGTATGCCCAAGGTGTCACCGTGTTGCTCGTCGAGCAAAACGCCAGCCGTGCTCTGGGCATTGCGAACCGCGGCTACGTGATGGACTCCGGACTGATCACCATGACGGGCGATGCCAAAAGCATGCTCAACGATCCCAAAGTGCGTGCCGCCTATCTCGGGGAGTAGCATGTAGGCGCGCAGGCTCTGCGTTGCCAATTTGGGGTTCTCTTATTTTTCAAGCTCGGGTTCTTTCGACGGTGTTGATGGCCACCCTGTGCGCGGGGTGGAGCATACACGCGAGCGCAGCCCTGCCTGTGGTGAACACGGGTGATCTTGCACGGATGTCGCTTGAAGATTTGCTGCATGTCGAGGTGCAAGGGGCTTCGCGGTTCACGCAGCCGCTGGCTGATTCCCCGGCTTCGGTGGCCGTTATCGATCGCAGGGAGTTGACCCACCAGGGGTACCGCAACCTCTCGGAGGCATTGTCCAGCCTGCCTGGCATTTACGTTAGCAATGACCGAAATTACAGTTATCTCGGGGTGCGCGGCTTCAACCGCCCGGGGGACTACAACTCGCGGGTTCTCCTGCTGACCGACGGCGCGCGGCGCAACGACGCCTTGTATGACCAGGCCCATGTGGGAAATGAGTCACCGGTTGAGATCGATTGGGTCAAGAGGCTGGAGTTTGTGTACGGGCCGGCCTCTGCCGTTTACGGTGCCAATGCTCTTTATGGCATCGCCAACGCCGTGATGCTCGAAGGGGGTGATGTCAACGGTGCGCGCCTGACCGCCGACGTTGCCAGTGGGCAAGGCCGCCGCATCGGGTTGGTGGCGGGCCGGCAGATAGACAGCGAGCTGAATTGGTTTTTCGGTTTGTCGGCCTACAGCGCACGCGGCAAGGATCTGTACTTTGCATCCTTTGACGATGGTCTGAATGAGGGCTGGGCACGAGGGCTCGACGGTGAGAATTACCAAAAAGCCTACGGCAAACTGCGCCTGGGCAATTGGCGGCTGACGGGCAACCTGAGTTGGCGCGAAAAGAACTTGCCCAATGCCCCGTATGAAACAACGTTTGGCGTTCCCGGCACGCGCACGGTCGACCAGTATTCTTTGCTTGAGTTGGCCTACGACGGTTTGCTGGCCAACGGTTGGCAGCAACAGTTTCGGGCATTTCAGGGCGGTTACCGATACGATGGTGACTACCGGTACGCCGGTCAGCTTACCAACCGGGACCAGGGCCGTGCCCTGTGGTCGGGCGGGGACTACCGCCTGAGCATGACCGTGCTGGAAACCCACAAATTGATGTGGGGTGTCGAAGGTCAATGGAATCGGCAACTCGATCAGAAGAACTTTGACCTTTCTGCGCCGAGCAACAACCTTGACAGCCAGCAGCCCTCTCGCGTACTTGGCATTTTTGCGCAAGACGAGTGGCGTTTGCACGAGCGCTGGCTTCTGAATCTCGGGGTCCGCCATGACAAGCACAGCGAATTTGCGGGTATCACGTCACCGCGGGCCGCCCTGATTTACCAACCCGACAGCGCCTTCACCCTGAAAGCCATGGCGGGCAGCGCTTACCGCGCACCCAATGCCTATGAGCGCTTCTATGACGATGGTGGTGCCTCGCAAAAGGCCAACCCTGCCTTGTTGCCGGAGCGCATTCGCAGCACTGAGCTGGCAGCCAATTTCCGCGCGGGGCCGCGCGTGCGCTTGGGCATCAGCGTCTACCGCAACGACATGAGCAACATGATCGATCACGTGCAGGACCCAGCCGATGGCCTGTATCTGTTTACCAACCAGGCACGAGTCCTGGCCACCGGCATGGAGCTCAGCACGGAGCAGCGCTGGGACAGCGGTCATCGTCTGCGGGGCAGCTTCACCCGCCAGCACTCGCGCCTGTCAGATGGCAGTGAGCTGGGTAACTCGCCACGTGTGCTGGGAAAGCTGGTCGTGAGTGCCCCGCTGGCCTCTGGCTGGGTGTTTGCGGGCCAATGGCAAGGTATGTCCAGCCGGCGGTCCCTGAGCAGCCGTGTGCCTGGTGCAGGGGTGGTTAATGTGACCGTGACCTCCCCCCGCCTGGGCCGGCTGGGTGAACTGGTGCTGGGTGTCTACAACCTGGGTAACCGCACCTACTTTGACCCGGCCTCATCGGCTTTTGTACAGGATGCCCTGGCCCAGGATGGCCGCCAACTCAGGCTGCGCTGGGTCTTGCCGCTGTGAGCGTTGAGCGCGCATCAAGATGAGCCCCTCTGCCCTTGGCAAATGCATTTTTAGCCTGCTCATGGTGCTGTTGCCCTCCATCGGGCTGGCGCAGAATCAGCGCCAGGCCCCCGAGCCTGAATTGAAGGCTGCGATTCTCGTCAACCTGTTGTTGTTTGTGGACTGGAAGCGCGAGGGCGCGCAGCCTCAAGATCGGCTCACAGCGTGTTATCTGGAGGCCAGCCCGGTCGCTGCGGCGCTCATTCAGTTCGAGGGTCGGCAACTCAAGGGCAAGCCACTTCGCGTTGTGCGTGTGGAGCCAGGACAGGTCGGGGGCTGTCATCTCCTCTACCTCTCTCCGGTGGCGTCTGCGCACTTGCCCCGCATTGTTCCCCTGCTGCGTGACAGCGGTGTGTTATTGGCGGGCGACTCTGCTGGCTACCTGCAACGTGGCGTCATGCTCAACCTGGCGACTGAGGACGGGCGGATTGTCTTTGACATTGACCTGCAGGCTGTGCGCCAGGCCGGACTGGTGCTGAGTTCCAAGGTGCTTCGCCTGGCTCGCCAGGTTCAGGGGGACTGAAAGTATGGCCACACAAAACGACCGGACCCGACGATCAAGGCGCTTGAAGGTGCTGTCCACCGCCCTGACCCTGCTGATCGCCTTCATTTTGCTCATGCTCCACCAGTATGTCATCGGGCGACGAATGATGGTGGAAGAGTTGCAGACCACGGCCGCCATCGTTGGTGCCAACGGCGCCGCAGCGCTGGCTTTCAACGACGTCAAGGCAGCCCGGGAGACCTTGGGCGCCGTGCGCCTCACCCCGCGGGTCATTGGCGGCGCCTTGTACCAGACAGATGGCCTGTTGCTGGCCCGTGCGGGCGATCCAGAGCGTCTTCTGCCATCCAGCCTGCCGGTCGGCGATGCCTCCGTCACGTCACCCACTGGCGCGCCCCGACTCACATCGGATGGTCTTGTGCGAGGACTGATGCGCGAAGAAATCAGTGTCGAGGGCACGCGAGTGGGCACGCTCTTGCTTCACGTGACGTTCGCCTCCCTGTACCAGCACATGCTGGAATACGCCATCGGGATCTTGGCGATCGCCGCCGTGGCGCTGGTGCTGGCCTACCAACTCACTGGCGGAATGCGTCGGCGCATGCTGCAGGCCGAGCGTCAACTGGAGCATATGGCCTTTTTTGACCAGGTCACGGGGTTGCCCAACCGGCGAATGTTCGAGCACGAGCTGCGTCAGGCGGTGAACCGTGCTCAGCGTGAGCACGATGAGGTGGCGCTCCTGTTTATTGATGTCGACGACTTCAAAAAAGTCAATGACTCCTGCGGACACGAGGTCGGTGACCAGGTCCTCCAACTGATTGGGGCGCGTCTCAAGTCGGCAACGCGCTCGTCGGATGTGGTGGCTCGCCTGGGGGGCGACGAGTTTGCTGCCCTCTTGTTTGGCATTGGCAGTTCGGACAACGCGGCGACCGTCGCGCGGTCGATGATTGAACTCATCAACGAAGCATTTCCGACTCAACCGGTGTCCAGCCATGTGGGGCTGAGCATTGGCGTGGCCCTGTTGACGACCGATGGCAACGATCCAGCGCTGCTGTTGCGCCGGGCCGACATGGCCATGTACGTGGCCAAAACCAGTGGGAAGAACAACGTGCATTTTTTCTCTGAAGAGATCGATGCCCGGGTGCGTGGCGAACTGGCACTGGAGGCCGGCTTGCGCCAGGCCCTGACGGATGAGGGCCATGGCTTGTGGGTCGCATACCAGCCGCAGTTGTGCGCTCAAACCCGGCAGTTGCAGGGGGTGGAGGCGCTGGTGCGCTGGCAGCAGGACGACGGGCGCCTGGTCTCACCGGCGGAATTTATCCCAGTGGCCGAAAAATCCGGGCTGATCACGGACTTGGGTGACTGGGTCTTGAGCCAGGTCTGTCGTGACCTGGCCCTGATGCGCGCCGAGGGGGTTGAGCTGCCCAGGGTGGCCGTCAACGTCTCTTCGCGGCAGTTGTTGCGGGGTCGCAGTGTGGTTGATCATTTTTGCGAAACGTTGCGGCTTCATGGTGAACGGGTAGACCGCTTCGAGTTTGAGCTGACCGAGAGCGCCCTGACGGGCAGTGACGGGGTGGACGTGCTGGATGCTTTTGTCGATGCCGGGTTTTCCTTGTCGATTGACGATTTTGGGACCGGCTACTCGTCCTTGGGTTACCTCAAACGGTTTCAGGTTGGTACGCTCAAGATCGATCAGAGCTTTGTGCGTGGCCTGCCGCATAACGTCGAAAATGCAGCCATCGTGGTGGCGGTGATCCAGATGGCGCAGGCCTTGAAAATCAAAGTGGTGGCCGAAGGCGTCGAGGCAGAAGAGCAAGCCGGATTCCTGCAAGCCGCCGGCTGTGATGTGTTGCAGGGCTATTTGCTGGGTCGACCCATGCCGCCAGCCCAGCTTGTGAGCTACGTCAAGGCCTTGGATGCAACAGCCTGGTTCAAATAAATAAATAGTAAAAAGGCTTCTAGCCGTTGTTATTATTGACTTCGTATTCTGTATTTGATAGCAAAAAACCTGACTTTGAGCGAGGCGCTTCCTGAGCATGGCTATGGGATACCTCCTTTGTGGGTCATTTCTTTATCGTTGTTTGATTTCGCTCAAGTTAGGCCCGTCCTGGTGGGGGCACAGTCGGGCCATGTTATCTGCCCAATCCATCACCTCCTCTGCCGAGCAACAAGTTGCAGCCCGTGGCGTGGTGCTGCTCAGACGCGCTGCGTCCTTGCCGTGGGTTCATTACCTGGAGTCCGGCCGTGTCATCCTGGGTGTGATGAATGGCGACACCATGGAGCATCAGCTTGGCGTGGTGGAAGGTCCTTGCTGGCTGGAGGCCACCTCGGCGGTACTGAACCTGCCGCACGCCGTGGACGCAGTGGCAGACACCGAGGTCAAGCTGCGCCGCATGCCTTTGCCCGAGTTTCGTCGTTCGCTGGAGGCCATGCCAGACACCGTCCGGAATGTTTTGCATGATGTGGCCGTGGCACACCGCCAGCAAACCGAGTTGGCGGTGAGCCGTCTGGCCAAGGACGCAGAGGCTCGCTGTGCGGAGTGGCTCCTGCGCCACGCCCAGGCCGGCGAGAAAGGCGCGTTGGCCGTGCTGCTGCAACAGCGCAAACGATCAATTGCCGCCCAGTTGGGCATTGCTCCCGAGACCTTCTCAAGGGTGCTGCGCCACCTGCGTGAGCGCAGCCTGATCAGCGGTTCAGGGCGCATCCTGAATCTGGTGGACCCGAGCGGCTTGCGGTCGCTGGCCGGAATTTAAGTACCTCCGGGCTGCGTCCCAACCTCAAGACCCCAAGGCCCGCAGCACGTTCTCGGCTGTGGCGGGGGCGGTCAACCGCACCGGCAATCCATCCCTGCGCGCCTGCGCTACCGCATCGCGTAGCGCCTCAAAGACGCTGATCGCCAGCATGAAGGGGGGCTCGCCCACAGCCTTGCTGCCAAACACGT
The DNA here is from genome assembly GCA_943371745.1 of Rhodoferax sp. OV413. Taxonomy (GTDB): domain Bacteria; phylum Pseudomonadota; class Gammaproteobacteria; order Burkholderiales; family Burkholderiaceae_C; genus Rhodoferax. The sequence goes on from CALRWE010000073.1 coordinate 19,506, forward strand.
TGTCCTCCCGATTGGGTTCAGGCCACAGGGTGACCTTGAAGTGCTCTGGCACATCGCCCGTGGCGGGAATCTTGTAGGTGCTGGGCGCGTGGGTGCTCAAATGTCCTTTGTCGTTCCACACCAATTGCTCAGTGGTGAGCCAGCCCATACCCTGCACAAAGCCGCCTTCAATTTGCCCGACGTCAATGGCCGGGTTGATCGAGCGGCCCACGTCGTGCAGGATGTCGACCTTGAGCACGCGGCTCTCGCCGGTCAGGGTGTCGATGGCGACCTCGGTGCAGGCGGCGCCATAGGCAAAGTAATAAAACGGCCGCCCGGTCAGCGTCGTTTTGTCGTAATGAATTTTGGGCGTGCGGTAAAAGCCGTCGCTCCACAGTTGAATGCGGTTGGCGTAGGCGGCTTTCACCACCTCGTCGAAGCTGCGGGTGGTTTTGGGCGAGATGACTTCGCCCCCAGCAAAGCGCACTGCGCCTGCGCCGCAGCCATCGAGCCCGGCCACAAACGCACCGAGGTTGTCGCGCACATGTCGGGCGGCAAACTGGGCGGCGCGGCCGTTCAGGTCGGTACCGGCCGAGGCAGCTGTTGCGGAGGCGTTGGGGATCTTGCTGGTGTCGCTGGCGGTGGCCAGCACGCGATTGAACGGGACGCCCAGCTCATCGGCCACAATCTGCGCCACCTTGGTGTTGAGGCCCTGGCCCATTTCGGTGCCGCCGTGGTTCACCTGCACGCTGCCGTCCAGGTACACATGCACCAGCGCCCCGGCCTGGTTGAACAGGGTGGCGGTAAATGAGATACCAAATTTCACCGGCGTGATGGCCAAGCCGCGCTGGATAACCGGATTGGCCAGATTCCAAGCCAAAATTGCCTCCCGCCGCCGTTTATAGTCACTCGTCTGCTCTAGTTCTAATAGCAATGGCGCGATGATGTTGTCTTCCACCTGCATCTGGTAATGCGTGGTGTCGCGCCGCCGG
>CALRWE010000074.1:0-20307 GCA_943371745.1 Rhodoferax sp. OV413
CAGAGCTTGGCGCCAAAGCCGCCACGGCGCGCACGCGAGGCATCGGCCTGCAGTTGCGAGGTGTCTTGCGTGCCGGGCGTAACACCGTCCACGGGCGGAGGGAGTGACGCACGACGCGAGGCCAGCACCACGGCCAGGCGCACCGGCACCAGCTCCGACTCGTCCGGCCCGCAGGCCAGCCCGAGATCGGCCTGAAAATCGAGGTTGCCAAAGGCCAGACGCAGCACCTGGGGGCCCGCCGCCAGCGCATTGGCCGCATCCAGCCCGGCCACGGACTCAATCAGGGGCAACAAGGCGCAGCGGGGCCCCAGGGCATCGACCACGCGCTGCAATCCCGCCAGCGTCTCGGCCTTGGGCACCATTACACCGCCCAAGCCCTGGGCCACCAGAGAAGCCAGCAAAACCAGGTCATCGTCATGAAAGGGCGTACCCAGCGCATTCATGCGCACCACGATCCGGGCACGATCCGCTGGTCCGAGGGGAATGAAGCCTTGTGCCAACTGAGCGCGAGCGGCTGGCTTGTCGGCGGGCGACACAGCGTCTTCCAGGTCGATGATGACCGCATCAGCGCCAGAGGCCAAGGCCTTGGCGAAGCGCTCGGGGCGGTTGGCGGGCACAAACAAAAAGGACCTCGCTGTGGCCAGTACAGATGGGGGGGGCTGCTGCATGGTTTTGTTATCGCTTTTGTTATCGCTCATATCCGTGGGGCCAGCAAAGCACCGACACGCGGCCAGTGGGCCACACCCCACAGGGCGTCCACGGCGGCCTGCATCTCGGGTGCGGTTGCCCCGCCACTGAAGGCGGCCAGACGCAAGGCTTTGGCGGTGATCTCGTCGCGGCTCAGGGTGTTGCCGGGGTCGCCCTTGGGTTCGTCCACCCGGCCGTGCAGCACGCGGCCGTCAGTGGTGTGCACAGTGACCTTGCCGATCCAGCGTTGCGGGTAGGCGGCATCAACCTCGGCGTCCAGCTCCATCGTGACCCGGTCGCGCAGGGCCCGCGTGTTGTCGTCAATAAAATGCTGGTCAAACTCGACCAAGCCGGCGCGCCCAAAGCGCGACACCAGCGCCAGCACGGTGCCCATGGAGAACTTGCTCTGGTGCACGGTGACAGGCCGCACCACGGGACCGAGCACATCGATCGCGCCTTGGTGCACATGCGTGATCACGCGCGCCAGGTCCTCAGGCTGCAAGCCGTGCACCTGGATCACCTGCAAGAGCGCATCGGCCGCCGGGTGCGTGTGGCGGCAGGAGGCGTGGAACTTGAACGAGGTCTCGGCGGTGGCCCAGCGGGTGCCCAGGCCATCGGTCAATTTGGCCGGATTGGCGTCGCTGGACATGCCAGCCGCCATCCCTTGCGGGCCTTCCAGAATCTGTGCCGCCCCCGTGAAGCCGTCTTTGGCAAGGTAGGCCGCCTTCAACCCCGCTGCTGCAGCGTGAGCGGTATGCAACTGCTTGCTGTCAGCGGCGGTGCGCAAAAACTCCCACAGGCCCGCCGCTTGCGTGCCGGCCGAGCCCAAGGCGTGCTGCATCTGCGCGGCGTCCAGACCCAGCAGATGGCCCACTGCCGCAGCCGATGCCAGCGTGCCGGCGGTGCCGGTGGTGTGAAATATCTTGTAATGGGAGCGACCCAAAAACTCGCCCACCCGAATGCCGACCTCGTAGCCGGCGATGGAGGCGGTCAGCAACTGCTGCCCGCTGGCCCCCAGAGCCTGCGCCACGGCCACCGCGGCAGGAAACACCACCGTGGCCGGGTGAAACACCGAGCCGTTGTGCACATCATCCTGCTCGGCCACATGCGAGGCCGCGGCATTGGCCATGGCCGCCAGGTACGGGCTGGTGCTGGCGCGATTGATGATGACTTCGCTGGGGCCTGACTGCGGCCCCATGGACAAGGCAAAGCGGGTGATGCTGTCCACCGGGCGCGAGCCATGGCCCGCCACGGTGGAGCCAAACCAGTCCACCAGCAAGTCTTCGGTCTTGCGGACCACAGAAGCGGGAATGTCAGCAAAACGCAGGTTGGCGGCAAAAGCGGCGAGTTGGGCACCGGGCATGGTCATAAAGGGGTCCTTTTGAGTAAAACAGGCCTGTAGCCGGCGTATTTAAATGCTAATTAGCTATGAATAAATGAGTGATCTGCGGCACCGTCAAATCGCGCCACTGGCGCGCAGGGCGGCGATCTCAACCCCGGTCTGCCCCAGTTCGCGCAGGATCGCCTCGGTGTGCTCGCCCACGGCGGGCACCGGATCCATGCGGTAGTCAAACGTGTTGTTGCGCCCCGGCGGCAGCAGCGCCGGAATGTCACCGGCAGGCGAGCCCACGGTCTGCCAGCGCTGGCGCGCCGCCAATTGCGGGTGCGCCCACAGGCCGGCCATGTCGTTCATGCGGGCGTTGGCAATTTGGGCCTCGTCCAGCCGAGCCACCACCTGCTCGGCGGAGAGTTTGCCGAACAGGTCAAGAATGATGGCCTTGAGGGTTTCACGGTGCTCGTTGCGCCGCGCATTGCTGTCAAAGCGCGGGTCAACCGCCAGCGCGGCGTCTTGCAGCACCACTGAACAAAAGGCCTTCCATTCACGCTCGTTTTGCAAGCCCAGCATGACCGTGGCACCGTCCCCGGCCGCAAACGGGCCATAGGGGTAGATGCTGGCGTGGGCCGCGGCCGTGCGCGGCGGCGGCGGGGCACCGTCAAACGCGTAATACAGCGGGTAACTCATCCACTCGCCGAGAGATTCGAGCATGGACACATCAATGTGCGAGCCCTTGCCAGTACGGGCGCGCAGCAGCAACGCGGACAGGATGTTGGTGTACGCATACATGCCGGCGGCAATGTCGGCCACTGAATTCCCGGCCTTGCTCGGCGCCTCGGGCGTGCCGGTGACCGAGAGAAACCCAGCTTCGCTCTGAATCAACAGGTCATAGGCTTTTTTATCGCGGTAAGGGCCGTCCTCGCCATAGCCCGAGATATCGCACACGATCAGACCGGGGTGGGCCGCACTCAGGGCCTCATAGCCCAGTCCCATGCGTGCCGCCGCACCAGGGGCCAGGTTTTGCACCAGCACATCGGCCTGACCCAGCAGCGCCTTGAGAGCGGCCAGTGCACCGGGCTGTTTGAGGTCCAGCGTCAGGCTTTCCTTGGAGCGATTGGTCCAGACAAAGTGCGACGCCTGGCCTTTGACCCGGCTGTCATAGGCGCGGGCAAAGTCACCGGCGCCGGGACGCTCCACTTTGATCACGCGCGCACCGAGGTCAGCCAACTGGCGGGTGCAAAAGGGCGCCGCAATGGCGTGCTCCAGGGAAACGACGGTGATGCCGTCAAGAGGTCGGATCATGCTTGTCCTCAGTCAGTCGCGTACGGTGTCTTGGCAGGCGGCTTAAAACGACCGGGGCAAGCCCAGGATGTGCTCGGCCACGTAGGAATAAATCAGGTTGGTCGAGATCGGGGCCACCTGGTACAAGCGCGTCTCGCGGAACTTGCGCTCCACGTCGTATTCACAGGCAAACCCAAAGCCACCGTGGTACTGGATGCAGACATTGGCCGCCTCCCAGCTCGCCTTGGCGGCCAGGTACTTCGACATGTTGGCCTCGGCACCGCAGGGCAGGTGCGAGTCAAACAGCTCACAGGCCTTGAAGCGCATCAGGTTGGCGGCCTCCAGCTCAATGTAGGCATCGGCAATGGGGAACTGCACGCCCTGGTTTTGGCCGATCGGGCGGCCAAACACCACGCGGTCTTTCACGTACTTGGTGACGCGGTCAATAAACCAGTAGCCGTCGCCAATGCATTCAGCGGCAATCAGCGTGCGCTCGGCATTCAAACCGTCCAGGATGTACTTGAAGCCCTGGCCTTCTTCGCCGATCAGGTTCTCTTCAGGAATTTCCAGGTTCTCGAAAAACAGCTCGTTGGTCTCGTGATTGACCATGTTGGGAATGGGGCGCACGGTCATGCCGGTTTTCTCGGCCAGGCGCAAATCCACCAGGAAGATGGACATGCCTTCTGATTTTTTCTTCACGTCAGCTAAAGGCGTGGTGCGGGCCAGCAGAATCATCCAGTCGGAATGCTGCACGCGGGAGATCCAGACTTTTTGGCCATTTATCACGTAGCGGTCGCCCTTTTTTACGGCCGTGGTCTTGATCTTGGTAGTGTCGGTGCCGGTGGTGGGCTCGGTTACCCCCATGGACTGCAGACGCAAGTCGCCACTCGCGATCTTGGGCAGGTAAAACTCTTTTTGGGCTTTGGAGCCATGGCGCAAGAGCGTGCCCATGTTGTACATCTGACCGTGGCAAGCGCCGGAATTGCCCCCGCTGCGGTTGATTTCTTCCATGATGACCGACGCTTCCGCCAGGCCTAGGCCGGAGCCACCGTACTCGGTGGGCACCAGGGCAGCGAGCCAGCCGGCTTTTGTCAGGGCGTCCACAAATTTTTCGGGGTAAGCGCGCTCCGCATCGACCTTGCGGTGGTATTCATCCGGAAACTCGGCGCACAGGGCGCGCACAGCGTCGCGGATCTCTTGGTATTTATCAGGAATTTGCTTCATGGTCGATCAGTCAAAGTTTCAAAAAACAGGGGAGCTCAAGCCAACTCGACGGTGCCTTGCATCGTCAACCAGCCCTCATGGTCTTGGGCCCAGACGCGCACGGTTTTGCCGTTATCAGAGGGCTGAGCATTCAGGCGAAACGGGTGCAGATCAAAGGTCGGACGCACCGCCTTGAAATCGAACCGCCGGATGAAGGCGCCCGGAACATGGCGGCGCACCAGATCGACCAATAGGGTGGCAATCAGCGGGCCGTGGACAATCAGGCCGGGGTAGCCCTCGACCTCCGTCACGTATTTGCGGTCGTAGTGAATGCGGTGGCCGTTGAAGGTGATCGCGGAGTAACGAAACAGCAGCACATCGTCCGGTGCCACCTCGCGCTGCCAAGCGGCACCGGGCTCGGCGGCCACGGGCGGCGGCACGGGGTCGGTGGCTTGCGCGGCAGCGCGGTAAACAATGTCGTGCTCCTCGGTCAGCGCGAGGCCCCGGGCGTTGTGCACGGCATGCTTGACCAGGACAAACAGCAAGTCGCCGGTTCGGCCCGACTTGTGGGTGACGGATTCGATGGTGGAGATGCGCTGCACCGCATCCCCCACAACCAGCGGGTTCTCAGGCTGCCATTGCAGGCGCCCACCCGCCCACATGCGACGCGGGAGCGGCACCGGCGGCAGGAAACCTCCGCGTTTGGCGTGGCCGTCTGGGCCAATCTCGCTCTGGCGGTGTTGGGGCAAAAAATACAGCCAGTGCCACAGCGCCGGCAAAGGCGTGCCGGGCAGGGGCAAGGGGTCATCACGGTCCAAGGTGGCGCTCAGGGCGCGCACCGGCGCAGGCACGATCTCGTCGATGAGGGTTTCGGTCCTACCGACCCAGGCCTGCAGGTGGGGCAGCGTGGCGGCGTCGAGGGTGCGGATGTCGTTGCTCATGGTTCAGATGTTCGCTGCGTCAATCATTAAGTGCAATCTCTGATTTCAAAACCGGCACTTCGGATTATCCGAAGGGGACTTGCAAAACGCCAGGACTTGAGCTGTCCACTTGGGCCCAGGCGTCCCGCAAGGGTGCGCTGCTGATGGCAACTCCGGTGTAAGGATGTTCAACGCTAGCCGACTCACTCATGGCAAAACTGATTTATGGTGTCTTGCCTGATTGAACCAAGGAATCGAACATGAACAAGAGAACATGGCTGAAAACGCTGAGCGGCTGGTTCGCGGGTGCGGCCCTGCCGGCAGCCGCGCTGGCGGCCCCGCCCTTCCCTCTGAAAAAGTCTGAGGCCGAATGGAAAAAGATCGTCTCACCCGCAGCCTATAACGTGCTGTTTGAGCACGGCACCGAGCGCGCAGGCACCAGTGCGCTCAACGCCGAGAAGCGCCCGGGCACCTACGTGTGCGCCGCCTGCCACCTGTCGCTGTTTGATGCCGCCCACAAGTATGAGAGCGGCACCGGCTGGCCCAGCTTCTGGCAACCCCTACCCAACGCCATGGGCACCTCGACCGACTTCAAGGCCATTTACCCGCGCACCGAATACCACTGCGCACGCTGCGGCGGCCACCAGGGCCACGTGTTCAATGATGGCCCCAAGCCCACCGGCAAACGCTACTGCAACAACGGCGTGGCCCTGGCGTTTGTACCCAAGGGCGAAACCCTACCGGCCTTGCGCACCTGAGCACCATTGATTCAACACGTGACCTGACCATGAACATCCAACATACCCTCAAAACATTCACGGTGGCCCTGCTGCTCAGCGGCGCCGCGGCCGCCGTGCAGGCCGCCACGGCCACCGCCATTTTTGCTGGAGGCTGCTTCTGGTGCATTGAGAAAGACTTTGAGGCCCTGCCCGGCGTCGTGGGGGTCGAGTCAGGCTACACCGCCGGCAAGACGACTAATCCCACCTATGAATCGGTCAGTGCGGGCAACACCGGCCACACCGAGGCCGTGCGTGTGATCTACGACCCGGCCAAGGTGACTTACCCGCAGCTGGTGGACTACTTTTGGCGCCACATCGACCCCACGGTCAAAGACAGGCAGTTCTGCGATGTGGGCAGCCAGTACCGCAGCGGCATTTACTGGGGCAACGAGGCCGAGCGCAAGGTGGCCGAGGGCAGCCGCGACGCGCTGATCAAGAGCGGGCGCTTCAAGACCATCCACACCGAGCTGGTCGGCGCCAGCCCCTTCTACCTGGCAGAGGAGTACCACCAGGACTATTACAAAAAGAACTCGGTGCGCTACAGCTACTACCGCCTGTCGTGCGGGCGCGATGCCCGGGTGAAGGAACTCTGGAAATAAGCCCGCAATGCACAGCCCCCTGGGCGGGGCTGGCGCGAATGCTATGATTTTAGAATACATAAACGCAAGCAATACGCAGGCCATAGACTCATTTGATCATTATTTACAAGCAAAAGCCTTGTCCACCGCCCCACACGTCTTTTCCATGCCCGAAGCCACTCATTTTTACGAACCCCGCCATGGCCACGGGTTGCCGCACGACCCGTTCAACGCCATCGTCGGGCCGCGCCCGATCGGCTGGATCTCCACCCGCAGCGCCAGCGGGGCAGTGAATCTCGCGCCCTACAGCTTTTTCAACGCCTTCAACTACACCCCGCCCATCGTCGGGTTTGCCAGCATTGGCTACAAGGACACGGTGCGCAACGCCGAGCAAACCGGCGAGTTTGCCTGGAACCTGGTCACGCGCCCCCTGGCAGAGGCGATGAACCAGACCTGTGCTGCCGTGCCGCCGGAGGTGGATGAGTTCACCCTGGCGGGGCTCACCCCGGTGGCCTCCCGGCTGATCGCCGTGCCCCGGGTGCTGGAAAGTCCGGTGTCTTTTGAGTGCCGCTGCACGCAGATCATCCAGCTCCAGGGCGCCAGTGGCGAGCAGGTGCCCACGTGGCTGGTGCTGGGCGAGGTGGTGGCTGTGCATATTGCGCAGGCGTTGTTGAAAGACGGTATTTACGACACGGCCGCTGCAGGCCATGTGCTGCGAGGCGGCGGCCCGGCAGACTACTTTACGGTAGGCCCCGAGCAACTTTTTCACATGCGCCGCCCCGCCTGAAGCCACCTGCCCGGCTGCAGGCCGGGACAGATTCATGGTGCATGATCAACCCCATGGACTTCCAAACAAGAGCGGCTTGCGCATGAGCACCTTCCCCCCAGCGGGCTCCTCCAGTCCCCGGTTCACGCCCGGGTTCATGGTCTTGCACGGCAACCGCCTGGAGGACCTGCGCGACCTGCTGACCCAATTCGTCAAGTCGCAGCCCTTGCCACCTCTGGTAGCCGAGGTGATTCTGGTGCAAAGCAACGGCATGAAGCACTGGCTTGAGATGGCGCTGGCCGATGATGGCGCTTTAGGCATTTGCGCCGCGACCCGGCTGGAGTTGCCCAGCGGCTACCTGTGGCAGGTCTACCGCAGCGTGCTGGGCGCGAATGCGGTGCCGCAGCACATGCCCTTTGATAAAAGCAGCCTGATCTGGCGCCTGGTGCGGCTCTTGCCTGCGCTCTCAATCAGCAACCCCATGTATGCGCCGCTGGCCCGCTACCTCGGTGAGCACACCGACGGGCGCAAGCTCTACCAGTTGGCCCTGCAAGTGGCCGATGTGCTGGACGGCTACCAAAGCTACCGGGCCGACTGGCTGAGTGACTGGGCCCAAGGCGAGGTCGGACACGACATTTTGCGCAACCATCGGGGCGAGCCGAGTGTGCTGGACACTACCCACGCCTGGCAGGCCCAGCTGTGGCGCGACCTTCGTGCCGATATCGGCCCCGAGCTGGCGGAGGCCTCGCGCGCCAGTGTGCACGCCCAATTCATGACCAGGCTGAAAGCGCTGGTGGCGCACAGCCAGGCTACGGGCGAGCAGGTGCCGGGGCTCCCCCCCCGCCTGGTGGTGTTTGGCATCTCGTCACTGCCCATACAAACCGTGGAAGCCCTGGCGGAGCTGGGCCAGGTCTGCCAGGTGCTGATGCTGGTGCAAAACCCGTGTCAATATTTTTGGGGCGACATCGTCGAGGGCCACGACCAGTTGCGCGCCCAGGTGCGGCGCCGCCAGACATCCAAACCCGTGAACGCGACAGCGCTGAGCAGCGCGGCACTGCACACTGCCACCCACCCGCTGCTGGCGTCCTGGGGCAAGCAAGGACGCGACTACCTGCACCTGCTGGATGACTTTGACCGGGTTGAAAACTACCAGCAGCGCCTGACCCGGATTGATGTGTTTGTGGACCCCGCAGAGGGGCTGGCAAACCCCTCGCAGTTGAATCAACTGCAGTCTGCCATCCTGAATTTGCAGCCCCTGCCCGAGACCCCGGTGGTGCTTGAAGACGACAACTCCATCACCTTGGTGACCACCCACAACGCGCAGCGCGAGGTCGAGGTGCTGCACGACCAGCTGCTGGCCTGGTTTGACGCCGACCCCACGCTGCACCCGCGCGATGTGATGGTGATGGTGCCCGACATGGCCACCTTTGCGCCGCACATCCAGGCCGTCTTTGGCCGGTTCACGCCCAGGCAGACGCGCCACATTCCCTATGCTCTGGCCGACACCACGCCACGCCAGTCGCCCCTGGTGCAGGCGCTGGAGCAACTGCTGTCACTGCCCCAGTCGCGGGTATCGCTGGCGGACTGGCTGGGCTTGTTTGAGGTATCGGCTGTGCGCCAACGTTTTGGCATCAGTGAGGCGGATGTGGAACAGCTTAAGACCTGGCTTGCCCAGGCCGGCGTGCGCTGGGGGCTGGATGCCACGCACCGCAGGGCCTGGGGTCTGCCGCAGGGCGTGCGGGGCATGGACCAAAACACCTGGGCGTTTGGCCTGCGCCGCCTGCTCCTGGGCTATGCCGTCGGGGCTGCCGGCGGGCCCTGGGGCGATACCCTGCCCCAGGGCGGCTTGAGTGGCCTGGACGCGCCGCTGATCAGCGCGCTGCTCGACTGGGTGGAGGCCACCAGCGAGACGCTGCAAGCCTTGTCTGGCGACAAGACACCCGAGCAATGGGGCCACGTCTTGACGGACCTCGTTGCGCGCTTCTTTTTGGCCAGCGATGACGCCGAGGACCGCCTGATCCAGCGCTGCCTGGCGCCGCTGGACGTGTGGCTGCAGGCGTGCGAAGACGCCCGCCTGGACACGCCTCTCCCGCTGGATGTGGTGCGTGAACACTGGCTGGCGCAGATCGAAGAGGGCGGCTTGCACCAGCGCTTTTTTGGCGGTGGCGTTCAGTTTGGCACCCTGATGCCGATGCGCTCCATCCCTTTCAAGGCGATTTGCCTGCTGGGTATGAACGATGGCGACTACCCCCGGCAAACAGCTGCCCGTGACTTTGACCTGATGGGCACCAGCTGGCGCGCCGGGGACCGCTCCCGCCGGGAGGATGACCGCTACCTGTTTCTGGAGGCCCTGTTGTCGGCCAGACAGCACCTGTACATCAGCTGGCAGGGGCACCGCGCCACCGACAACACCGTGCAACCGCCCTCGGTCCTGGTGGGCCAACTGATGGACTACCTGCACGCCGGCTGGTCTCCCCCTGTGCAGCCCCGCAAGCAGCCGCTGCAGCCGTTCTCGCCGTCCTACTTTTTGCAGGGCTCACCATTTCAAACCTACGACCAGGAATGGGCGCGGGTGCATGCGCCCCACAGCAGCCCGATACCCGGACCCGATAAGTCAGGGGTGCCAAGCCCGCTGCGGCCTGCCCCCACCGCCCTGACCCTCGCTGATTTGCGCCAACTGGTGCGCCAGCCGGTCGATGTTTTTTTTCGGGCCCGCCTGCAAGTCCAACTCGACTCGCTGGCCGAACTGGAGCAGCTGGAGGAGCCGTTCTCCCTCAACGGTTTGCAACATCATCAAGCCGGGCAGGCGCTGATTGAGGCAGATGACTTGCAGGTGGCACTGACCCACCTGACACTCTCGGGCCAATTGCCCATGGCCTCCTTTGGCGCCCGAACCGCCATGCAACTGCAGGCCAAAGCACGGGTTGTGCTGGATCGAAAAGCAGCCTGGACGTTGCGCTACCCGCAGGCTCTGCCCGCGCAATCGATTGATCTGAATGTGGACGACATGGCCCTGACCGGCACCCTGGAAGGACTGCAGTGCAGTGACACCACTGAGCCAGACGTCGCCTGGCTGCAGCTCAACCAACGGGTTGGGGCCGTGCTGGAGGGTGAAAAAGACGCCCCTGCGGCGCGTGCGCATGTGGTCGCCGGTCTCTGGGTGCAGCATCTGGCAGCTTGCGCCATGGGTTGGCGCGTGACCAGCGTGCAACTGGGACTGGATGGCCAGGTGGTCTTTAAGCCCTTGCCTGCGGCGGACGCACTGGCTCTTTTGCAGCGCCTGGTCAGGGTCTACCGGGCGGCCTGGGAGCGACCCTTGCCGGTGGCCTGCAAAACTGCCTGGGTTTTTTTGCAGGTCCAGGCGCAGGCCGACAGGTTGGCCTCCAACCTGTCCGACAAAGCACCGCCGGACCCGCACGAAGCTGCACAAGCAGCGTTTGACGGGAACCATTACCCGGGCGAACGCAGCGAGTCAGCTTATCTGGAGCGCGCTTTCGAGAGCTACGAAGACCTCGAAGACGAGTTGCCGCAGTGGGCCGCCCTGCTGTACAGCGACATGGCCGCTCAAGCCCAAACCGCCGCGAGCGACCTTTAACGCAGAAGCAGCGCCATGACGAACGAAAAAACAGGGCCAGCGCCTCCCGCGCTTTTGAAACTGAACCCCTTGGCCCTGCCACTCAGGGGCATTCAGGTGATTGAGGCCTCGGCCGGCACCGGGAAAACCTGGACGCTCGCCGCCCTCTATGTGCGGCTGGTACTGGGCCATGCGCCACCAGGCCGCAAGCCCGCAGCCGGCTTGTATCCGCCGCAAATTTTGGTGATGACCTTCACCGACGCTGCCACAGCCGAGTTGCGCGGGCGCATCCGCGAGCGCTTGTCGCAGGCCGCCGCATTCTTTCTGCGCAGCGGGCAAGGCAAGCCGGACGGCGATGAAGCCGATGATTTCCTGCGCGCGCTGCGTTCAGACTTGGACGCCGATCAATGGCCCGCCTGCGCCCACCGGCTGGACATGGCCGCACAGTGGATGGACGATGCCGCGATTTTCACCATCCACGGGTGGAGCAGCCGGATGCTCAAAGCCCATGCCTTCGACAGCGCCAGCCTGTTCCAGCAAAGCCGGGTAGAGGACGGCGACCGGCTCAAGCTCATGGCCGTGCAGGACTATTGGAGAAAATGGTTTTACCCTCTGTCCACCGAGCAGCTCGGGGCATTGCAATCGATTGGGCAAACACCCGAGGACCTCTTCCAAAAACTGCGCCAGCTGTGGGCCGTCGAGGACCAGGCGCCACACCAGGAAGGCAAACCTCCCCTGGCCCCCGACGTCGTGATCCGGGACTGGGAACTGTGGCAAGCCCGATTTTTGGACCTTGAAGGCCCGGCGCAAGCTGCCTGCACGCAAGCCATCATTGGTTTGCTCGCCGAAACCATCGCAGCCAAAAAACTGAAAAGCTACCGGGCGGACTGGCCGGGCAAGCTGGCCGACTGGGCACAGGGTGAATCCATCGCCCTGATGGCCAGAAAAGACCGGACCGCGACCCAGGCCCTGTTGCAGCGATTCTCTCTGGGCACCTTGCTGGCTCTGGGCTGGCGCGACGCCTGCGACCATGCAGCGTTTGCCGACATCGAGCGTTTGAGTGATCACCTGAGCCTGGAGCCTCAGGTCGGCGATGTGCTGCTGGCCCATGCCGCTTCCGAGATTGGCGCCGCCTACCGAAAGGCCAAAGCCAGCTTGGCACAGTTCGATTTTTCGGATCTTCTCCAGCACCTGTACCACGCTCTGCAAGCGCCCGATGGCCGGCTGGCAGCCGCCATTCGACAAGAGTTTCCAGTGGCTTTGGTGGATGAGTTTCAGGACACGGACCCTTGGCAATATGGCGCCTTGTCCAGAATATATGGTCCAGCATCGGTGGACTCACCTGCACAGCAGGACACGGCCCTGATTCTGATCGGCGACCCCAAGCAGGCGATTTACAGCTTTCGCGGGGCCGACCTCAACACCTATTTGACCGCCCGCCACCAGGCGCAAGCCATCCATACGCTCTCGGGCAATTTCCGATCCACCGCCGACATGGTGGCAGCGGTCAACCATGTGTTCACCGAGGCCGACAAGCCTTTCGGTGAAGTGCCGTTTGAACCCGTGGTGGCCTGCAACCCCAAGGTCTTGCCACTGCGCGTGGGCGGACAAGTGCAAACCGCCATGACGGTGTGGCACCTGCAGCGCGCCAAGCCCCAACGCAAGGACGTGTTTGTGCGGGACATGGCAGCCCTGTTTGCCACCCAGATGGTGGCCTTGCTCAACCAGGGCGCAGCGCGGCCCGGTGACATGGCCGTGCTGGTGCGCGAGGGGTCGCAGGCGCGCGCCATTCGCAACGCCCTGGCCCACCGCGGCGTACGCAGCGTCTACCTGTCGGAGCGCGACAGTGTGTTCGCCACCCCGCAGGCGATCGATCTGTGGCGTATCCTGCGAGCGGTGGCCACCCCCCGGGCCAGCCCCCTGGTGCGGGCGGCGCTGGCCACATCCTTGTGGGGGCTTTCGTGGGCGGCACTCGAGGCCTTGTTTCAGGACGAGTCCGCATGGGACGATCTGACCGACCGCTTTCACGGCTGGCAAACCCTATGGCAACGCCAGGGCTTCCTGCCCATGTTGCACCACCTCCTGCATGACCAGTCGATACCTGCGCGCCTGCTCAGCCAGAGTAACGGCCAAAACAGGCACGGCGAGCGCCAGCTGACCAACCTGCTGCACTTGGGCGATCTGTTGCAAACCGCCAGCTTGGGGCTTCAAGGCGAAGGCGCCTTGGTGCGTTACCTGGAAGACCAACTGCGTCGCCCGCAGGCCACAGGTGACATGGCCCAATTGCGACTGGAAAGCGACGCCAACCTGGTGCAGGTCATTACCCTGCACAAGGCCAAGGGTCTGCAGTACCCACTGGTGTTCCTGCCCTTTGTATCAGGCTACCGGGCCGAGACGAGCGCCAGCGGCAAAGACGATGGGCTGCGGCTGGAGGAAGACATTCGCCTGCTGTATGTGGCCCTGACCCGGGCGGAGCAAGCCCTGTGGGTTGGCGTGGCCCAAACCAAGGGTGATGTTGATGGCAAAACGCCCAAAGTCAAAAACGCCGTATCGCGCTTGCTCGGGCGCCAGACCAGCGGGGACTTGGCCACACGCTTGCGGCGCTGGGAAATGAAGCACATCGTGATCGAAAACGCACCCGAACCGAACGACACCCCCTGCACAACCGAGGCGCCTGGCGCGCGCTGGAAACCCGCCCTGACGCCCCGGCGCACGCTGATCAGCAGGTGGTGGAGCGCAAGTTTCAGCAGCTTGGCCCGCGAAGTAAGCCACCGCACCGCACCCGGCGCAGCGACGGGGTCCGAGCGGGACGAACGCCTGAGCGACGCACAAATCGACAGCACCCCGGTTGTGGAGGAGGATGGCAGCGCACCCGGGAGCCACGCTCCAGCTGCCCTGGCCCATGACCTGGCGCTGCCCTTCAATGACTTCAAGGCGGGCAGTGCCTATGGCACCCTGGTCCATGATCTGCTGGAATGGCAGGCCCAGAACGGGTGGCCAGCCGGGCAGGGCGAGGCCAACGCCGTCCTGGTGAGGCAATGGCAGGCTCTGGTGGCCCGCAAGGCGCAACGACTGAAGCTGGACGAAGCCCAGCAAGGTCTTCTGCTGACCTGGATTCAAGCCATCGCCACCGCTCCCTTGGTCTGGGCAACGGCAGCCAGCCCGAAAATTGCTATTCAATTAGCATGTACAAACCATTTAAACACGTGGGCTGAGATGGCATTTTCATTAAAAGTACAGCAGCTGGAAAGTATGCAGTTGGACACGCTCATTGCGCAGCATGTGCTGGTGGGTCAGGCTCGCACGGCCCTGCATCCCCGCCAAATGGAGGGCATGCTCACCGGCTTCATGGACCTGGTGCTGGAGGTTGATGGCCGCTACTACGTGATGGACTACAAATCCAACAAGCTCCCGTGTTACGACGCCATCCACTTGCAGCAGGCGATCCTGGCGCACCGCTATGACGTGCAATACACGCTGTATCTGCTGGCGCTGCACCGCTTGCTGAAATCACGCTTGCCTGACTACGACTACGAGCGGCACATGGGCGGCGCCTTGTATTTGTTTTTGCGTGGCATCGATCAACCTGGGGCAGGTCTGTACGCGGATCGTCCGCCTCACAGACTGATTGAAGCATTGGACGCTGCATTTTGCGCCCCCCCAGTCTTGCTCGACCCCCAAGGGGTTCGCGCATGAGCGAGGTCACCACCGACGCCTACTGCTTGCCCCTGACCGGGCTGGACACGGCTTTTGCCCGCTACCTGCAAAGTGCAATCCCCAGCAGTGACCCGCGCCACAGCCTGCTGGCGGCCCTGACCAGCCACCAGTTTGGGCGCGGGCATGCCTGCCTTGATCTGGATTTGCTGCAAAAAGAGGGTCCGCTGGCCTTGGGCTGGGACACGCGTGCGCAGGCCCTGTTGCCATCTGATGTGCATCAGGCTGCCGCCACCCTGCCCTGGATTCAGAACCCGGAGGGAGATCCCAACCCGAACAGAGAGAGCCCTTTGGTCTTGGACGGCCCGCGCCTGTACCTGCGCAGAAACTGGAGCGCAGAGCAAAGCATCCGCGCCGCGATCACGGCCCGCCTGGCGCAGCCTTGCCCGGTGCCTGACAACTTGTCAACCTCACTGGCCCAACTGTTCAACGCTTCGGCGACCCCCGATGGCCATGCGCCCGACTGGCAACAAGTAGCCTGTGCCCTGGCGGCCCGGCGGCGCTTCACGCTGATCACCGGCGGCCCGGGCACCGGCAAAACCACCACGGTGGTGCGCCTGCTGGCCCTGCTGCAATCCGACCCGGCGCGCCAACTCATGCCCCTGCGCATCGCACTGGCGGCGCCGACCGGCAAAGCTGCGGCGCGGCTGGGCGAGTCCATTTCGTCGGCGGTTAAACAGCTGCCCGCAGCCATGCAGCGGGGCATTCCAGACCAGGCTGTCACCCTGCACAAACTGCTGCAAGTGCGACCCAACCGGGCAGAAAGGGGCGCCCACGGATTGGCTGTCGACCTCGTGGTCGTGGACGAAGCCTCCATGATTGACCTGGAGATGATGGCCCGCCTGCTTGCCGCTGTGCCATTGACTGCCAGCCTGATTTTGCTGGGCGACAAGGACCAACTTGCCTCGGTTGAAGCCGGAGCGGTGATGGGCCAGCTGTGTGCCGGCGCAGACAAGGGCAACTATTGCCCTGAAACCCTCGCCTGGGTAGCGCGGACCACCGGCGCCAATCTGGATGCCTGGGCGGGCGACGGTTCGGCGCTGGCCCAGCAAACGGTGATGCTGCGTTACAGCCACCGGTTCTCGGACGCCAGCGGCATTGGCCAATGGGCCAAGGCGGTGAACGCCGGAGACCTGCCTGTGGTTCAGGCCATGTGGCACCAAGCGCCAGTCTGGCAGCAGGCTGCGCCAGCCACCGTGGACCGCCTGCAGCCCGTGCACGCCGATGACCCTTGCCTGAGCGCCTTGGTGCGACATGGCTGGCAGGCCTGGCTGAAGTTGGTAACGTCACCCACACCCGCACCCGCACCCGCCACAGACACAATCGCCTCGGCCGCGCTCCAGGCATTTGCGAAATTCCAGGTGCTCTGTGCCGTGCGCGAGGGGCCATGGGGGGTGGACACCCTGAACCACCGCTTGGCGAACAGCCTGGGCTTTCCACCAGAGGGTTGGTATGCAGGGCGTCCGGTCATGGTGACCCGCAACGACTATAACCTGAAGTTGATGAACGGTGATGTGGGCCTTTGCCTGCCCCGCGCCGGTGGACTGCGCGTGGCGTTTCCCGATGGCCAAGGTGGCATTCGCTGGGTACTGCCGTCACGGCTGGACGCGGTAGAGAATGTTTTTGCCCTCACCGTGCACAAGTCCCAGGGCTCGGAGTTTGAGCATGTGTGTCTGGTGCTGCCTGATAGGACGGTCGCGGTGCTGACGCGTGAACTGCTGTATACCGGCATCACCAGGGCCAGAACCCGGTTGACCCTGGTCGCACCCCAGGCCGGGGTCTTGTTGCGGGCGGTGCAAGACCGGGTGGTTCGCAGCGGTGGGCTGGAAGGCGCGCTACCGAAATGCAGCCTGTTGTGCAGGGAGCCTGGCAGCCCCTGATCCCCCCCTGCAACCCTTCACGCCGGCACCTTGCGCATCAGCGTGCTTTTGCCGAACAGGCTATCCACCAAGTCCACTGCCAGCTCCGCTGTCTGGTTGCGCACGTCCAGCGCGGGGTTGAGTTCCACGATGTCCAGGGAAGCCAGGCGACCGGTATCGGCGACCATTTCCATGCACAGCTGTGCCTCTCGGTAGGTAGGGCCCCCGCGCACGGTGGTGCCCACGCCGGGCGCAATGTCGGGGTCCAGAAAATCAACGTCCAGGCTTACATGCAGGTGGGTGTTGGCATCAACCCCCAGCAAAGCCTGAGCCATGGCGTGGCGCATGCCCATCTCGTCGATGAAACGCATGTCAAACACCTCAATACCCAGGTCGTGGACCAGGCGCTTTTCGCCCTCGTCCACACTGCGAATGCCGATTTGCCTCAAATCCCGCGGGTTGAGCGCGGGCACCTGACCCGCCAGGTCAACCAAGGCCTGCGGACCCTGACCGCACAGGCAGGCCACCGGCATACCGTGCACATTGCCGCTGGGAGTCAGGGTGGCGGTGTTGAAGTCGGCATGGGCGTCAAACCACAGCACGCGCAGCGCCTTGCCCGTGTCTCGACAATGGCGCGCCACCGCGCTGATGGAGCCAATGCCCAGGCAGTGATCGCCGCCCAGCATCACCGGCAGGCGCCCGGCCTGAAGCTGGTTCAGGGTGGCATCGAACAGCAGTCGGTTCCACTGCACGACTTCGGGCAAATGGCGAAAGCCGTTGACCGCGCTTTGCCAGGGATTGGCCGGGCCGTTGAGGTTGCCACAGTCTTTGACATCCCGACCCAAGCGGGCAATAGCCTGCGCAATACCCGCCACGCGCAAGGCATCGGGGCCCATGCGGGCACCCAAAGTGCCGGCACCGATATCGGTCGGCACGCCAATCAGGCTGACACCCTGGAGACCGACGAGTGAATGTGTAGTCATGGTGAAGTAATTTGGAAGCAGCCCTTATTGTTGCAACTTTGGCAAGGCGAGCTCCCCGGCGACAGGACTGATGCCAGAATGAGCGCCTATGCCACCTGCCCTGCCCGATCTAGACCGCATCGACCTCAAAATCCTGCACGCGCTGCAAGACGATGGCCGCCTCTCCAACCTGAAATTGGCCGAGACCGTGGCGTTGTCGCCCACGGCCGTGCTGGCCCGGGTGCAGCGGCTGACCCGGGAGGGCTACATTGTGGGCTACGAGGCCAGGCTGAACCCACTCAGGCTGGGCGCGGGCCTGATGGTTTTTGTGGAGGTGTTGCTGGACCGAACAACGCCCAACGTTTTTGACGCCTTCAAAGCCGCCGTGCAGGTGCGCGACGAGATCATGGAGTGCCACATGGTGGCGGGCGGCTTTGACTATCTGCTGAAAACCCGCATGGCCGACATGACAGCCTACCGCGAATTTGCCGGCACGGTATTGTGGCAACTGCCTGGCGTGCGTGAGACACGCACCTACGCGGTGATGGAAGAGGTCAAAAACGTCACCCGTCTGCCCCTTCCCGGACACTGAACCGCAGGGCCAGCTCAGGCCGGCTTGCCGCGCCCACCAAAAATGGCGCTACCCACCCGCACCAGGGTGCTGCCCGACTGAATGGCTGCTTCCATGTCGGCACTCATGCCCATGGACAGGGTGTCGAGGTTCAGCCCCTGGGCATTTAGAGCATCAAATACGGCTCTGACCGGCATGAATAAATCGCAAGCAGTATCAAAATCAGGAGCGGGCTCAGGAATACTCATCACGCCCCGCAAGCGCAGGCCCGGCAGCGCCGCCACCTGCTGCGCCAGTGCCAGCGCCTCCCCCGGATGCACGCCCGATTTGCTGGCGCCTCCATCCACATTGACCTGGATGCACACCTGCAGGGGCGCCAGGTGGGCGGGGCGCTGCTCACTCAAGCGCTGCGCCACCTTGAGCCGGTCCACGGTGTGCACCCAGTCAAAATGCTCGGCCACTAGGCGCGTCTTGTTGCTCTGGATCGGGCCAATGCAGTGCCACTGCAGGGGCAAATGGCGCAGCACGGTGATCTTTTCCACGGCCTCCTGAATGTAGTTCTCTCCAAAAGCGGTCTGTCCTGCTGCATAGGCGGCCAGGACCGCATCCGGGCCAAAGGTCTTGGACACCGCCAGCAAAGCGACCTCATTGAGGTCGCGGCCAGCGGCTTGGCAGGCCAGGGCCATTCGGTCGCGAACAGCGCGTAGGTTGATTTCAATCGTGGTCATAATTGCCCCAAGCGTAACAAACGATCAGGACTTTTGTGGATATCACCCAACTGCTGGCCTTCAGCGTCAAGAACAAAGCGTCCGACCTTCACCTCTCGGCCGGCCTGCCGCCCATGATTCGAGTGCACGGCGATGTGCGGCGGATCAATGTCGAGCCGCTGGACCACAAACAGGTGCACGCCATGGTGTACGACATCATGAATGACGCCCAGCGCAAGGCTTACGAAGAATTCCTGGAGATTGACTTTTCATTCGAGATTGACGGACTGGCACGCTTTCGGGTCAACGCCTTCAATCACCAGCGCGGCTCGGGGGCGGTGTTTCGGACCATTCCCAGCAAGATCCTGACCCTGGAGCAATTGAATGCGCCCAAAATTTTTGCTGACCTGGCCCTCAAGCCGCGCGGCATGGTGCTGGTCACCGGCCCCACGGGTTCGGGCAAATCCACCACGCTGGCCGCCATGGTCAACTTCCTGAACGAAACAGAGTTTGGTCACATCCTGACCGTCGAAGACCCGATCGAGTTTGTGCATGAATCCAAAAAATGCCTGATCAACCAGCGTGAGGTCGGCCCGCACACCCTGAGCTTCGCCGCTGCCCTGCGCTCGGCCCTGCGGGAAGACCCTGACGCCATTCTGGTCGGCGAGATGCGTGACCTGGAAACCATCCGCCTGGCCATGACGGCGGCCGAGACCGGCCACCTGGTGTTTGGCACACTGCATACTTCAAGTGCCGCCAAAACCATTGACCGGATCATCGACGTTTTTCCAGCCGAAGAAAAAGAGATGGTCCGCGCCATGCTGAGCGAGTCGCTGCAGGCCGTGATCTCCCAAACCCTGTGCAAGACCAAAGACGGCCAAGGCCGCGTGGCTGCGCACGAGATCATGCTGGGCACCAGCGCCATCCGGAACCTGATTCGCGAGGCCAAGGTGGCGCAGATGTACTCCAGCATTCAGACCGGCAACAGCGTGGGCATGCAAACGCTGGACCAGAACCTGACCGATCTGGTCAAGCGCAACATCATCAGTGCGGCTGAAGCCCGGTCCAAGGCCAAAATCCCGGAAAACTTTCCCGGTTAAACCGGTACGCCCCGCCCCCCTGCCCCCTACCGGAGCGACTCATGGAACGCGATCAAGCCACCAAATTCATCAACGACCTGCTCACGCTGATGGTGAGCCGCAAAGGCAGCGACTTGTTCATCACAGCGGATTTTCCCCCCGCCATCAAGGTCGACGGCAAGATCACCAAAGTCTCAGCCCAACCCCTGAGCGCGGGGCACACGCTGGCGCTGGCACGCTCGGTCATGAGCGACAAGCAGGTGGCCGAGTTTGAGCGCACCAAGGAATGCA
>CALRWE010000075.1:0-20115 GCA_943371745.1 Rhodoferax sp. OV413
GGGAGTAAGGCGTGAGGCCCGCGCCTTTGAGTTGCACCTCCAGCCCCCCGGTTTCACCGAGCAAAATCGCGCGACCATCCCCCAGCTGGCCGGCCCAGTGGCCAAACTGATGCCCGCTGTAGACGCTGGCCAGGGGCTGGGTGCCACGCAGGGGCAGGTTGCCTGTGAGGACGCCGAGCAGTTCATCGGAGTTAAGCCAGTCCGGATCCAGCCCCAGTGTGCGAGCCACGGACGGGCTGCGACCCACCCAGTAGGGCGCAGGCAAGGGATGAGGGGCGAGCGACGTGAAGAAGTCGTTGCCGAGATGCGCAAAGCTGTTGTGCCAATGCAGCCCGACATCCAGCGAGCCTGCATTTTTCAAGTCCATAGTCATAAAGATATTGTCGCCCGGCACTGGCTTTCACAGCACACGCAGGGTTATCAGCTTGGCGGGCTTCTTCTTAGTGACCAGCCATGTCGAACCAAAAACTGCACAGCCGATTGGTCGTATGGCGCGCAGCAACATGTCTTCCCGTCTGGCCTTCAAACGATTTTCCACAGGGCTGGATTTGCTGCGAGTGAGGCAGGTAAAAAAACCAGGGCCAGACGCCCGGAAAAATAGGACACGAAGGGGTGTGCGTGGGGACGCATGAGATTCAAGATTGATCGCAGTGCAGCTGATCTGTCGTCCATGCGACACCTGTTGAGCAAGTACCAATCCCACGGCAGAATCGAGGTGTGCTCCGGGCGCCCAATGAGACGGACTGCAGATCTTCAGTTCCGCTGCTTCCGCGGCGCCAGCGGGGTGACCGTGGCCGTATAGAAACAGCAGTACCATGCGCCTAGCTCCTTCACGGCTGTCCGATGAAGGTTTCCTAGAGCGGTTCTGCAAGATTTCAATGTCACACTAATTAGGAGTTCTTTCATGCTCGGTTTGATGCAAAGCCACGAGTTACTCATATCGTCACTGATCGAGTTTGCCGAACGCCACCATGGCGAAGGCGAAATTGTGTCGCGCAGGGTTGAGGGCGACATACACCGCTGCACCTACAAAGACATTGGCTCCCGTGCGAAGCAGGTCGCCAACGCGCTGGACGGCATGAATTTAGCCTTTAGCGACCGGGTTGCCACCCTGGCCTGGAACGGCTACCGCCACTTGGAGCTCTATTTTGGCGTGAGTGGCTCGGGCCGTGTTTTGCACACCTTGAACCCACGCCTTCACCCTGATCAAATTGTCTGGATTGCCAACCACGCCGAAGACTCGGTGTTGTGCTTTGACATGAGCTTTTTGCCCATTGTCAAAGCTGTGCACGGTCGCTGCACCACCATCAAACACTTTGTGGCCATGTGCGATGCCGACAAACTGCCTGCCGACACGGGCATCCCCGGCCTGATCAGCTACGAGGCCTGGATTGGCGCTCAGCCCAACACCTACTCATGGCCGTCATTTGACGAAAACTCCGCCTCCAGTATGTGCTACACCAGCGGCACCACGGGCAATCCCAAGGCCGCGCTGTACAGCCACCGCTCCACCATGCTTCACGCCCTGGCCGGTGCGTTGCCGGACGCCTTGAGCATGAGCGCCCGCGACACCGTATTGCCGGTGGTGCCGATGTTCCACGTCAACGCCTGGGGCTTGCCTTATTCCGCGGCCATGACGGGCGCCAAACTGGTGTTTCCGGGGCCGGCCATGGATGGCAAATCGATCTTCGAGCTGATCGAAACGGAGGGTGTGACCTTTGCTGCCGGCGTGCCCACCGTGTGGCAGATGATGTTGGGCCACATGCAGACCGGTGGCCTGCGCTTCAGTACCCTCAAGCGCACGGTCATCGGCGGGTCGGCTTGTCCGCCCGCCATGATCACGGCATTCAACGACGTGTATGGGGTTGAAGTGTTGCACGCCTGGGGCATGACCGAGATGTCCCCCCTGGGGACGGTTTGCACCCTGAAGAACAAGCATTTACCCATGAGTCCTGATGACAAGATGAAGGTCCGTCTCAAGCAAGGCCGCGGTATCTTCGGGGTGGACATGAAGATCGTGGATGACCAAGGCAGCGAGTTGCCCTGGGATGGCAAAGCCTACGGTGACCTGCTGGTCAAGGGCCCCTGGATCATCAGCAATTACTACAAAGGCGAGGGCGGCCCACCGCTGGTCAATGGCTGGTTTCCAACGGGCGACGTGGCTACGATTGATCCGGACGGTTACATGCAAATCACCGACCGCAGCAAAGACGTGATCAAGTCCGGGGGCGAATGGATCAGCTCCATTGATGTGGAGAACATTGCCATGGCACACCCCGCAGTGGCCATGGCGGCCTGCATCGGCATGAAGCACCCCAAGTGGGACGAGCGCCCCATCATTGCCGTGGTCAAGAAGCCAGGCTCCGAGGTGTCGCGCGATGAGCTCATCGCGTTTTATGAGGGCAAAACTGCGAAGTGGCAGATCCCGGATGACGTCGTGTTTGTCGACGCTATTCCCTTGGGCGGCACCGGAAAAATGCAAAAGACCAAACTGCGTGAAATGCTTCGAGACTACAGCCTCCCTGATGCTTGATGGTCGCCCGTGCGACCGCCTGCTTTGAGGGCTGTCGCATGGGTGATTCACCCTAGGGAATTCCCTCGTGGTTCGATAGCCGATTGCCCTTAACCTTGTATTTGTTGATTGTCTGAAACCCAGGAGATTTTTAAGATGAAATTTGCGATGAAACTCGCTGCCGCCACGGCAGCCTTGGTTTGTGTTGGCAGTGCATTCGCGCAAAAAGGCGAAGTGGTGAAAATGGTCCGTATTGATCCGTTGACCGGCCTGCTCGGACCGGTGGGGGTCAGCCAGATCAAGGGTTACCAGTTTTTTGCTGAAAAATTCAGCGGAGCCGGCAATCCGGCCGGTGTCAAGTTTGAGGTGACCGCCATCGACAACAAGCTCAGTCCTACCGAGAGCCTGAATGCCCTCAAGGCAGCGATCGACCAAGGCGCACGCTACATCATTCAGGGCAACGGTTCCTCCGTGGCGCTGGCACTCACCGACGCGATCACCAAGCACAACGAGCGCAACCCCGGCAAGGAAGTCTTGTACCTGAATGACTCCGCTGTAGATCCTGACTTGACCAACAGCAAATGCAGTTACTGGCACTTCCGTTTCGACGCGGACACGTCCATGAAGATGGAAGCTATGGCCAGCTTCATCACGGATCGGAAAGATATCAAAAAAGTCTACATCCTCGGACAAAACTATTCTCATGGCGTGCAGGTCGCCAAGTTTGCCAAAGAGGCCCTGGGCCGCAAGCGCCCTGATATCCAGATTGTTGGAGAGGATCTGCATCCGCTGGCTCAGACGCGTGACTTTGCCCCCTACATTGCCAAGATCAAGGCCTCTGGTGCCGACACGGTCATCACAGGTAACTGGGGCTCAGACCTGTCCTTGTTGATCAAGGCTGCCAACGAAGGAGGCTACACCGGCAATTTCTTCACCTACTACGCTGGCGTGACCGGTACGCCTTCTGCTCTGGGCACTAACGGCGAAGGCCGGGTGTATCAGATTGCTTACAACCACTACAACATGGGTGGGCAAATGGACAAGTGGATGAAAGAATTCAACACCAAGTACAACGATGACTTTTACACCGGCTCCACGATCCGGATTTTCGAGACTCTGGGCGCGGCCATGGCCAAGGCCAAGTCAACCGACCCCGTCAAGGTAGCCGCCGCGCTGGCAGGCATCAAGGTCACCAGTTTCAATGGAGAGGTCGAAATGCGCAAGTCCGACCACCAATTGCAGCAGCCGCTCTACATGACAGTCTGGCAGAAGGCCAGTGCCAAGTACCCGTACAGCCCAGAAAAGACCGGCATGACGATGGTTCCGCTGAAGGAGTATCCCAACTACGTGTCAAGCACACCCACCAGCTGCCAGATGAAGCGCCCAGGCTAATTATCTAACCTGGTTTGGAGCAGGCCCGAACGGGTAGACCGTCTCGGGCATTTTTTTTGTAACGTCGGACAGCGAGGATTGGCTCAATGGAGTTTTTCATCATCTCAACGCTTAACGGACTGAGCTACGGCTTGCTCTTGTTTCTGCTGAGTTCGGGGCTCACCCTGATCTTCAGCATGATGGGCGTGTTGAACTTTGCCCATGCCAGTTTTTATATGCTGGGCGCCTATGTGGGCTACACCGTGTCCAGCATATTTGGCTTCTGGCCGGCGTTGGTTATAGCGCCCCTTTTGGTGGGCGCGATGGGGGCTTTGTTTGAGCGCTTCTTTCTTCGCAAGGTGCACAAGTTCGGGCATGTTCCAGAGCTGCTCATCACCTTTGGTCTGTCTTACGTCATTTTGGAGCTGGTGCAGTTGGTTTGGGGCCGAATTGCGGTGGACTTCCGTCCTGCAGAGTCCTTGCAGGGTCCGGCCTTCACCCTGATCAACCATTCGATCACTGGATTGAACCTGGTGTGGGGTGCTGCTCCCGCCGAGATGTGTACCGCCACCGATGCGGCTATTCGGCTGGTGTGCTCGCCATTTCCCGCAACCCGCGGATTCATGATGATCATTGCGCTGGTGATGCTGGTGTCGGTGTGGCTGCTGCTCACACGAACCCGCATCGGCCTGGTGATTCAGGCTGCGCTGACGCACCCTGAGGCGGTGGAGTCATTGGGACACAACGTCCCAGCGGTCTTCATGATGGTGTTTGGCGCTGGCGCTGGCCTGGCCGGGCTGGCTGGGGTCATAGGGGGAAGTACCTTTTTGACTGAACCCGCCATGGCCGCGAGTGTGGGCTCCGTGATCTTTGTGGTGGTGGTTGTGGGCGGAATGGGCTCCCTGTCGGGCGCTTTCCTGGCATCTATCCTGATCGGCTTGATTCAAACCTTTGCAGTGGCGTTTGACTACTCGCTGGGTACGCTGGCTGCGCAAATGGGCATGCAACTGAGCCCAGGCGCGCAAGAGAATTCGTTCGTCAAGTTGACGGTGTCGCAGGTGGCACCCATCCTGCCCTATTTGTTCCTGGTCCTGATCCTGATCTTCAGGCCCAAAGGCCTGCTGGGTAACCGGGAGGGCTAAGTCATGAAAAATACACAACAATTTACACCCATCAACGTGGGCCGTTGGGTCGTCTGGAGCCTGTTTGCCTTGCTGCTGGCATTCGTGCCCTTCGTGTTTACCAGCAGCCTGTCCATCACCATCCTGTCGCAGATGGGAATCGCCATCATTGCCTGCCTGTCTTACAACATCTTGTTGGGTCAGGGGGGCATGCTGAGCTTCGGTCATGCCGTCTATACCGGGCTGGGCTCTTTTCTGGCCATGCATGCGCTCAACCGAATCACCGATGGCTCCCTGCCCATACCGGTAGCTACCATCCCGTTGGTTGGCGGTCTTGCCGGTATGGGTTTTGCAGTTTTGTTTGGTTGGGTAACGACTAAAAAATCGGGCACGACGTTTGCCATGATCACCCTGGGTCTGGGCGAGCTGGTGTTTGCCATGTCGCTCATGATTCCGGAATTTTTTGGCGGCGAAGGTGGCGTGTCTGGCAATCGGGTCACTGGCAAGTCGTTCATGGGTATCACTTACGGGCCACCCATTCAGGTGTACTACCTGATTGCCATCTACACCTTTGTAGCGGTGGCAGCCATGTTTGCCTTCACCCGCACGCCTTTGGGGCGCATGCTCAACGCGGTGCGTGACAACCCGGAGCGGGTGGAGTTTGTGGGCTACAACACCCAGCGCATTCGGTACATGGCCTTCATCATTGCTGGTTTCTTTGCCGGTATTTCTGGCGGTTTGGGTGCGCTGAACTTTGAAATCGTGACGGCTGAGGTGGTGGGGGCGGCTCGCTCGGGCGGCTATCTGCTGTTCACTTTCCTCGGTGGAGCCACCTTCTTCTTTGGGCCGATCATCGGTGCAGTTTTGATGGTGCTGGCCTTTGTGTTGTTCAGTGAATTCACCAAAGCCTGGCTTCTTTATCTTGGCCTGGTTTTTGTGTTCATGGTGATCTATGCCCCAGGGGGTGTGGCGTCGCTCATCATGATGAATCTGCGAGTGGCTGCCTATGGCCATCTTCGGAAACTATGGGTCAGTTACCTGGCGCTGTCTGTCACGGGGTTGGTGGTCCTGGTCGGTGCGGCCGGCATGATCGAGATGGTTTATCACTTGCAGCTCAAGGAGACGCTGGGGTCCGAATTGACCTTTTTGGGAATCGCCCTGGATTCCAAGAGCTTCAACAGCTGGTTTGGCTCATTCTTTGTGATGCTGACCGGTTTGGGTTTGTTTGAGCTTTGCCGCCGTCAGTTTGCGGTGGAGTGGAGCCAGATTCAGGAAAGCATTGAAAAAGAAATCAAACGGAGTGAAGCGCCATGACGCCCGAGTCCAGTTCGCCAGCAAGGCCCGCGCTAGAGTTGAAAGACCTGCGTAAAAATTTTGGAAAAACCGAGATTATTCGGGGGATCAATCTGGCTATCCCCAGTGGCGAGCGGGTCGGCATCATTGGCCCCAACGGAGCGGGGAAATCGACCCTGTTCAACTTGATCAGTGGCCGGTTTGAACCTACCAGTGGCGACGTTTTGCTGCACGGGCAACGCCTCAATGGAAAAAAGCCGTTCGAGATCAACCGCATGGGCTTGAGCCGAAGTTTCCAGATCACCAATATCTTCCCCAAGCTCAGTGTGTTCGAGAACCTGCGCTGTGGCGTGCTCTGGAGCCTGGGCTACAAATACACGTTTCTGAAGTTCCTGGCCGATCTTGACGATGCCAATGAGCGCACGGACGAGCTGATGGAGATGGTCAAGCTGGACAAGAAGCGCGATGTCCTGGCCATGAACCTCACTTACGCCGAGCAGCGCGCACTGGAAATAGGCATCACCATTGCGGGCGGCGCCAGTGTCATCTTACTGGATGAACCCACTGCTGGCATGAGCAAGTCCGAGACCACCCGGTTCATCAAGCTGATCAAGGATGTCACCGTGGGCAAAACCCTCCTGACGGTTGAGCACGACATGGGGGTGGTCTTTGGGCTGGCTGACAAGATTGCGGTCGTGGTGTACGGCGAGTTACTGGCTTACGATGTACCGGAAGCCGTGCGCGCCAATGCGCGTGTGCAAGAGGCCTACCTGGGCTCTGCGGTGGCGGACTCACAGGCAGGGGGGCATTGATCATGTTGAAAATTGAAAACCTTCATGCCTATTACGGCAAAAGCCACGTCCTGCATGGTGTGCATTTTGAGGTTCAGGCCGGTGAGATTGTGGCGCTGCTGGGGCGCAATGGATCGGGCCGCTCCACCACGGCCAAGGCCATCATGGGTCTGGTCGATTGCCAGGGTTCCCTGCACTGGAAAGGACAGGAGATTCTGGGCAAGCGCACGTTCCAGATCGCCCATTTGGGCATCGGGTATGTGCCCGAGAGCCGCGATATTTTCCCCAACCTCACGGTGGAACAAAATCTGTACCTGGGGCAAAAAAGCGCACGCAAGGCCGGCCGCTGGTCGCTCGATGACATGTACCAGTTGTTCCCGCGCTTGAAAGAGCGTCAGCACACGGCTGCTGGCGTGTTGTCTGGGGGCGAGCAGCAGATGCTTACCCTGTGCCGTACCTTGATGGGCGACCCCGATCTCATCATCATTGACGAGCCCACCGAAGGTTTGGCCCCAAAAATTGTAGAGTTGGTTGCCAATTACCTCAAGGAGCTTAAGCGGCGGGGGATTTCCGTGCTGTTGATCGAGCAGAAATTGACGATTGCCATGGACATATCAGACCGCTGCATGGTCATGGGCCATGGCAGTATTGTGTTTACCGGCACCCCAGCCGAGTTGCGCAATGACACCTACACACGCAAGGAATGGCTGGAGGTTTGAGCCTCTTGTCCCAGCTGTGACAAACCTGGTTTGTTACAGCTCCCCTTGCTTTTACAATCCAAAAAGAACGATCGTTCTATTTTTCATTTTTGAGGAATCCAAGCATGACCGCTGAATACCAAGTGCATGGCGATGTCGCCGTCATTACCCTGAACAACCCGCCTGTCAATGGCTTGGGCCTGTCCACCCGGCTGGGCATCACCGATGGTCTGGAAAAGGCTACGGCAGACGCTGCGGTCAAGGCCATTGTGATTACCGGCGCCGGCAAGGCGTTTTCAGGTGGTGCCGACATCAAGGAATTTGGGTCACCCAAAGCCGGGCAAGAGCCGAACCTTTTGAGCGTGATTTTGGCGATCGAGAACGCGTCCAAGCCGGTCATTGCCGCTGTGCACACCGTGTGCATGGGTGGCGGCTTGGAGTTGGCGCTGGGTTGCCACTACCGTATTGCTGCACCCGGCTGCAGCGTGGCGCTGCCAGAAGTCAAGCTCGGCCTGATTCCTGGAGCCGGTGGCACGCAGCGTTTGCCACGTGCTTTGGGTGTGGAGCCTGCGCTGAACATGATCGTGAGTGGTGAGCCGGTCAAGAGCGAGATGCTGGCCATGCTGCCGGGTCAAAAACTGTTTGACAAGATGGCTGCCTCCCCAGAGTCGCTGGCCGAAGAAGCGTTGGCTTACGCCCGTTCAGTGGCAGAGGCACGCCCTTTGCCTTTGGTGCGCAACCTGCCCTGCAAGCACCCCTTGGGTGACGCTTATTTTGCGTTCGCACGCAACATGGTCAAAGGCATGGCCAAGAATTTCCCGGCACCCGCCAAGTGTGTCGATGCGGTTGAAGCAGCTACCAAAAAGAAGTTTGATGACGGCATGGTCGCGGAGCGCGACATGTTCATCAACCTCATGATGACGCCTGAAAGCAAGGCCCTGCGCCATATCTTCATCGGTGAGCGTGCAGCGTCCAAGATTCCTGATGTGCCATCCGATACCCCATTGCGTGCTATCAATTCAGTGGCAGTGATTGGCGCCGGCACCATGGGCGGCGGCATCTCGAT
Source organism: Rhodoferax sp. OV413 (assembly GCA_943371745.1). Classification (GTDB taxonomy): domain Bacteria; phylum Pseudomonadota; class Gammaproteobacteria; order Burkholderiales; family Burkholderiaceae_C; genus Rhodoferax. The sequence continues at coordinate 8,853 of CALRWE010000075.1, forward strand.
GAACTTTTTGAATGCGGGTATTCCCGTCAAGATGCTGGAGATGAAGCAGGACGCGCTGGATCGTGGCATCGCCACTATCCGCAAAAACTACGAATCCCAGGTCAAGAAGGGCAAGCTCAAGCAAGACAAATACGAGCAACGCATGAGCCTGCTCACCACGACCCTGAGCTATGACGACCTGAAAGACGCGGACATGGTCATAGAGGCTGTTTTTGAAGAAATTGGTGTCAAAGAGGCTGTATTCAAGGAACTGGACCGGGTGATGAAGCCTGGCGCTATTCTGGCCAGCAACACCTCCACGCTGGATGTGGACAGAATCGCCTCGTTCACCAAACGTCCTGAAGACGTGGTGGGCATGCACTTCTTCAGCCCGGCCAATGTGATGAAGCTGCTGGAAGTGGTGCGCGGCGCCAAAACTGCCAAAGATGTGCTGGCCACAGTGATGGTGGTAGCCAAGAAAATCAAGAAGACCGCCGTGGTCTCGGGCGTGTGTGATGGCTTTATTGGCAACCGCATGATCGAGCAATATGGCCGTCAAGGCGGCTTTTTGCTGGACGAAGGCTGCACGCCTGCCCAAGTCGACAAGGCGATGGAGAAGTTTGGCATGGCGATGGGCCCCTTCCGCATGGGTGATTTGGCAGGCAACGACATCGGCTGGGCGATCCGCAAGCGCCGTTATCAAGAAAAGCCAGAGATGAAGTACAGCAAAACGGCTGACCTGCTCTGCGAAAAAGGCCGCTTTGGTCAAAAAACCGGCGCGGGCTGGTATGACTATGTGGCCGGCAAACGCGATGCCATTCCCAACGCAGAAGTCGTGGCCATGATCGAGGAACACCGCAAGTCACTGGGTATCACACCCCGCAAGATTTCGGACGAAGAAATTGTGCAGCGCCTGGTGTTTTCGCTGGTGAATGAAGGCGCTCGGATCCTTGAAGAAGGCATTGCGTCCAAGGCCAGCGACATCGACATGGTGTACCTCATGGGTTACGGCTTCCCGATCTACCGGGGTGGCCCGATGAACTACGCCGATCAGGTGGGCCTGTTCAACGTGGTGCAAGCCATGAAGCGTTTTGCCCAAAATCCGCTGGATGATGGCAAGTTCTGGGAACCTGCGCCGCTGTTGGCCAAGCTGGTGGCTGAAGGCAAGACTTTCAATTAAGCCACCCACCCATTAATTCAGGAGAGCATGAATGACATCTGCAGTAATCGTTTCCACCGCCCGCACCCCTCTGGCCAAGAGCTGGAAAGGGTCTTTCAACATGACCCACGGCGCCACATTAGGCGGCCACGCCGTTGAGCACGCCATTTCACGCGCCGGCATTGAGGCCGGCGAGGTGGATGACGTGATCATGGGTTGTGCCAACCCCGAGGGCGCCACAGGCGCCAACATCGCTCGCCAGGTCGCCTTGCGTGCCGGCTGCCCCATCACGGTCTCCGGCATGACGGTCAACCGTTTTTGCTCCAGTGGCCTGCAAACCATTGCTCTGGCGGCCCAGCGCGTCATTGCCAACGAGGGCGACATTTATGTCGCTGGCGGTGTGGAGAGCATTTCATGCGTGCAGCAAGAGATGAACACCCACATGCTGGCTGACCCTTGGTTGGCCAAGAACAAGCCGGAAATTTACTGGAACATGCTGCAGACGGCAGAAAACGTGGCCAAACGCTACGGCATCGGGCGTGACGCCATGGACGAGTATGGCGCAGCCAGCCAGCAACGGGCAACGGCGGCTCTGGCCGCAGGCCTGTTCACAGCCGAAATCGCTCCGATCACGGTCACCATGGGTGTGGCCGACAAGATCATGGGCCTGACGACCAAGAAGGTCACGGTAAGCCAGGATGAAGGCATCCGTGAAGGCACCACCAAGGAAGGCATCAGCGGCTTGCGCTCGGCAGTGCCCGGCGGCCTGATCACGGCAGGCAACGCCAGCCAGTTCTCGGACGGCGGTGGCGCTGTGGTCGTGATGCACGAAAAAATTGCGGAACAAAAAGGGCTCAAGCCCTTGGGTCGTTTTCTTGGCTTTGCCGTTGCCGGCTGCGAGCCGGACGAGATGGGTATTGGCCCGGTGTATGCCATCCCCAAGGTGTTGGCGCGGCTGGGCTTGAGCGTTGGCGATATCGATTTGTGGGAACTCAATGAGGCGTTTGCGGTGCAGGTGCTGTATTGCCGCGACAAGCTGGGCATCCCTGCCGATCGCCTGAACGTGAATGGTGGCGCCATTGCAGTGGGTCACCCCTACGGCGTGAGCGGCCAGCGGCTCACCGGCCATGCCTTGATTGAAGGCAAGCGCCGTGGCGCAAAGCGGGTGTGTGTCACGATGTGTATTGGTGGCGGCATGGGCGCTGCGGGAATTTTCGAAGTGCTCTGATGTTTTGAACAGGCCGCAGCGTTGAGCATTGCGGCTGACTGAACCGGGCTGGGTCGACTTGAGTGAGCGACTCAGCCTTTTTTTTGTCTTGAATGGAGATGATCATGTCATTGCGTTCCACCGTTGATTTTTTGTTGTTTGACTGGCTTGAGGCAGGGCGCCTGAACGAGCGTGAGCGCTTTGCTGACCATTCACGCGAGACCTTTGATGCCGTGTTGGACACCTGCGAGCGCATTGCCCGCGATAAATATGCCCCTTTCAACCGCCTGGTGGACACGCAAGAGCCCCACTTTGATGGCGAAAAGGTCATCTTGCCCCAAGCCACGCATGACGCCCAAAAGGCTTACGCCGAGTCCGGCATGCTGAGTGCCGCGCAAGATTACGAGATGGGCGGCATGCAGCTGCCCTACACCATTGAGGCGGCGGCCAACGCATTTTTCGCCTGCGCCTCGGTCAGTATCGGCTCGGGCATGCTCACCACCGGCAATGCCAATCTGCTCATGGTGCACGGGACGTCGTTGCAAAAAGAGGTGTTTTCCAAAAATGAATTTGCGGGCCGTTGGTCGGGCACCATGTGCCTGAGTGAGCCCCAGGCCGGCTCTAGCCTGAGTGATGTGGCGACCCGTGCATTGCCCGATGGAGACGGCTCCGAGTCGGACCCGCTGGGTGCACGTTACCGGCTCAAGGGAAACAAGATGTGGATCTCGGCAGGAGAACATGAGTTGACCGAAAACATCATCCATCTGGTGCTGGCCAAGATTCCCGGACCGGACGGCAAGCCAGTGGCAGGCACGCGGGGTATCTCGCTGTTCATTGTGCCCAAGAAAATGGTGAATCCCGCCGGTGAGCTGACCGGTGAGCGCAACGACGTGGCACTGGCTGGCCTCAACCACAAGCTGGGCTGGCGCGGCACCACCAACACACTGCTGAATTTTGGCGAAGGCAAGTACCCGGTCTTGAGTACCGGCGGCGGTCTGGACGGGCAGGGTGGGGGCGCGGTTGGCTACCTGGTGGGCAAGCCGGGCGAGGGCTTGCGCTGCATGTTTCACATGATGAATGAGGCCCGCATTGGGGTGGGCATTGCCGCTACCATGCTGGGGCTGGCAGGCTATTACGCCTCACTGGACTACGCCAAAAATCGTCCCCAAGGCCGGCCATTGGGGGCAGGGGGCAAGGATGCGTCCCAGCCCCAGGTGCGAATCATCGAACACGCCGACGTCAAGCGCATGCTGCTGGCCCAAAAAGCTTACGGCGAAGGCGCGTTGGCATTGGAGCTGTACTGCGCCCGCCTGGTGGACGAGCAGCACACGGGGGATGCCCAGTCGGCCGATGACGCCCGCTTGCTCCTGGAGGTGCTCACCCCGATTGCCAAAAGCTGGCCGAGTGAATGGTGCCTGGAAGCCAATTCGCTCGCGATCCAGGTGCATGGCGGTTATGGCTACACGCGGGACTTTCCGGTGGAGCAATATTGGCGCGACAACCGCCTGAACATGATCCATGAGGGTACCCATGGCATTCAGGCCGCCGACCTGCTGGGCCGCAAGGTGCTGATGGAGAGCGGGCGCGGGCTGGCATTGTTGGCAGCGCGCATGACTGCCACGGCGCAGCGGGCGCAGGCCGTGCCAACGCTGGCCTTGCATGCCACGGCGCTTACAGGCGCCCTGGCCCAGATTGCGCATGCTACCCAAGCCGCGTGGTCAACTGGTGTACCCAGCGACGCACTGGCCAATGCCGTGCCCTACATGCAGGCCTTTGGCCACACCGTGCTGGCCTGGATCTGGCTTGATGTGGCTCTGGCTGCGCTGAAGCTGGATACTACTGAATCAATAGCATCAACCCAAGGTAAGACGTCGGCTACACGCTATTTTTATCATTATGAGTTGCCCAAGATCGGCGCCTGGCTGCTGGCGGTGCAAAACCGGGACCTGACCTGCGCCGAGATGCCTGAAGACGCTTTTTAGTCTGCATGGCGCTGGCCAAGCGCGTGCCTCAGGTCCGGAGCCAAATCAGACCTGCAAGGTAGGAAGCATAGGCAAGCACAAATGCCAGGCCTTCTGCCCTTGAAACCAATCGGTCGCTTTTGAAGACCGGCAGGCAGACCAATGCAACGATGGCGGCAAGCGGCAGGTCAACCCAGAGGTGGTTGCTGCTGACGTCAATCCCCCGGGGTGACGCCAGCATGGTCAGACCCATGATGACCAGTATGTTGTAGGTGCTGCTGCCGATCAGGTTGCCAATGGCCACGTCCCGATCGCCTTTGTAAGTGGCAACCATCATGGTGACCAATTCGGGCACCGATGTCCCGACGGCCACAATCGTCAAACCAATGAAAGCATCGGACACGCCGCTGGATCGCGCGATAGTGACAGCGCCGGCCACCAGCAAATCTGCGCCCAGCAAGGTCAGGCCCAGGCCGATGAACAGCAGAGCCAGATTCAGGGTGCGTGGTGCGCCCGGCTCGACGGGAACAGACGCTTTGATGCTGAACTCGTCGGCGAATTCTCGCTTGATGGCCACACTTTGCTGTCGGCTGGTGCGGACCAGGGCCAGCGTATAAAAAACGGCTGCAATCAATAAAAGAGCGCCTTCGGTCTGACTGAGCAGCCCATCCATTGCCATCACAACCAGTGCACACGTTGCGCCGATGATGACCGGCACCGCCACCTTGATACTTTGGAGCCTGATGGGTAAGGGCCGGATCAGGGCACTGAGCCCCAGGATAAACAGGAGGTTGAATATATTGGTCCCGGCGATGTTCCCCACAGCCAGAGGCCCCTTGCCCTCGGCTGCGGCGGTCAACCCTACGGCCAACTCGGGGGCCGTGGTTCCTACCGACACCAGGGTCAAGCCAATGATGACGGGGCTCACGCCGAGAAAGGCCGCCAGCCGGGTGGCACTGCGCAGGAGCAACTCGGCCCCTATGACCAAGATGACCAGCCCGGCCGTAAAAAGAATGATGGGATTGAGTTCAATCACGGCAAGCTCATGACGTGCGTTCATATTGCCGTGCAATTCAGCGCACGTATTTGATGTTGAGCAATCGGCCCGGTCATCCCGAACACCCCCGGCCGGATGGGGGGTCTATCGCCAGTGAGACAGCAGCTTCGGCGCAATTTCCGCAAACTCCTGCACAATGAGTTTTCACCGGACGTGGCCATTGCAGCAAGGCACACGTCCTTTTCTTTGGTCGCATACAGGAGACAAACAACATGACCCGCACGATTCAACAACTTTTTGACCTTACCGGCAAAACCGCCCTTGTCACCGGCGGCTCGCGCGGCTTGGGCCTGCAAATGGCCCACGCCCTCGGTGAGGCCGGGGCCCGCATCATGGTCACCTCCCGCAAAGCCGAGGACTTGGAGCAAGCCGTGGCCGAGTTGCAGGCCGCCGGTATTGATGCCCGCTGGATTGCTGCCGATTGCGCCAAAGAATCCGAGATCAAGCGCCTGGCCGACGAGACCCTGGAGCGCATGGGCGACGTGGACATTCTGGTCAACAACGCCGGTGCCGCGTGGGGCGCGCCCGCTGAAGACCACCCCATTGACGCTTGGGACAAGGTGATGAACCTCAATGTGCGCGGCTACTTCATTCTGAGCCAGATCATTGCCAAAAAGAGCATGATCGCGCGCCGCTCGGGCCGCATCATCAACGTGGCCTCCATTGCCGGCCTGGGCGGCAACCCACCCGAGATGACCACCATTGCCTACAACACCTCCAAGGGTGCCGTGATCAACTTCACCCGCACGCTAGGCGCGGAATGGGGCAAGTACAACATCACCGTCAATGCCATTTGCCCCGGCTTTTTCCCCAGCAAAATGACCATGGGCACGCTCGCAGCCATGGGTGAGGAAAAATTGGCCGCCCACGCGCCGCTAGGCCGTCTGGGTGACGACGAAGACTTGAAGGGCTTGTGCCTGTTGTATGCGTCGGACGCCGGCAAACACATCACCGGCCAGTGGCTGGCGGTAGACGGCGGAGTGAGCGTGGTCACCGGCGGTTAAGCGCATGACGAATCTGCCAGGCGGGGGGTTTGGCGTTGAAATCCCCTTTGTCACGCACCTGGGGTTTGAGCTGAAGTTGTTTGAAGGTGGTTTGTCGGAGTTGGCTTACACGCCACTGGCCGAGCACTTGAACTCATTTGCAGTGACCCATGGCGGCGCCTTGATGACGCTGCTGGATGTGACCATGGCTACGGCAGCGCGCAGTGTGCAGCCCGATATGGGAGTGGTCACCATCGAGATGAAAACCAGTTTCATGCAACCTGCCCGGGGCCCGCTCACCGGTAAAGGGCGCCTGATGCATCGCACGGCCACCATGGCGTTCACCGAAGGCACGATCTTTGATGAAGCTGGGCGCGCCTGCGCCCATGCCACGGGCACTTTCAAGTTTGTGCGGCGTTTGCCCATCGGACCCAAGAGCGCCAACGGCCTGAACGTCATCTCGACCGACTGAGGCAAGCCCTTTGAGGCCTTTGCAGGTCTTTATGTGACATGTCGGCCTCTAGCCGGTGTTTTACATTGGTGGGTCAGTTTATTTTTATAGCATTTTATTTTTGTATTCCAGGAGCAAACCATGCCAAGCAACCAACAAATCCACCTCGACAACCGCCCCACCGGCGAGGCTGTGGTCGCCAACTTCAAACTCGTCACCACCGAGACCCCGGCCTTGCAGGACGGACAGGTGCTGGTGCGTCATCACTTTCTAAGCCTGGACCCCTACATGCGCGGCCGCATGAACGACTCCAAAAGCTACGCCGTGCCTCAGGCCCTGGGCCAAACCATGGGTGGTGGCACGGTGGGTGAAGTGGTTGAGTCCAAAAACGACAAGTTCGCCGCGGGCGACAAGGTAGTGGGCATGGGCGGCTGGCAGCAGTACAGCGTAGTCGACGCCAATGTGTTGGGTGCCTTGCGCAAGGTCGACACTGCCCATGTGCCCCTGAGCGCCTACCTGGGTGCCGTGGGCATGCCTGGAGTGACCGCCTGGTACGGCCTGGTGAAAATCATCGAACCCAAAGCGGGTGAGACCATGGTGGTGAGTGCCGCCACGGGCGCCGTGGGCAGTGCCTTTGCAGCCTTGTCCAAGGCGCGCGGCTGCCGCACGGTAGGCATTGCGGGTGGCCCGGACAAATGCAAATACGCCGTGGAAGAATTGGGCTTTGACGTCTGCATTGACTACAAGCTGCACAAAGACGCCAATTCCCTGTCGGCTGCCCTCAAAGACGCTTGCCCCAACGGCATTGACGGCTACTTCGAGAACGTGGGCGGCATGGTGCTGGACGCCGTGCTGAGCCGCATGAACGCCTTTGGCCGCATAGCAGTGTGCGGCATGATTGCCGGCTACAACGGCGCGCCGTTGCCTTTGACTTACCCCGCGCTGATTTTGATGAATCGCCTGAAAGTGCAGGGCTTCATCGTGAGCGAGCACATGGAAGTCTGGCCCGAGGCGCTCAAGGAACTGGGCACCATGGTGGCTACCGGCAAGTTGCGCGCCCGGGAGTCGATTGCGCAAGGCCTGGAAGCCGCCCCGGAAGCCTTTCTGGGCTTGCTCAAGGGCAAGAACTTTGGCAAGCAACTCGTCAAGCTGATTGATTGAAGTTGCGATCAATCGTTTAGTGATTTATTGTTCATTGACCTGAGGGCGTCACCGTGACCGACATCATTCTTCACCACTACCCCACGTCGCCGTTTTCTGAAAAAATCCGGCTGGTAATGGGTTACAAACACCTGGCCTGGAAGTCGGTGATCATCCCCAGCATCATGCCCAAGCCCGATGTACTGGCGTTGACCGGCGGCTACCGCAAGACGCCGTTCATGCAGATCGGTGCTGACATTTACTGTGACAGCGCGTTGATCTGTGACGTGCTGGAACATCGTCAACCTGAGCCCACGCTGTACCCGGCGCAACACAAAGGCCTGGCCCGCGTGCTGGCGCAATGGGCCGACACAACCCTGTTTTGGGCCGCCATGGCTTACAACCTGCAGCCCAAAGGGGCCGCTACCATGTTTGAAGGCGCCCCGCCCGAGGTGGCAAAAGCCTTTGGTGCCGACCGCGCTGCCATGACCACCGGTATGACCCGTCTGCGCGCGCCCGATGCCACCGCCGCGTACAAATCCTATTTGCGCCGCATTGCCAACATGCTTGACGGGCAAGACTTCCTGATGGGCAGCGCGCCTTGCGTGGCCGACTTTGCGGTCTACCACCCGCTGTGGTTCTCGCGTAAGCGGGTGTCGGTGATGGCCGATATTCTGGATGCTACCCCCGGCGTGCTGGCCTGGATGGACCGCATGGCGGCGCTGGGCCATGGCAGCATGGAGAAGTTAAGTGCCACTGAAGCCATTGCGGTGGCGGCTGCATCCACGCCCTTGGCAGTCAATGACGAACTGTTTCAGGACGAGCACGGCATTCCCCTGGGCAGCCCGGTCACCATTGCGGCCGAGAGCTTTGGGTCTGAGTTGACGGCCGGTGAACTCATTGCAGCCACCCGCATGCATTACACCCTCCGCCGCACCGACGAGCGGGCGGGCACGGTGCATGTGCATTTTCCCCGAGTGGGTTATGTGTTGAAAGCGGCTACGTCTGCATGACGGCCACCGATTCGATCCGCTGGAAGCTTTGCGCCTTTGACGCTTTAAGTCTGAAGGAACTGCACGACCTGTTGCAACTGCGCACCGAAGTGTTTGTGGTGGAGCAGCAGTGCGTGTTTCAGGACATGGACGGCGCCGATGTGCAGGCCCTGCACCTGCTGGGCCTGCAGGAGCAGCAGCTGGTGGCCTATGCGCGCTGTTTCCCTTCCGGTATCAAGTTCACCGAGGCCAGCATTGGTCGTGTCATCACCCGCAGCCAAGTGCGTGGCACCGGTCTGGGCCATGTGCTGATTGACAAGGCCATTGAGTCGGTGGGCGCCCAGTGGGGCCCGCAAGCGATTCGCATTGGCGCGCAGGCCCGGCTGAAGAATTTTTACAGTGGCCACGGATTTGTGGACCTTGGTCGGTCTTATCTTGAAGACGGTATTGACCACCTTGAGATGCTTCGCCAGCCCTGACCCCCTCCTTGCTGACCCCTTCAATATTCACCCCTTTCTTCACCTGTTCATCCTGGAGTTTTTTCATGATCACTGATTTCAAAAACAAGACCGCCGTGTTGACCGGCGCAGGTTCCGGCTTTGGCCTGGAATGCGCCCGCATTGGTGCGAAGCTGGGCATGAACCTCGTGCTGGTGGATGTGCAGCAAGATGCGCTGGACCGTGCTGCTGCCGAGATGCAGGCTGCGGGCGCCCAAGTGCTGGCCCTGCGCGTGGATGTCTCCAAAGCCGCCGAGGTCGAGGCGCTGGGTGCGGCCGTGGCGCAGCGCTTTGGTGCGCCGCACTTTATTTTCAACAATGCGGGTGTTGGGGCTGGGGGGCTGATATGGGAAAACACGGCCGCTGACTGGGAGTGGGTGATTGGCGTCAACCTGATGGGGGTGGCCCACGGCCTGCGCGTCTTTACACCCATGATGCTCGATGCCGCCAAAAGTGACCCTACCTACCAAGGCCATATTGTCAACACCGCCAGCATGGCGGGCCTGCTCAATGCGCCCAATATGGGCATTTACAACGCCAGCAAGCATGCCGTGGTCAGCATGAGCGAGACGCTGCAACAAGACCTGGCGCTGGTCACCGACCAGATTCACGCTTCGGTGCTGTGCCCCTACTTTGTGCCCACCGGCATCAGCCAGAGCCATCGCAACCGCCCGCAGGACGCGCCCGTGGCCAAGCCGACCCGCAGCCAGTTGATTGGCCAGGCCATGAGCGACAAAGCCGTGGGGTCCGGCAAGGTCAGTGCAGCGGATGTGGCGCAAAAAGTGTTTGACGCACTGGCTGCCAACCAGTTCTACATCTACAGCCACCCCAAGGCGATTGGCTCGGTGCAGACCCGGCTTGAGGACATCATGCTGGCCCGTAACCCGACCGACCCGTTCAGCCACAAGCCCGAGTTGGGCGTGGAACTGAAGAAAGCCTTAAGGGCGAATTGATCCAGGCCGGGACTGGCCGGTTCAGATGCCGGCGCCGGTGTGCTCAGTGCAGGTTGATCGGTGGTTCCAAAGTGAAATCCATCATGGTGCGGCCCGGCACGTCTGGCTGTCCAATCTGCTTCATCATCTCGGCCAGTAATTCATCCTTGATGAAACTGGCCGATGACTCGGGTGTGAGCAGTTGGTCTGGATGCTGTGGGCGCGCCACCACAAATCCCTGCACATAATCCACTCCGATTTCCACCAGAGTTTGTACCGTGGCCTGGTCCTCGGCCCACTCGGCAATGACTTTCATGCCGAGGTTCTTGGCCAGGTTGACAATTGCCTCCACTATGGCGATGTTGGCAGGATGTTGGTTCATGTTGATGATGAAGCTGCCATCGATTTTGAGCAAGTCGGCCGTGAATTCTTTCAGGTAAGAAAACGAGGTGTAGCCCGCACCAAAATCGTCCAGTGCCACTTTGGCGCCGTAACCTCGGATCTTGTCAACAAACCGGCGGGTGTTACCGATATCGTGCAGGGCTACGCTTTCGGTGATCTCAAGGCAGAGCTTGCTCACCAAAGGTAGATTCTGCTCCATCGTGGCGTAAACATCCTCCAGAAACTGCTCGTCGTTGAGAGAGGCACCGCTCAAGTTCATGCAGATGAAACGGGTGTTTTGCAGCTCCATTTCGTGTTTTTTTATCCATGCCAGGGTGGTGGCGAGCACCCAGCGATCAATCATTCCCATACGGCCGCTGGCTTCACCGGCGGCAATCAGGTGGTCTGTTCGCACCACGGCGCCTTGGGCATCGCGCATGCGCAGGAGAACCTCGAAGTTGAGTGAGCCATACGGATCCGTGAGCGACATGATGGGTTGCATCTCAAGGTACAGACCATCCGTG
>CALRWE010000076.1:0-20042 GCA_943371745.1 Rhodoferax sp. OV413
GGCAACACAAAGCGCATCAAGACATACAACACCAGGGCGGCGCCACCCAGACGGGCCAGCAGGCTCAAAGCCAGGGTGGTGCCGCCCACTGCCTCGCCACCGATGCCGCCCAGACCGCTCATGACCATCATGGCAATCACCACCGCCAGGTCCTGGACAATCAAAAAGCCCACCGCAATGCGGCCGTGCAGCGAGTCCAGTTCACGTTTGTCAGACAACAGTTTGACAATGATGATGGTGCTGGAGAACGTGAGTGCCACCGCCACATACAGGGCCTCCAGCCAGTCCCGGCCCAGGAGTAGCACAATGAGAAAACCAAAACAAATGGTGAAGCCAAGCTGCCCCAGCCCCGTGGCCAGGGCCACCGGGCCGATCTGGCGCACATGGCGCAAGTCGAGTTTGAGACCCACAACAAACAGCAGCACCGTGATGCCGATTTGCGCCAACAGGTCAATCTGGTCGTGTGCCCCGACCCAGCCAAGCACCGCCGGGCCCGCCAAAATGCCCACAATGATGTAGGCCATGAGCAGCGGTTGGCGCATGCGCACGGCAATGGCCCCCACCACGGCAGAGAGCATCAGCAGCAGTGCAAACTCGTGATAAATGCTGTTCATGGTTTGAAAACACCGGGCGGGGTGCCGCGCAGACGACCCCGCCGTTTGCTCACCGTGCGCCAGCGCCAGGCCAGAGTGATCAGGCCATAGGTGAGCAGTCCCATCAGGACCGCGGTGATCGACAAGCCCACCAGCAAGGGTTTGCCCAGTTGGGTGATGCGTTTCCAGATACTGAGGTTCTGCTTCCCATCTGCGGCCTGCGGATTGGCCAGGTCCAGCGTCTTGGGCGGCTCTTTGCTGCCGGTCACCCACACCCCGAGTTGGTACGCACCGTAATAAATGGGGCCAAAGGTGACCGGGTTGGTCACCAGCGTACTGAGTGCGGCCGCCGGTATGTTGGCCCGCAGCACCACGGCACTGGCCACCGAGAGTGGGATCTGCGCGACGGGAATAAGCAGGCCAAAAAACACCCCCACGGCCACGCCCATGGCGACGCCCCGGCGGGACCAGTGCCACAGCTTGGTGTGGTGCAACCACGGCCCCAGCCAGCTCAGCCACCGGTTGCCTGCAATGGCCTCCCGCGAGGGCAAGCGGGCGCGAACTTTATCCATGAAACGCATTTACATGTTCCTGATGTTGAGGCGCCGCAGCACGGCTTTCTCCAGCTCCACGGCCAGGAACTTCAGCAACCCCAGGCCCAGAATGACGGCCCACGACAGGGCATCCAGCGCCGCCGTCTGAAACACCGCCTGCATGGGCGGCGCGTAGGTGAGCAGCAGCTGAAAGACGATGAGCAACGCGCACATCCAGACCGCCACCCGGTTGCCGCTGAAAATTTCCCAGTGAAAGGCCGAAGCCGTGAAGTGCCGCACGTTGAACAGGTACACCAGCTCACCCAGCACCAGCATGTTGACCGCTGCGGTGCGCGCCACCTCCAGGCTGCTGCCGCGCGCCATTTCCCACTCAAAGACAAAGAACGTCACCGCCACCATCAACAGGCTCACATACAAAATGCGCGCGCCCAGGACCCGGGTGATGAGCGGCTCCGCCGGTGGGCGGGGTGGGCGTTCCATGACACCTTTCTCGGATGGCTCGAACGCCAGGGCCAGCGACAAGGTGACCGCCGTGATCATGTTGACCCACAAGATCTGCCCGGCCGTGACCGGCAGCGGCAGGCCGGCAAACACCGCCAGCAAGATCACACCCGCCTCGCCACCGCTGGTGGGCAAGATGAACAAGAGCGACTTCTTGATGTTGTCAAACACCACCCGACCCTCACGCACAGCACGGGCGATGGTGGCGAAGTTGTCATCGGTCAGGACCAGATCGGCCGCCTCACGGGCCGCGTCAGTGCCTTTGTTGCCCATGGCAATACCGATGTTGGCCGCCTTGAGGGCGGGGGCATCGTTGACGCCATCGCCCGTCATGGCCACCAGCTCGCCCTGCGCTTGCAGGGCGGCCACCAGGCGCAGCTTGTGTTCAGGCGCGGCGCGGGCAAACACATCGGTCTCGCGGGCCACACGCTGCAAGGCCAGGTCGTCGAGCTGGCCCACGTCTTCACCGGTCAGGGCATGCCGGGCATTGAGCCCGAGTTGCCTGCCAATGGCCGCGGCCGTGACCGCGTGGTCGCCCGTGATCATCTTGACGCGCACACCCGCCTGCTGGCACAGGGCGATAGCGGCAATGGCCTCTTCGCGCGGAGGGTCGATCAGACCCACCATGCCCAGCAGGGTGAAGCGCGGGGTGATGTCGCTCATGGACAGCGCGGTGGCGCCTGCAGGCATGTCGCAACGGGCCAGTGCCAACACGCGCTGGCCCGCGCGGGCCGCCTCCTCCATGCGGACCAACCAGGCCTGGGCGGTCTGTGCGTCGTTGTTGGGGTCAAACACACACAAGTCCAGCAGGCGCTCCGGAGCGCCCTTGAGCAAGGCAAAGGCATGGCCCGCGTGGTCATGGTGCAGCGTGGCCATGAAACGGTGTTCGGACTCAAAAGGAATCGCATCCACACGCGGTGAATCAGCGGTGTCAGCGGCGTCCAGCCCATGCTTGTAGGCCAGTGTCAGCAAGGCACCCTCGGTGGGGTCGCCCACCAGTTGCCAGCCTCGGGCGGGGTCGTGCTTGAGTTGGGCGTCGTTGCACAGCAGGGCGCAGCGGGTCAGGGCTTGCAGCGCCTCGTTTTCCTGGTCGCTCACGTCGACCCCATCGTCATGGAATCCCCCCTCGGGGGCATAACCCACCCCCGTGACGGCCAGCGTGTGCTCTGCCAGCATGACCTGCACCACGGTCATCTCGTTTTTGGTCAGCGTGCCGGTTTTGTCGGAGCAAATAACAGTGACCGAACCCAGGGTTTCAACCGCTGGCAAACGCCGCACAATGGCATTCTTGCGTGCCATGACGCCCGTGCCGATAGCCAGCACAATGGTCACAATGGCCGGCAAACCCTCGGGAATGGCCGCCACAGTCAGCCCGACCACGGCCAAAAAGATGTCAAGTGCGGGCATGTCCCGCACAAAATAGCCAAACAAAAAAGTCACCCCTGCAGCGAGCAGAATGAACCCCGTGATTTGTCTGGCAAACTGGTCCAGCCGGCGGGTCAGCGGCGTCACCAGTGTCTGCACATCGCTCACCAAGGTGCTGATGCGGCCAATTTCGCTCATTGCGCCCGTGGCGACCACCACGCCATGCGCCTGGCCAAAGCTGACCACGGTGCCCGAGTAAGCCATGCAGGTCCGGTCGCCAACAGAAGCATCAGCGGGAACGGCGCCCAACCGCTTCTCCGTGGGCACCGACTCCCCGGTGAGCGCGGCTTCATTGACGCGCAGGTTTTTGACCTGCAGCAAGCGCAGGTCAGCGGGTACCCGGGCGCCCGACTCCAGCAAGACGATGTCGCCCGGCACCAGCTGGGTGGCGTCAATTTCGTGGCGTTCGCCATCACGCAGCACCGTGGCCCGACTGGCCAGCATGGCGCGCACGGCATCCAGCGCCTTCTCGGCCTTGCCCTCCTGTATAAAGCCGATCAGGGCATTGATAAACACCACCCCGGCAATGACGCCAGCGTCCACATAGTCTTGCAGGGCAAAGGTCACGGCACCGGCCCCCAGCAGCACGTAAATCAGCGGGTTGTGAAACTGCAGCGCAAAGCGCAGCCAGGGCCCGCGCCGCCGGGAGACTGGCAGGCTGTTGGGGCCGTACTGGGTCAGCCGCTGGGCAATTTCATCGTGGCGCAAACCCTCCCGGGGGCGGGTGCCCAGTGCACTGAGCGACTCGGCCTCAGTCAGGGTGTGCCACAGCGGCGAAGCCTTGGTTTCTTGAATGGGGGGTTGCATGGAAAAAGCTCAGGTATTCAAAAGCCCATGTTAGCGACAGTGGCATTTTGGGTTGACCTTCTTCATTGACTTTTCGCACTTCGTCGTAAGGTTTTTCCCCCTGGCGATGTCTTGAGCTCAAAGCACAGCTCAATACATCAAATTTACGCCTAATTGCCCGCTGGCCGGCGTTTTCATTACCTATACAGCTATCAATAAAAAAGCCCGCAAGCCCGATCATTTGACCGGACTTGCGGGCCGGGAGACCACGCGGGTATGAGGGGCTGAAAGCTTAATCCGCCTTGATGGCCTCCACCGCCAGAGTAATGGTCACCTCGTCGCCCACGTTGGGGGCGTATTTGCCGGCATTGAACTCGGTGCGCTTGATCACGGTGGTGGCGTTTGCACCAATGGCGGGCTTTTTCAACATGGGGTGGGCTGTGCTCACAAAATGAGTCACCTTCAGGGTGACGGGCTTGGTCACGCCCTTGATGGTCAGGTTGCCTTCGATGGCGGAAGGCTTGTCGCCCTCAAACACCACTTTGGTCGACTTGAAGCTGGCGGTGGGGAACTTGGCGGTGTCCAGGAAGTCTTCGCCCTGAATGTGGCCGTTGAACACGGTGAAACCTGTCTCAACCGATTTCATGTCGATGACCACATCCACTGCACCGGTCTTGGCGACCTTGTCGAGCACCAGGGTGCCGGTGGTTTTGTTGAACTTGCTCAACTGGGTGGACAAACCAAAGTGGTTGTAGGAGAAGCTGGGGAACGTGTGGCTGCTGTCCACGTTGTAGGTTTCGGGAGCTGCCATGGCGGTAGAAGCGGCACCTGCAATGAGAGCGATGGCAGCGGAGAGTTTGAGTAGTTTGTTCATGGTGATGCGTCTTGAAAAGCAGTTGAAAAAAGTAACTAACGGGAAAAGGAAACAGCCAGGCTGACTCAGAGCTTGCCCACGCCATTGAGCGCGAGCTTGAATTTGACTTGCACATCGTCGGCCACCATGCTGGTGTCGGCCCAATCGCCGTCACCAATCTTGAAGGCCAGGCGTTTGATGGGCAACACGCCACTTGCGGTGGTCACAGCTCCTGCCTGAGTCAGGGTGACGGGTACCACCACGTCTTGCGCCACACCCTTGATGCTGATCTTGCCAGCCACCTCGTACTTGCCACCTCCCAGTGACTTGAAGGCGCTGGAGGCAAACGTGGCTTGCGGGAACTTGGCGGTGTTGAACCAGGGCGCCTTGGGCAGCTCAGTGTCGATCTCCGGCAAACCCAGCGTGGCGCTGGCAATGTCCACCGTGAACGCAACCTTGCTGGCGGCCGGTTTGGCAGCGTCAAAGCTCACCTGGGCCGTGAATTTGCTGAACTTGCCATCGACCGACACGCCCATTTGCTTGAAGGTGAAGCCCAGCGAGCTTTGCGCAGGAAGGAGTGTTTGCTGGGCGGCTGCGGGCAAGGCGGCAAACAGGGCCAGGGGCAAGAGGAGACAAGAGAGTTTCATGGGGTGGTCCGGTGTGACGTCAAAAATGGGGGGAGCGGTGGAGAACAACTCAGCTGCGTCCGGGCAGCATGCGTTGCAGCAGGCCGTCGCGGTCAATCAACTGGTGCTTGAGCGCAGCAGCAATGTGCAGGCCGGCAAGGCCTACCAGCGCAAGAGCCGAGATCTCATGCAGGGGCTTGATCAGCGCGGCAAACTCCTTGTTCACAGGGAGCAGGTCGGGCAACGGAATCTGCCCAAACCACACAATGGGAAAGCCCGCTGCCGAGCTGTAGGCCCAACCGATCAGCGGCACGATAAAAAACAACGCATACATGACGTGGTGGGTGGCGTGGTGAGCCCGGGTTTGCCAGGCCGGCATGCCCAGGCTCACCACTTGGGGCAGCGCGGGCGGGCGGTGCGTCAGGCGCCAGAGAAAGCGCAACACCGACAGCGCCAGAATGGTGACGCCAGCCCACTTGTGCCAGTTGTACAGCTTGAGGCGCCAGGGCGAAAACGGCAAATCAGTCATATAGACACCCACACCAAACATGCCCAAAATTGCCAGCCCCAACACCCAGTGCAAGGCGATGGCCACCAGGGTGTAGCGGGCGGCCGGGAGGCTTTTGGCAGAGGAAGGGGTTGCAGTCACAAGGCGGCTTTCTAAAACAAGTCAGCAGGGTCTGACCCTGCTGTGCGATGAAGTTTAGGAGTCGGTGAATGCAAATAGGTTCAATGATATTGAAGTTTTAATTCGTTTTTTTTGAATGACAAAATTACGTTTTGTCATTCTCCAGCCATCTGACGAAGCCGGGAAAGGCTCAGGGTGCCAGGCCCAAAGCGAAGGGGTGGGCGCCGCGACCCAGCGCACCGACCTGGCGCGCGGCGTCCAGCATCACGCGAGCCGAGAAGGCCACGACATCCATGCGCGCCTCCAGCATGAGGCTCTGGTGTGGGCCGTGCTGGCCACCGCCCCGACGCTCCAGCACCACGCCCAAGCCGTTCTCGGATTCCAGGTCGGCCACGCTGGCCACCTGGAACACCTGCACCGCCTCGCCCGCCAGGAGGGGGTCGGCGGCGATGGTGGCCTGAACTTTCGCCAGCTCGACACCCGGTGCCAACTCCACGTAGAAGTAATGCTGCAAGCTGCCGTTGTCGCCCGGATACAGGGCCGCCAGTACACCTTTCACGCCGCGCATGCCCTCCAGGACCGCTGTGTGGTGCAGTTTCAGGCCGGGATGACGGTGAAATGTGGTCTGCCCACGGGGCACCAGCATCTCAAATGTGCTGCGCAACAGGGGCAGCACACCAGGGTCCCAACCCGCCCCCACGACAGCTGCTACGCGGTGGTTATCGGCGGCCTCGTGCAGCGCGGCGTGGTGTGCCTGCAGGGCATGGCCCTCGAAGCTGGCGCACTCCACCACCGGCATGCGTGCCTGCAAGAGTTCTCTTGCCACGCCCAGCACGGCGTCGGTCGGCACACACACCAGCGCGGCACGCACACCCTCCAGATCCCGGATGTGCGACACCGAGGCAAAGGCCTGAAGGCGACCGGGCAGTGCCGGGGGTTCGCCGCTGAAGCTGCCGGGCCGGCACACCACACCCGCCAGCGTCAGTTCGCTGTCGTCCAGCAGTGCCTCGGCACAGGCCCGGCCCAGACGCCCCAGGCCGATGACGGCCACTCGTTGTTTGCTCATGGTGCGGCCACTACACGGGCTCTTTGTCTGACTGCGCCCGCGTGTCGGGCTGGCGCGCGAAGCGCTTGCGCAGCTCGCTCAACTCCAGCACTCGGGCCGCCACACGCTGATTGATGGTGCCTGCGGGGTAACTGCCATCGGCACCTGCCTCACCTGCCGCCACGCCGGTGAGCAAGGCCATGGCCTGGTCGGCATGATCCACCGCATAGATGTGAAACTGCCCGGCTTCGGCGGCGCTCACCACATCGCAGCGCAGCATCAGGTGCTTGACGTTGGCACCGGGAATGAGCACGCCCTGTTCGCCACTCAGGCCGCGCGCCGCGCAGATGTCAAAGAAGCCTTCAATTTTCTCGTTCACGCCACCAATGGCCTGCACCTGCCCCAGCTGATTGACCGAACCGGTGACCGCTAGCGACTGTTTGACAGGTGCATTGGCCAGGTTGGAGAGCAGCACACACAGCTCTGCCAGCGAGGCGCTGTCGCCGTCAATCGGGCCATACGACTGCTCAAACACCAGGCTGGCCGAGAGCGCCAGAGGTTGGTTGCGCGCGTAATGGGCAGCGAGGTAGGCCGAGAGAATCAACACCCCCTTGGAGTGAATGGCCCCTGAGAGCTTGACCTCGCGCTCGATGTTGACCATCTCGCCCTCCCCAAAGCGGGTGGTCGCGGTGATGCGGATGGGCTGCGCAAAGGCAAAGTCCCCCAGCGCCAACACCGAGAGCCCGTTGATTTGCCCGGCCACCGAGCCCTGGGTGTCAATCAACTGGGTGCCGCGCAGAATGGACTCGTGCAACTGCCCACGTACCCGGTCTTGCCGGTGAATCTGGGTGTCGATGGCCTGCTGCACATGACCCGCAGTAACCACGCCCTGTGCTGCTTCGCGCGCCCAATAGTCGGCCTCTTGCAGCAGGTCGGCCACGCTGCGCATGTGGATGGACAAGCGCTGTGCATCGCCCACCAGGCGGGCGCTGTACTCAATGACCCGGGCCACGGCACTGCGGTCAAAAGCCAGCAACTTGTCTTTGGTGGCCAGGGTCCCAATGAGACGGGCATAGAGCAGATGCGTCTCGGGGGTGCGCTCGATACGGTCCTCAAAGTCAGCCGCCACCTTGAACAGCTCGGAAAAATCCGGATCATATTGCTGCAGCAGGTAGTACATCAGCCGGTCGCCAAACAGCACGATCTTGACGCTCAGGGGAATCGGCTCGGGCTCCAGCGACACGGTGCTGACCAGGCTGAACATCTGCCCCAGCGACTCGATGCGGATTTCGCGCGACTGCAAGGCCCGCTTCAGGGCGTCCCAGGCAAAGGGCTGCAGCAGCACCTTGCGCACATCGAGCAGCAGGTAGCCGCCGTTGGCCCGGTGCAGGGCGCCGGGCTGGATCAGGGTGAAGTCGGTGACCAGCGCCCCCAGCTGGGCAATGTGCTCCACCCGCCCGACCAGGTTGCTGTAAGTGGGGTTGTCTTCGCTGACCAGCGCCGCCCCCGCCTGTTTGCCGTTGGTCACCAGCAGGTTGACCTGGTAGCGGTGAAAGCTCTCGCGGGCGGTGAGGGTCAGGCCGGAGACCTTGGTGGTTTCTTCCGGGTGGCGAAAGTCGTCGGCGTGCTCGATGATGTCGTGCTGCACAGCGTCCAGGTATTTCTGGATCAGGGACAGGTCGTCAAAAGCCCTGTGCAGGTCTTCCATGACGTGCTGCACCGTCGCGCGAGTGGTCTCCCCGTTGAGTTGGGCCACCTGCTCGCTGCGCTCTTTCATCCCCTGGGGAATCTGGTTGAGGATCTTTTCCAGGCGCTGCTGCAGCTCGGCAATGGCGGTCGAGATCCGCTTTTTTTCTTCTTCGTCCAGTTTGTTGTAGTCATCGGGCGCCAACACCTCCTGGTTGCGCGTGGGGGCAAAGGCAAAGCCACCCGGCGTGCGCAGCAGCACAATGTTCTGCTTTTCAGCGTCTTCGCCAAGTTCCTTGAAGACACGCTCTTGCTGTTTGCTGAAGGTCTCCTCAATAACACCCACCTTGGCACGGTAGTCGTCGCTCTCAAACAGCGCCGGAATGGCCGCTCGCAGGTAGTCCACCCACCGGGCCATCTGGCGGCTCAGTTCAGCCCCCCGCCCACACGGCAATCGCACGGCATGGGGCTTGTGCGGCTGGGTGAAGTTGTTGAGGTAACACCAGTCCGAGGGCTCATTCTCCCCACCGGCCTTCTTTTCCAGAAAGGCCTTCACCAGGCTGCGCTTGCCCATGCCGGCGGACCCCAGCACAAACATGTTGTATCCGTCATGCTGAACGCCAGCCCCAAAGCGCACCGCGTCCATAGCGCGGGTCTGACCAATCAGCTCGGTCAGGCCCGCCAGTTCCTGGGTGGTTTCAAACTGAAATTGCCCGGGTTCGCAGCGGTGGTGCAGCTGCTGCGAGGTCAGGGCCAGCGGTGCGATTTCTGGTGCTGGCCGAACCATGCCGATGACTCAGGACAACTGGAGTGAGCGCGGCTCGGGCACCTCTTGCTTGGGCAGGTGAACGGTCAACACCCCGTTCTTGAAACTGGCCCGGGCTTGCTCGATGGCGACATTGCGCGGCAGGGGAATGGTGCGCTCAAAGGCGCCATAGGCACGCTCCATCACGTGGTAGGTGCTGTTGTGGGTTTCGCGCACGGCGCGTTTTTCACCGCTCAGGCGCAGCAGGTTGCCCTCGATGGTGATGCTGCAGTCTGCCTTGTCCATGCCCGGCAACTCCACCCGCACCACGATCTCTTTGGCGGTTTCTTCCACCTCGCCAGCCAGCAGGCTCCAACGCGGAAAGCCCGCCAGCTCGCTGCCGGTGTTGGCGGCATCGTCTTTGCCGTGGACCTTGATCTCGTCCTTGTGGTGGCCAAAATGGGTCAGCGCGCCGCTGCTGCGGCTGAGCAACTCGCGCCAGCCCTCCGACAGGTTCTCCCACGCACGGCTGATTTGGTGGCCAATGTTTTTACCGGTGGTTTTAAGGGCGTCAAGCATGATCGGGTCATCCATGAAAGTAGGTTGTTCACATCCGCAGGGGACACCAACTCACTTTAGGGCCGCGTCATTTTGGGAGCTTGATATTTCACAACCACAGCGCCCCTGCCTGGCTTGGCATGAGCACGCTAACCCGGCGGGTCGGCCTCGCCCTGCGCGGTGAGGCCGGGCTTGATGGTGTCGTCCATCCAGCGCCGCAGGTCCAGCCACATGCGCTTGATTTCAGCATCCGGTGGCGTTTTGAGGGCGTTGGGCAACTCAATGGTGACCACGGGCATGCGCTTGTGCACACCGCCATAGTTGCCAAGCGACCCCGGAAACACGCCAACCTGGTCCAGGTACAGGCGCCCCAGCCGGGTGGGCGGCATCACCGGGCCATCAAAGTCCAGCACACCGTAGGGCGCATGAATACTGACGATGAGGTGCGGCTTGAAGCGGTCCATGGCTTCCACGAGAAACCTGGACTCAGGCTCGCTCAGTGACGTGTTGCCCGGCCAGCGGCGCGGATCCTTCAGGGTGCGCTGCTGCCAGTACACCACGGACTCCTTGTCCCAGCCCGGCGTGGGAAAGTTGCGATTCAGGTCCACACCATTGGCATTCATGCGGCGCGAGGGCCGGCCAAACAGCCCGTCCGGATTGAGCGCGGGAATGAAGCGCCAATGCGTCTGCGAGGGTGCGCCCCGCGCCAGTGCGATCCAGTGCAGCGCCACCGACGAGGAAGACAGCTCGTCGCCATGAATGCCGCCCACCACCAGCACGCGCAACCGGGCGTCTGCGGGGCGAATGTCTGTGGTGTAAATGGTGCGGCCTTTGACGCTGCGTGCCGCAGTGGCCTGCAGGTTGGCGTCAACGCACAGCGCCATCCTGACATTGGGCAGCCGCGCATAAAAATCGTCGCACACGGCAGCGGCCGACACAGACCCTGCCACGCCCAAGGCCGCAGTGGCCAGCACATATTTACAAAAACCCATGGGCCGATTTTATTCTGGCGCTTCATCCCTGACCCAAGTCCTCATCAGCAGCCCATCAGGGGCATGCACCTGAGCGACCCGTTTGACGCCGAAAATGGGTTAAATTGTGCATATGTCCCTGTTCGAATATCGCCTGATGGCCCAGACCCCCAATTTTTCCCAAACCGAGTTTCGCCGCGCACTGGGCATGTTTGCCACCGGGGTCACCATCGTGACGGCCCGCACCCCTGAGGGCGAGCTGATCGGACTGACCGCCAACTCGTTCAATTCGGTCTCGCTGGACCCGCCGCTGGTGCTTTGGAGCCTGGGCAAACGCTCAGCCAGCATGGCGTCTTTCAGCACCGGCTCGCACTACGCCATCAACATCCTGGGCGCAGACCAGAAAGACCTGGCCAACCGCTTTGCATCCCGCACCGAAAACCGGTTTGCCGATGTCGAGTTCACGCTGGGCGTGGCCGGCGCGCCCCTGCTGGCGGGTGTCGCAGCCACGTTTGAGTGCTTCAACCGCAGCCGCTATGAAGAAGGCGACCACGTTATTTTTGTCGGCGAAGTCGAGCGCTGCACCCACCGCGATGATGTATCCCCACTGCTGTACCACGGGGGCAAGTTCTATACCGAGCACCCGCTTTAGCCAACCCAAGGACGCGGGACCTCGGCAGCAGACAGGCTCACGGCGGCGCCCGCAGGTCGATGGGCAGTTCATTGATCTGGGTCATGGGCTTGTTTTTGTCATGGCTGAAAATGCAGGATCGCGAATGGGGTGATTACTCCGATAGATGAAACCGTGAAAGCTGCGGTCGCGCCTTAGCTCACACCAGGCAAACACCAAAGGTTTCTCATGACATCAACTCCTCTTATTTCGCCGGTGCACCTTGTGGCGATTGGCGCGTCCGCTGGCGGGCTCGAAGCGCTGGAGAGCCTGTTTGACCACATGGCCTGCGACTCCGGTGCCACCTTTGTGGTGATCCAGCACCTCTCCCCCGACTACAAGAGCATGATGGCCAATCTCTTGTCGCGCCATACCCAAATGCCGGTCGTGATGGTGCAGCAAGACACGCCCATCCGGCCCAACCATGTGTACCTGATTCCCCCAGGCGCCATGATGCACATTGGGGAGGGCTACTTGCGGCTCACTCCCAAGAACCCACACACGCTGACGCTGCCGATTGATGTCTTTTTCAAATCCACGGCCGAGCATTACCGGGAGCACTCGATCGGTGTGATCTTGTCGGGCACCGGGTCTGACGGCACGCGCGGGGCTGCGGCCATCAACGAAGCAGGTGGCTTTTTGATTGCACAGGAGCCGGGTAACGCCAAGTTTGATGGCATGCCACGCAGCGTGATTGCCACGGGCCTGGTGGACGTCATTTTGCCAGTGGGCCAAATTGGCCCGCGTATTCTGGGCCTGCTGCACAACCTGCCGGAGGCGAGCACCGAGGCCGCCCTGGGCAGCCTGGGACGGGACGCCGCGTTGGGCCCCGAGGCCGCCATGACGGGCATCATGCAGCTGCTGCTCAAGGTCGGAGGCATTGATTTTCAGGAATACAAGCCCGGCACGGTCACCCGGCGCATTGAACGGCGCATGGTGGTACGCCAGACCACCACGCTGGCGTCTTACCTGGATCTGCTCGTGGATGACCGCAACGAGGTGCTGACGCTGCGCCGCGAGTTATTGATTCCGGTGACCAGCTTTTTCCGGGATGCCGAGGCGTTCGAGATACTGGGGCGTCAGATCATTGACCCGCTGGTCTTGAAGAAGCAGGCTGGCGACACCATTCGGGTGTGGGCGGCAGCTGTCTCCACCGGCGAAGAGGCGTACTCCATTGCCATGCTTTTTATGGAAGCATTCGGACACCTCAAGCGCTGGTCGGCGCTCAAGATTTTTGCCACCGACGTGGAGCAGCACAATGTGGAGACTGCCGGCTCCGGCTCCTATCCCGAATCGATTGCGGCCGAGGTGTCGCCGCAGCAACTGGAGCGCTTCTTCATCAAGAAAGGCACCCGCTTCGTGGTCAAGAACGAGTTGCGCCAGTGCATTGTGTTTGCCCGGCACAACATGTTGACCGACCCCCCGTTCACCCGCATGGATCTGGTGGTGTGCCGCAATGCCCTGATCTATTTCAAGGCGCAGGCGCAGGAGCGGGCACTCAAACGTTTTCAGTACGCGCTGGTGCCCGGAGGCCACCTTTTTTTGGGCTCCAGCGAGTCGCTCAGCGAACTTGACAAAGGCTTTACGCCCGTCAGCGCGCGCCACAAGATTTGGCAAATGGTGCGCACTGCCCGCATGCCAATGGAGATGACCAACGGCTCGGGAGGTGGCTACAGTGGCAGCGCGCGCGGGTTGGCTCTGAAAACGCATGCCAGCCGCTTGAAATCAACCGCTGTAGACCGTGGATTCAACGCGCTGCTCCAGGCTTTTTCGCCGCCTGCTGCGGTGCTGGTCAACAGCCGGCACGAACTGGTGCATTCCTATGGCGATGTGCACAAGTTTTTGCAGCTGCGCGAGGGCATGGCCAGCCTGGACCTGAACCGTATGCTGCCAGAGCCGCTGATTCCCGTGGCAGTGGCCCTGCTGTTCAAGGCCGGGCGCGAAGCCTGCAGTGTCTCGTCAGACCGGCTCAGGATCGATGCGCAGGGCCAAGTCGAGCACCTGCGCCTGAGTGCCTGGCCGGTGGAAGAACAGGAGGGTGAGCGACTCACCCTGCTGGCCTTTGAGCAATTGCGTGCGCCAGCGCCCACCGAGACACTGACCACGCTGGACGTGAGCAGCGAGACCGCTGAGCGCATCGAGGTGCTGGAGCGCGAACTGGCCGCCACCCGCGAGAGCCTGCAAGCCACCGTGGAAGAGCTGGAAACGGCCAATGAAGAGCTGCAAGCCACCAATGAAGAGCTGATGGCCTCGAATGAGGAATTGCAAAGCGCCAACGAAGAGTTGCAGTCCGTGAACGAGGAGCTGATCACGGTGAATGCCGAGTTCCAGGAAAAAATCGACATCCTCAACCGCCTCAACGCCGACCTGGACAACATGGCGCAGGCGGTGCCGGCCGGCACGGTGTTTGTGGACGAACACCTGAAGCTCACCCGTTTCAGCCCGGACGCCACGCACATCTTCAAGCTGCGCGACTCCGACATTGGGCGCCCGCTTGATGACCTGGCGCACACGCTGCTGTACCCCGAGCTGATTGCCGATCTGGGTCACACCCTCAAAGAGGGCATCAAGATTGAAAAAGAAGTGCGTGGCGTCAACGGCCTGCACTACCTGGTGCGCATGCTTCCCTACAGCGTGAACTCCAGCAGCGCCCGGGGTGCAGTCACGAGTTTTCTGGACGTCACGGCGCTGCACGAAATATCCCGGCTGCAACACATCATTGATGCGCTGGCCGAACACATTGCTGTGCTCAACCCGCAGGGCATCATCACCCTGGTCAACAGCGCCTGGCGCCGCTTTGCCATGGACAACGGCGACGTGAACCTCAAGCATTCAGGCCCCGGCGTCAATTACCTGGACGTGTGCAGCGAAATCCATGAGCCCCAAAACGCCCAGGACACGACTGCCGGCGCCGCCCGACGGGGCGTGCGCGATGTGCTGGACGGGCACCGCGCCCTGTTCTCCCTGGAGTATCCCTGCCACTCGCCCACCGAGGAGCGCTGGTTCGTGATGCATGTCTCCAAAGTGGGAGGCGAGCAGCCAGGTGCGGTGATCAGCCATGTGAACATCACCGAGTGGAGGGCGCAGAGTGCGCAAAGCCTCGTGGCGGCATCATGACCGAGCCGAACCCGGGCGCCACGCAGTTGCAGCAGCTCAAAGATCGCGCGCTGGCGCTGGCGCAGCGTCAGCCTGATGACCAGGCGACCGACCCGGCCACCGTGGAGGTGACCCAGCTGCTGGAAGACTTGCGCATCTACCAAATTGAGCTGGAGTTGCAAAACGAGGAACTGCGTTCGGCACAGCATGGCCTGGCCGTGTCCCGGCGACGCTACCAGTCCCTCTTTGAACAAATGCCCCTGCCCGCCCTGGTGGTTGAAGCACGGGGGCTGATCGAGGAATGCAACGAGCGCGCGGCCTGCCTGCTGGGAGAGCGAAAAATCGAGGGTGGCCTGGACAACCGCCTGTTTCAGGGCCTGAGCCGGGACGACCGCACACGCCTGCATGTGGCACTGCGCGATGTACGCCACGGGGAGCCCCTGGTGCTGAACAAGCTGGCCCTTGCCGTCGGGTCAGAGCCCGCACATGTGTTTGATGCCCACCTGATTCAATTGTCGATGGACTACCACCTCGACACCCGGGTGCTGGTGCTGCTGGTGGACCGCAGCGCCGAAGTGGCGCGCGAGAAAGACCAGCATTTTTTCTCGCTGCTGCTCGATAGCAGCGAAAACCTGATTGCCGCCGCCGACGGGCAGGGCCGCATGTTGCTGGCGAACCAGACCTTGCTTGATTTTCTGGGCTGCACGCGCGACGCGGTGTTGGGTCAGCGCCGAGAGAACTTTCTGCCACTGCGTGATGCCATCTTGCAAACCGAGGCGGACCAGCGCGTGATGCGCACCGGCGAGCCGGAGACACTGGAGGAGCGCTTTCATGCAGGTGGCGCACTCGGTACGCTGGACTTTCTAACCCGGAAATTCCCCTTGCATGATGCGCAGGGAAAGATTTACGGGGTGGGCGGCATCTCGACCAACATCACCGAGATCAAGGACAAACAGCGCCAAACCTTGCTCAGCGAATCGGTGTTCATGACGGCCGCAGAGGCCATTATCGTGACCGACCCGCAAACCCGGATCATCCGGGTCAACCCGGCCTTTACACGACAAACCGGGTTTTCGGAGGGCGCCGTACTGGGGCACCGGACCAGCATCCTGAAGTCAGGCCGGCAAGAGAGCCCTTTTTACAAGGCAATGTGGCAGACCTTGAACGACCATGGTCGCTGGTCAGGCGAGATCAGCAACCGCACCTCCAGCGGGGATTTCTACACCGTGTGGAGCAACATCAACGCGGTGCAGGACGAACAGGGGGGGGTCATTCATTACATTGCGGTGCAGACCGACATGACCCCGTTGCGCGAGGCCCAGTCCCAGGTCGAACGCATGGCCTCTTACGACACCTTGACCGGCTTGCCCAACCGGGCGCTGTTCAATGACCGCATCAGCCAGCTGATCGCCTTCGGGCTGCGGCATAAAACCACATTTGCCTTGCTGTTCATTGACCTGGACCACTTCAAAGAGGTCAACGACACCCTGGGGCATCAGGTGGGAGACGAGCTTCTGGTGATGATTGCGGGGCGCCTGCAGGAGGCTGTGCGTGCGGAAGACACGGTGGCCCGCATGGGGGGTGACGAGTTCGTGGTCTTGCTCCCTGCTGCCGACCCATTCAGCGCCGAGGTAGTGGCCATCAACCTGCTGGCGCAATTGCGCACCCCCATGACACTGGGTCAGTCCCTGGTATACCAGCCCATGGCATCGGCCGGCATAGCCGTGTACCCGGACGATGGTGACACGCCCGACCTGCTGCTGCGCAATGCGGACATCGCCATGTACGAGGCCAAACTGGCAGGGCGCAACCGCTGCGCCAGCTACACCCGTCAGATGAGCAAGGACAGTGCCCAGGCCTTCGCCATCCAGACCGAGTTGTCCAGCGCCGTGGCGCGCGACGAGTTGCGGGTGTACTACCAGCCCAAGTTTCGGCTCGATTCCAGCGCGCTTTGTGGCGCGGAGGCGCTGGTGCGCTGGGAACGCCCCGGCCACGGCCTGGTGCCGCCCGGCGTGTTTGTTCCCATCGCTGAAAAGTCGGGGCTGTTGGTGGGCATTGACCAATGGGTGCTCAATGAGTCGGTGCGACAGCTCGGCGCCTGGCGCCGGGCGGGTCTGTGGGATGCCGGTTGGCGCCTGGCCGTGAACCAGAACGCCAGCGACCTGCGCCGCCCCGCCATGGTCGAGGAACTGCAAACCATGCTGGCCCGCCACGGCGTGGCGGCCACGCTGCTGGAGCTTGAAATCACCGAAGACGCCCTGCTGGAGCATACCCAGGAGCTCATCAGCCGCTTGAGCGAGCTGCGCCAGCTTGGCGTTTCACTGGCCATTGACGACTTTGGCACCGGCTACTCCAGCCTGTCTTATTTGCGCAAATTACCGATTGCGGTCATCAAGATCGACCAGAGTTTTATCCGGGAGATGCTGGTCAACGACGGCGATCTCGTGCTGGTGCAAACCATCATCTCCATGGCC
Organism: Rhodoferax sp. OV413; assembly: GCA_943371745.1. Taxonomy (GTDB): domain Bacteria; phylum Pseudomonadota; class Gammaproteobacteria; order Burkholderiales; family Burkholderiaceae_C; genus Rhodoferax. Next base: position 17,212 of record CALRWE010000076.1, read on the forward strand.
AAGAGCCTGGGTCATGCCTTGGTGGCCGAAGGCGTGGAAGACGCGCTGCAGCATGCCCGGCTGGCCAGCATGGGGTGCGATGTGGGGCAGGGTTTCTTGTTTGGCAGACCAGTGCCGGCAGATGAGTTTTGGGCCACTCACCTGCTGACAGCTCAGGCGCCAGGCAGTCTGACTGCGGCTTAAGCCTGCAGCCACTGCTGTGTGGCCAACCGCCAGGGCGACAACGCCCGCGCCACCGCCGGGTGCTGTGACGCCGTGTCCAGCCAGCGCTGCAGGCTGGCCGGTACCGCCAGTGTCTCGCCGCAGGCCGCCAGCAGGTCACGCGCCAACGGCAGAGTGACCAGCAGCCCGCAGTCCGCCAGGCTGAGCTCTGGCGTCAACAAATAGGGTTGGGGCTGGATCCATTGGACGAGCTGATCCAGATGACGCTCGATTTCAAGCTTTTGGGCCGTGACATGCGCCGCATTGCGCGCAGCGGGCTTGGCATGCGCAAACAGCGAGCGCACCCGGGGCTCAAGGTGCAGGTCATGAAAGCGGCTGATGAATCGCACGCGGGCCCGCTCTTTGGGGTCGCGCGGCAACAGCGCGGGGTGAGGGTGCGATTCTTCGAGGTATTCATTGATCGCCTCCGACTCCGACAACACCCAGTCACCGATCTGGATCGCAGGCAATGTGCCCATGGGCACAATGGCGCGGTACTCGGCCGAGCGGTAACCCCCGGGCGGCAGGCGCTCTTCAAACGCCAGGCCTTTGGCGCACAGCACGATGCGGACTTTGGCGCTGTAGCTGGACAGTGCCGTAGCGTAAAAAATCATAGCTATCCCGGGGTTGACAATTTGCGCTCCAATCGGCGCACGCCGTAGGACACCAATAAAATCAGCGCCAGATACTCCACCACGAGCAGGGTGTAGATCTCCAGGGGCCGGTACTCGCTCACATTGAGTTCATTGGCCTTGCGGGTCAACTCGGACAGGCCAATGACCGAGATGAGTGACGACATTTTCAGAACATAGACAAACTGGTTGCCGAGCGCAGGCAAGATCACCTTGACCGCTTGGGGCATCACCACCAGGCGCATTTGCAGAACCCATGGCAAGCCCAACGATTTGGCAGCCTCAATCTGCCCTTGCGGCACCGACTGGATGCCGGCACGGAAAATCTCGGCCTCAAACGCGCTGTCGCTCAGGGCCATGGCCAGCACGCCGGTAGCCAACACGCTCAGTTGCAAGCCAATGATCACCGGCAAACCGTAAAACACCCACAGCAGCAGCACCAGCAAGGGAATCGCGCGAAACACCTCCACATACACGCGGCTCAAACGTTTGAGCCACACCCGGCTGGACAAGCCCGCCATGGCCACCAGCAGGCCCAAGCCCACCGAGACCACAATGGCGCACAGCGACACCAGCACGGTATCCGCCACGCCACCGGCCAGAAAGCGCAGATTGGCGGCGCCCTTGTCCTGCAAGGGGTTGAAGATGTACCAGCCCCAGGTATAGCTGCTGCCCTCTGAAGAAATGGCCGCGCACCCGACCAGCAGGGTCAGGGCAAGCCCGATACACCAAAGGACTATTTTTGGGCGGAAAGCCATTTGGACTCAAGCGCGGTGAAGAATCCTTCGGCCTGTTTCAAGGCGATCCAGTTGTTCACAAAGGTCAGCCACACATCGTCACCCTGGGGCATGGGGTAGGCAAAGGGCCGCTTGTTGCGCATCTCCGCGCTGGTGCCCACCATCTGCAGGTCGGGGTAGGTTTTCATGAGGGTCGCCGCCTCGACGTTGCTGGTCAGCGTGATCTGGGCCCGTCCCGCCAGCACCTCCTGGTAGCCGGTGGCGGGCTTTTCAACCGCACGGATCTTCGCCTTGGGAAAATGCGAGCGGGCCTGTTGCTCAAACGTGGTGCCCATCAACACCGCCACGGTCACATTGGGCTGGTTGACGCTGCTCCAGGTGGGGAACTTGGCCGCAGCCTTCTTGCTGACCAGCGGCACGGCGCCCGCAAAAATATAGGGATCGGAAAACGCCACGGTCTTGGCCCGCGCCATGCTGATGGAGGCGCCCGAGAAAATGTCGAACCGGTCGGCCACAAGGCCGTTGACCAATGTGGCCCATTCGGCCGGAACGTACTCCACCTTGACACCCATGTCAGTGGCGAGCTGGTTCATGGCCTCAATGTCAAAACCGGTCAGGGTGTTGGTGGCCGTGTCCTTGATGGACATGGGGTTGAAGTCCCCCGTGGTGCCCACCCGCAAGGTGCCTCGCTCCAGAATCTGCGCCAGCTTTGATTTGGCCTGCGCAAAGGCGCCCGCAGGCGCCAGCAACAAGGTGGTCGTGATTGCCGCTAAAAGGGCAGAGTGAAGTGTTTTCATGTCCAGGATAAAAAAAGTGATCGGTTGTTGAAAGTATCACAGAGTAGTGAGGCAAGGGCGGGCATGCCTTGGTTTATTTGGGCTGCACCTGGAGCAGAGCCAGGCTACCCCGGGTCCCCCGCCCCCTATGGCTCTCAATAACGGCGTGGCCGTGGTGCGAGTCCATGATTTCCTTGACGATGCTCATGCCCAGGCCTTCGTCGCTGACCTGAATCACCACGCTCGCCACATTGACTTGAGGTGGGTGAGAAGGACAAACTCCTCGCGCTTCATTGCCAGGCGAAGTTCACCCCCCAGGGCCAGGCGCTCTCAGGTCGTCGGGGTCGGGGCGTCGCGATAAAACTGGCAGCTGTCGCGCCCGCTGTTCTTGGACTGGCACAGCGCAGTGTCCGCATGCTGGAGCAAAGTGGCCGCGTCCTCGCCATCGTCCGGGAACATGGCAATGCCTATGCTGCAGCTGAGTT
>CALRWE010000077.1:0-19418 GCA_943371745.1 Rhodoferax sp. OV413
CGACTTGAGCCAGCCGTGGTCAGCATAGCCCCGGTCATTGGATTTACGAACAGTCAACATAAAAACACCTTTCTCAAACCTCTTCAACTCTTGGGCTCTACTGTAGGCCGTGGCAGGGTGGCATCGGTCCATGGCGTTTGATGGCATCATTCAAAATATTCGAACCAACCGAGGCTAACCATGCAAACTGCCCGCGATGTGCTAACGCCAGACGCCCTTGCCATGCTACAGGCGATTGCCGTGGCCGGCAGCTTTGCGGCCGCGGCGCGGGTTCTGGGTGTGGTGCCCAGCGCCCTCACCTACCGGGTGCGCCAGATCGAAGACGCGCTGGATGTGCTTTTGTACGACCGCAGCTCACGCCAGGCGCGCCTGACCGAAGCCGGCGCGGAGTTGCTGCGCGAAGGCACGCGCCTGCTGGAAGAAATTGACGCCGTGGCCAACCGGGTCAAACGCGTGGCCACCGGCTGGGAGCCCCAGTTCACCGTGGCCGTGGACAGCATCATCTCCAAAGCCACGGTAATGGAACTGTGCGAGAGCTTTTTTGCCCTGAACCCACCCACCCGCATCAAGCTGCGCGATGAAACCCTGTCAGGCACGCTGGAGGCGCTCACCTCCGGTCAGGCCGATCTGGCCCTGGGCGTGGCCGACGCTACGACGAATGCCGGCATTCAAAGCAAACACCTGGGCAATGTGCATTTTGTGTATGCCGTGGCACCCCACCACCCTTTGGCCAACGCACCCGAGCCGCTCAAAGACGAGCTGATCCGCCAGCACCGGGCCATTGCCGTAGCCGACACCATCACCAGGGGCCGCGGCATGACCTTTGGCTTGCTGGGCGGGCAGGATGTGTTCACCGTGGCCACCATGAAAGACAAGCTCGATGCGCAATTGCGCGGCCTGGGCAGTGGCTATGTCCCCGAGCACATGGCCCATGCCTTCATTGACACCGGCCGGCTCGTCGTCAAGCAAATGGACCGTCCACAGCGCATCGTGCGCGTCAATTACGCCTGGCGCAGTGCAGCCCGCACCACGCCGGGCCGCGCGCTCGCGTGGTGGCTGAGCCAGCTGGAAAGTCCCGCCACACGCACCGCTTTGCTGGAGCAACACCGGGGCGTGTAAAGTGCAAGTCATAACCCACAACAATTGGAGATTCCGGTCATGACCCCAAGCCCCATCAAATCCAAAAAAATCGCCGTCATCGGCGCTGGCATTGCCGGCATCACCTGCGCGCGCACCCTGGTGCAGGCCGGCCACGAGGTCACGGTGTTTGAGAAGAGCCGGGGCGTTGGCGGCCGCATGGCCACCCGTAGCACCGCGTTTGGCACGTTTGACCATGGCACGCAGTATTTCACCGTGCGCGACCCCCGTTTTGTGCAGGCCCTTAACACCACCCCCAACGTGTGCAAACCCTGGAGCGCCACCACTGTGCGCGTGCTGGATGAGCTGGGCCGTGTGGCCTCGGGCGGCCTCCCCGTGCGCGAGCCGCACTGGGTGCCCAAGCCCGGCATGAACGCGCTGGTCAAGCAATGGGCCGTGCCTCTGGTGGCTCAGAATCAGGTCGTCCTGGAAACCCGCGTGATGCAGGTTGAGCGCGATGTGCTCAACGCCAAATGTTGGCAACTGCGCACCGAAGGCCCTGGCGATACGCGGCAGGTGTTCTCCGGCTTTGATACGGTGCTGCTGGCCATGCCCTCGGCGCAAACCAGTGCCTTGCTGGACAGCTCCGCACTGGCCAAGCCGTTCACACAAAAAATCAGCAAGGTGACTGTGGGCCCCTGCTGGACGCTGATGCTGGCCTTCCCCAACGCCATGCAGCCCGGCATGAGCACGCTGGGCCCGCAGTGGAACGCGGCGCGCAGCACGCACCACCGCATTGCCTGGCTGGCCCGCGAGTCCAGCAAACCCGGTCGTGGCGGCATTGAGCGCTGGACCGTGCAAGCCAGCGCGGCATGGTCACAAGAGCATCTGGACGACGACGCACCGCGCGTGCAAGCCAAGCTACTGCGCGCGTTCTCGGAGGTCACCGGCATCCGGGCCGAGCCCGCGCATGTGGATACCCAACGCTGGCTGTATGCCCAAACCGTCAATCCGCTGGGCCAGTCCCACCTTTGGGACCGCAAGGCGGGCCTGGGCGTGTGCGGCGACTGGTGCCTGGGGCACCGGGTGGAAGACGGCTTCGTGTCCGGTTTGGAGCTGGCACTTACCGTGGCGTGAAAAGGGCCGCCTACCGGGGCCGGTTTGCGCCCTCGCCCACCGGGCCGCTGCACGCTGGCTCGCTGGTGGCGGCGCTGGCCAGCTGGCTGGACGCCAAAGCCCAAGGCGGGCAGTGGCTGGTGCGCATCGAAGATGTGGACACCACGCGCTGCCTCCCGGGTATGGACCAAATCATTTTGCAGCAACTGGCTGCCTGCGGCCTGCAACCGGATGAGGCGCCGGTGTGGCAGTCGCACCGCAGCGCGCTCTATCAGGCGGCGCTGGACACCTTGATTGAGCGCCAGCTGGCTTACCCCTGCGCCTGCTCGCGCCAGGATATTGCCCACGCCCTGAGGGCGTATGGGCAGCCGCGACCGCGCCACGGCGAGCTCATTTACCCCGGCACATGCCGCAACGGCTTAAAAGGGCGCGCGGCGCGGGCCTGGAGGCTGCGCACAGCTGAATTTGAGGCTTTTGAGCCTCTAGCCAGCAGATATCAATGCTCAATACCGTCAAATTTCGTAGCAGATGGAGTCATCCACTGGACCGATCGGCGTCTGGGGCCGCAGCAGCAACATGTGGTCACCGAGGTGGGCGACTTCATCTTGAAGCGCGCGGACGGCTGCTTCAGTTACCAGCTGGCCGTGGTGGTGGACGATGCCGAGCAAGGCATCACCGACGTGGTGCGCGGCGAAGATCTGACTGACAACACCGCTCGGCAAATCCTGCTGCAACGCGCACTCAAGCTACCTACCCCGCGCTACCTGCACACGCCACTGGTGCTGGGTGCCAACGGCGAAAAACTCTCCAAACAAAATGGGGCGAAAGCCCTTAACACCCACAGTTCCCAAGCGGCCCGCCAAGCCCTCGGCGAGGCCGCGCAAGCCTTGGGACTGCCGCGTGCCGATGGCGACACAGCACATGCGCTGAACCTGTGGGCCCACGCTTGGCGGCAGCAGCACCTGCCCATCAACGATAGGCCAGCATGAACGACACCCACCGCACCCGCCCGATCACTCCCAGTCCACAGACACTCATGCTCAAGACCTTTGCATCGCCGATTGAACTGCGAACCCCGCGTGTGCTCTTGCGCCAATGGAAGCCCGGCGACCAGGACCCTTGGGCAACCATGAATGCCGACCCCGCCGTGCGCAGCCATTTCCCCAGCATCTTGAGCCCCGCTGACGCCAAAGGCGAAGCGGATCGCATCGCGGCCGCTATCGCACAAAGGGGCTGGGGCCTGTGGGCACTGGAGGTTCCGGGCGTGCATGCATTTGCCGGTTTTGTCGGCTTGAGCGTTCCGGGATTTGAAGCGCCCTGGATGCCCGCCATCGAGATTGGCTGGCGGCTCGCCCCCGCCGCCTGGCACAGGGGGTATGCAACAGAAGGCGCCTTGGCCGCTCTCGACTTTGCATTCACCCAGCTGGCGCTCACACAGGTCGTGGCCATGTCGGCACCCGGCAATTCTGCGTCGCACCGCGTGATGGAACGTATCGGGATGTATCACGACGCCGCAGACGATTTTGATCACCCGCGCCTCGCAGTCGACTCGACTTTGCGCCGGCAATTTCTGCACCGTATTTCATTGACCAAATGGAATAGGCACCCTGCGGCCCAGCCACGATGTCTGTGAAAGCTCGCCCGGTAGATGGAGCGCCCGCTTCTCTACAATCCACCCCCGTGAACGATACAAACCCAACCTTCCCCCCCGTCGACCCCGCGCCGTCAGAGCGCAAGCTGCGCATCCGGGGCAGCCTGCCCGAAGGCGTGGCCTACCCCAAGGAAATCAAGAGTTTTGTGCGCCGCGCGGGTCGCACCACCACCGGACAGGCCAAGGCTTTTGGCGACATCGGCCCCCGGGTGCTGTTGGCCTACCAGGCCAGCGCTATTGATTTTGAAAGTGCCTATCCAATTGATACGCTGGCTAGCGATAAAAGTACCTTAAAGCCGCGCCCGGTGATCCTGGAAATCGGCTTTGGGATGGGAGAGGCCACGGCCCACATTGCGGCGGTGATGCCGGAGAAAAACTTCTTGTGCTGCGAGGTGCACGAGCCCGGCGTGGGCGCGCTGCTCAAGCGCATTGGCGAGCAGGACCTGCACAACATCCGCATCGTCGCGCATGATGCGGTGGAGGTGATCGAGCACATGCTGCCCCTGCATAGCCTGGACGGGGTGCACATTTTCTTTCCCGACCCCTGGCACAAGAAAAAGCACAACAAGCGCCGCCTGATCCAGCAGCCCCTGATCGCCAAGCTGGCCAGCCGCCTCAAGGTGGGCGGCTATCTGCACTGCGCGACCGACTGGCAGCCCTACGCCGAGCAGATTCTGGAGGTGCTGAGCGCCGAGCCGCTGCTGAAAAACACTGCTAAGCCCGGTGATGCCGACCTGCCGGGCTACGCCGCCAAGCCGCACTACCGCCCACTCACCAAGTTCGAGAACCGGGGCATCAAGCTCGGGCACGGCGTGTGGGATGTGGTGTTTGAGCGGGTCTGAGCTTCGCGCCTTGACATGACAGCGGCGCCCCCTGTCGTGCCGCCCGCCCGGGACGGCGTCGGCCCAAGCTGCGTGGTACTGCCGCCCGGCCCGTGGCCCACGGTGCTGGCATTTTTAACTGCTCACTTTGCCAGCGTGCCCCAAGCCGTGTGGCTGGCGCGCATGGCGCAGGGCAAGGTGGTGGATGAGCGGGGTGAGCTGGTCACCGCAGAGCGTCCTTTTCAAAGCCGCCTGCGCTTGTATTACTACCGCGACGTGCCCCACGAGCCGCGCATTCCCTTTGACGAAGTCATCCTGTACCAGGACGCGCATTTGATTGTGGTGGACAAGCCGCATTTCTTGCCCGTGATGCCATCAGGCGGCTACCTGCAGGAGACCGTGCTGGTGCGCCTCAAGCGCCGCCTTGGCATCGACACCCTGGTGCCGATCCACCGCATTGACCGTGACACTGCGGGGCTGGTGATGTTCTCGGTGCAACCCGCCAGCCGGGGGGCCTATGCGGCGCTGTTCAGGGAGCGCGACATCCAGAAAACCTACGAGGCGGTGGCGCCCTGGCGCGCCGACCTGGTATTTCCGCTGATCCGGGAGAGCCGCATCCAGGAAGCGGGCCACTTCATGTTGCAGCACGAGGTGCCGGGCGTGCCCAATGCCACGACCCACATGGAGGTGATTGAGGTTTATGGCGCCCTGGCTCGCTACCGCCTGCGCCCGGTGACCGGCCAGCGCCACCAGTTGCGCGTGCACATGGCCGCGCTGGGTCTGCCCATTGTGGGCGACGGCCTGTACCCCACGCTCACGCCCGAGGGGCAGCTGGACTACGCGCACCCGCTGCAACTGCTGGCCAAATCGGTAGCGTTTGTGGATCCGGTGAGCGGGAAGGCGCGGCGCTTTGAGAGTGAACGAACCTTGATGGGCTTGGGTTTTCAGTAGCAAACACGGCCCCCTGCCGGACACTTTGAACTGTGCAGCAAATTTCGGCTTGGTCGTTCAAATCTCATCCGCTGCTTTCCACAAAGAGACCACTCGCCCAATCTGGTCACTCAGTTCCAGCAAACTGAAGCTCCGGCCGCGCTCCAGATACATGCGCCCTTCAATATAGAACTGCACCACGGGCAGACTGAAAACGCCATGCTGGGCGCAAATGGCCGGGCTGCTCTCGCAGTCAACATAGACCAGGGCGATATCGGGGTGCCTTTGTGTCATCAGGTCTTCAAGTTTGGGCTTGATGGCTTGGCACACGCCGCAATGGGGTCCGCCAAAAAGCAGGAGAGCCGCCTGCGTTGCTTTCAAGTGTTCAATTTCCGGGTGAGTGAGGGCTGTCAGCATGGTGGCGTCAACTATAGACGCCGCCCGCGATTGAGGTCTGAGACTCCTTGGTACGCGACCGCCTGCGCCCGTTGAAAAACTCAGTTTTTGGCAACAAGGCGGTCTGCCCGTGCGGCTTTCAGAACAGCTGCCGGGTCGGATTGCAACACCTCGGCTGGAACGCGATCATCAAGCCAGGCATTGGGTCGCGCAAACCAGCTCACCAACTCCCAAGCGTCGTAAACGGGAGACAGCTCCGCAAGGACCTGCCTCAGCGCCGGTGGGCGGGTCATGTCGCGCAGGTTGAACTGGAAAATTGGAAACCAGATGCGTGACTGCCAGTCAAACCCGATCACTTGCTGGTCAGCGATCAGGCACGCCAGCATGTAGGCGTCGGGCCCACGACGACGACCGGACAGAGCCAGCAACTCCCCGTCTCGGGCGAGCCCGCCGCTGCCCCGGTAGGCAAGCAGCATGGAAAGGAACTGGTCGTCGGTGCAGCCCGAAGACATATCAGAATACGGCATATTTCCCGCCCCACGCTCGGTGCTGAAGCGCGCAGGGTGGTGCGCCGTGGTCGTGACGAGAGCAGGAATGATTTGCATGGTGCCTCCGGAATCTGACCCCGACCGTAAGCGGTGCAAGTCATTTTTTCTGTGCGCCTGACCACATAGACCCGGACAGGCGCTGCGGGGTGGATCCGAAAAAACCGCACCGTTCGGCATCGCACAGACTGCTGCTGGCCGGGTGCTTATTGTTGGCAACTTGGGATTGCACGAAGCGACCGCACACCGGTTGCTCGGGCCCCACAGCTTGTTAACAGGAGAACTACATGGACAAAATCGATCCCCCAAAAACACTTGGGGTCTTCAAGCCGGTGGGACACACCGTGATCGCCTACCGGTCAGATGCAGACCTGCAGGCGGCATTGAACCCATTGGCTGAAGCGGGATTCCCTGACTCGGCCTGCGTGCGTTACACGCCAGCGGAGATGAAGGCCCAAGTTGACTTGCAACTTCAATCCGCAAGCCCGCTCGCGACTTTTGGATACGAGCTCGACCTGATCAAAGTCCACGGGGCGCTGGCCGAGAACGGATGCAGTTTTCTGGTTGTGCGCGCCCCGGAAGAGAACCAGGCGGAGCGCGTGGCGGCGGTGGCCCGCGCAACACAAGCCGTGACGGCGCAGCACTACGGCACCTTCATGATCGAGGACGTTATCGCGCTGCCACCGGGGAAGGCACCGGCATCCTGAAAAGCGCGCGGCACAGCCTGCTGCCGCCCAAGCAGGGGACCTTATTGGTAGCCGACACCCATCACGTAGTTGCGCAGCAGCGCCTCTTCGTGGTTGCCGGCGGCCAGCAAGGCCCGCAGGCCATCGCGCGCATTCAGCACGCCCAGGGGTTGCCCGTTGGCGCTGACCAAAAGCACGTAGACCAGACTTTGCGCCTGCATGGCCGCCAGCACGTCGGACAGCAAATCCCCGGGCGCGCAAGTCGTGAATTCCTGGATCATCACATCGCCTGCATGGGTGGCAAAAAAGTCGGCCTGGCCCAACCCCAGGTGCCTGATCAGCAGGGTTTCCGTGATGGTGCCCACCGCGGTACCAGCCTCATCGCACACCACCACAACGCTGATTTGTGTGCCTGACAGCCGGGCAGCCACCTCAACCAGCCGGGTGCCGGCAAGCACGGTGAGCAGCCGCGAGCGAGCCACGGCTTCGATGCTGCCGACCAACACGGGTGCCACAGTGCCGTTTTCTGCGGCAGCCACTGCCGGGTCCCCGAAAGCGGCATCGCGAGGCGAAAGAGGCGTTGGTCCGGCCGTCATGCCCAAGCGCGCAAGAAGGACAGCAGCGCATCATTGAATACCTGCGCATGCGACACGTTGAGGCCGTGCGGAGCGCCAGGCACGCTGACCAGTTGGCTGTGGGGCACAGCGCGTTGGGTACGCTGGCCCGAGCCTTCAATGGGCACGATCGCGTCAGCCTCGCCGTGAATCACCAGCGTGGGCACCGTCACCTTTTTCAGGTCTTCACGAAAGTCGGTTGTGGCAAACGAGTCCATGCACGCCAACGCCGCCGGTTGCGCCGACTGGTGGCACAGGGCGGTGGCCTCGCCACGTTGCGCCTCGGTGACCTGCAGCACACCGTTAGCCGAGAAAAAGTCTGTGGTGAAGTCCTCAAAGAAGGCATGGCGGTCCTGCTCAAGCCCCTGCCTCATCTGCTGCGCGGCCTCGGACGTGAGCGGTCCCTCAGGGTTGTCTGCTGTCTTCATCAGGTACGGCGGCACGGCTGCCGCAAACACCACGCTGTGCAAGCGGGCTTCGCCGTGGCGTGCAATGTAGCGTGCCACCTCACCCCCACCCATCGAGAAGCCCAACAGCGTCACGTTCTGCAGTGCGCACTGGTCCAGAACGCGCTGCAGGTCGTCAGCCAGCACGTCGTAGTCGTAGCCCGATGGCGGCTTGTCCGAGCGCCCGAAGCCGCGCCGGTCGTACGTGACCACGCGGTAGCCCGCAGCTTGAAGCACCGACACCTGAGGCGCCCAAGCCTGGGCTGTCAGCGGCCACCCGTGGATCAGCACCACGGGCCGCCCACCGCCACCGGAGTCTTCAGTGTGCAGGTACACGATGTCGGCGGACACGGTACCGACGCCCGCACCCTCCGGGCTCGCCATGGCACCAGCGGCAGCGCCGCCCAAGGCACCGGCAACGGCACCCAGCGTGGCCCCAACCACAATTCCCACGGGGCCGGCCACCGCCACACCAATGGCTGCGCCCGTGGCGGCGCCGGCTATCAAGCCGCCACCTGTCAGCACGGAGTTGGCCTCGCGCTCGGCCTCATCCGCTTGAAGCGGGGTTTGCGCCGCCGTACTGAGGTCTTGCGACGGGATGCCGTGCCCAGGGTTGGCCTGTTCGGCCAGGTCTGTGCGACGGCGCACCAATGCTAAAAAGCTGGTTGGCCCGAGAGGCAAGCGGGTCTCAGGAGAGTGTGGCACTCAGCTCCGTTCGTGTCCCCCGCCCGCTGCGCGGGCTCCTCCTTGACCTCGCTGCGCTGAATGCCACACTCTCCTGAGACTGGAAACATGGCTGGCGCTCAAAGGCTGTTGAGTCATTGCGCCCCACAAATGCTGGTTGACGATGTCACCGGGGTGGATGGCGCAGCGGCATCAAGGAGGAGGATTGGGCGAAGCACGATCCGGGGGACAGTCGCGAAGCCATTCACCCCGGTGACATCGCCCCCACACAACTTAAACTCCAAGCCTTATAGCCCTCCAGCCGTCGTATCAATTACTTAGACAACTATCTTTTAAGTAGCAAATCCAGCATCTGCTCAGACCACTGAATCGAGGCTTCCTCATACAGGATGCCCTTTTTCAGAATCATGTGGTGAATCTGCGCCGCACGGGGCAAGGGCGCATCCGCCGGGAAATCGCGCAACTCAATCTCATGGTAAGTCTGCAGCCGCTCCCGGTGCAGGGCGATGCGGCGCTCCAACTCGGGTGCCAACTCCAGCGGCCCCATGGCCGCGTCAGCCCGCAAGCGAACCATGAACTCGTCGCGCAAATCAATCGGTGCGGACGCCTCGCCAGACCAGCGAACCAACTCCAAGCGGCCCGCCTCCAACACGCGATATTCGCGCTTGCGGGTCTTGCCGGCATCCGGTGCGCTGCTGGACTCGATCCAGCCTGCGGCCTCCATGCGCGCCAATTCGCGGTAAATCTGCTGGTGCGTGGCGTGCCAAAAGTAGCCAATCGACTTGTCAAACCGGCGCGCCAGGTCGTAACCTGAAGACGATTTCTCGATGAGCGACGTGAGCAAGGCGTGGGACAAAGACATACGGGAAGTCTAAATGGTGCAAACCCTCTATGCAACTGGTTGCACAACTGGCATGATTTGCGTAGACTGCTGCAACTGGTTGCATAGTGACGCGCCCAACCCTGTCTTGCACAACCGAATCAACATCCACACTTCTTTGAGGATTTTTATTTCATGACGACCTACCCCCACATGCTCCAGCCCCTCGATCTGGGCTTCATCACCCTGCGCAACCGGGTGATCATGGGCTCCATGCACGTGGGGCTTGAGGAAGCCAAAGACGGCTTCAAGCGCATGGCCGCGTTTTATGCCGAGCGGGCTGCTGGCGGCGTGGGCCTGATCGTCACCGGCGGTATTGCCCCCAACGACCGGGGCCGCCCCATGCCCGGCGGCGCCCGCATGACAACCCCTGAAGAAGCTGCACACCACCAGGTGGTGACCCAGGCCGTGCACGAGGCGGGTGGCAAGATCGCCATGCAAATTCTGCACTTTGGCCGCTACGCCTACCACCCGGACCTGGTTGCGCCCAGCGCCCTGCAAGCGCCTATCAACCCGTTTCGCCCCAACCCGCTGAGCACCGAGGAAGTCGGCCAGACTATCACCGACTTTGTGAACTGCGCCGCATTAGCCCAGTCCGCCGGCTACGACGGCGTGGAAATCATGGGCTCCGAGGGCTACCTGCTCAATGAATTCATTGCCGCGCGCACCAACCAGCGCGACGACGAATGGGGTGGCAGTTACGAGAACCGCATCCGTTTCCCCGTGGAGATCGTGCGCCGCACCCGTGAGCGGGTGGGCCCGAACTTCATCATCATTTACCGACTCTCCATGCTCGACTTGGTCGAAGGCGGCTCCACGCAAGACGAGGTGATTCAACTCGCGCAAGCAGTGGAAGCAGCCGGCGCCAGCATCATCAACACCGGCATTGGCTGGCACGAGGCGCGCATTCCCACCATTGCGACCAAGGTGCCGCGTGCCGCGTTTGCCTGGGTCACGAAGCAACTCAAGGGCAAGGTGAATATCCCACTGGTGGCCACCAACCGCATCAACACGCCCGAGGTGGCTGAACAATTGCTGGCCGACGGGTTTTGCGACATGGTCTCGATGGCGCGGCCCTTTTTGGCCGACCCGCTGTTCATCCAGAAAGCGGCTGCCGGCAAGGCTGACGAAATCAACACCTGCATTGGCTGCAACCAGGCCTGCCTGGACCACACCTTTGGCGGCAAGATTACCTCGTGCCTGGTGAACCCGCGCGCCTGCCACGAGACCCTGCTCAACATCGTGCCCGCCAAGACCCGAGGTCGTATTGCCGTGGTGGGCGCCGGGCCGGCCGGCCTGGCATTTGCCACCACCGCTGCCCAGCGCGGGTTTGAGGTGACCTTGTTTGATGCAGCCGCCGAGATTGGTGGCCAGTTCAACATCGCCAAGCAGGTGCCAGGCAAAGAAGAGTTTTACGAGACGCTGCGCTTCTTTGGTCGCCAGTTGGAGTTGAACAAGGTCAAACTGGTGCTGAACCACCGCGCCACCGCCACCGAACTGGCTGCAGGCGGCTACGCCCACATCGTGCTGGCCACCGGCGTGACACCGCGCCTCCCTAGCATTGAAGGCATCACACACCCCAAGGTGGTGAGTTACCTGGATGTGCTGCGCGACAAGTGCGCGGTGGGTCAAACCGTGGCGCTGATTGGCGCAGGCGGCATCGGCTTTGACACAGCCGAATACCTGCTGCATGAGGGGGTGAGCCCCAGCCTGGACGCGGCCAAGTTTTTTGCCGAATGGGGCGTGGACACCACCTACAGCACGCGCGGCGGCCTGACCCCCGCGCACATTGAGAAGAGCCCGCGCAAGGTTTATTTGCTGCAGCGCAAGGCCAGTAAAGTGGGCGATGGCCTGGGCAAGACCACAGGCTGGATTCACCGCACCTCGCTCAAGAACCGCCAAGTGGACATGCTCAATGGCGTCACTTACCGCAGCATCGACGACGCCGGCCTGCACATCACCGTGGGCGACAAGGAGATGACCATTCCTGCAGACACCATCGTGGTGTGCGCCGGGCAAGACCCGCAGCGCGAACTGCAGGCCGAACTGGTGGCAGCTGGCTGCAGCGTGCATTTGATTGGCGGCGCCGACAAGGCCGCAGAGCTGGATGCCAAACGCGCCATCAAGCAAGGCACCGAGCTGGCCGTGGCGCTGGAAGGCACGCCTGCCAAGGGCGCCGTTGTGCCCGCCACAACCAGCACCGGTTTGACGCCCGCTGCAGCGGCCTCGTTGAAGCAGTGGTACACCATGGCCGCGCAGGGCGACCTGAGCGAGTTGGGCAACATCCTGCACCCCAAGGCCGTCTTTCGCTCGCCCATGGCGCACACGCCCTACCCCGGCGCGCAGGTGGTGCAGTTCATTCTGGGCACCGTGATCAAGGTATTTGAAGACTTTGTGTACCACCGCGAACTGGTCAGCGCCGACGGCCTGAGCGTGATGCTGGAGTTCAGCGCCAAGGTGGACGGCAAAGACCTCAAGGGCATCGACCTGGTGCAGTTCGATGCCGACGGGAAAATCGTCGACTTTGAGGTGATGGTGCGACCCTTGAGCGGCTTGCAGGCGCTGGGCGAAGAAATGGGCAAGCGCGTCGCGCCCTTCATGGCGGCGTACCAAGCCTCCCAAAAAAAATAGTCAACCCCTGAACCACGGAGAACCCCCATGACTTACCAGACCCTGAGCGTCACGCTGGAGAACCACATTGCCACCGTGCGCCTGAACCGCCCGGACAAGGCCAACGCCATGAACGCCGCCATGTGGCAAGAGATTCGACAGGCCCTTCAGTGGGTGGACGAAACCCCCGAGGCCCGCGTGGCTATTCTGCAAGGCGAAGGCCGCCTGTTTACGGCGGGCATTGACTTGCAAATGATGATGGCCATGGCACCTCAGGGCAAGGATGCCTGCGACGGCCGAACGCGCGAAAGCCTGCGCCGCATGATTCTGGACATGCAGGACACGCTGACCAGCCTGGAGCGCTGCCGCAAGCCGGTGCTGGCCGCTGTGCACGGCGCCTGCATTGGCGGGGGCATTGACTTGATCACCTGCGCCGACATGCGCTATTGCTCGGCAGACGCTTACTTCTGCATCAAGGAAATCGACATCGGCATGACCGCCGATGTGGGCACGCTGCAGCGCCTGCCCCGTCTGGTGGGCGAAGGCATGGCGCGCGAGCTGGCCTACACCGGGCGGCATCTGCAGGCACCAGAGGCGCGCGAGATTCACCTGGTGAACCGCGTGTTTGACACCCGTGAGGCGTTGTATGCGGGCGTGCAGGAGATCGCGGCCAACATTGCGGCCAAGTCCCCGCTGTCGGTTCGGGGCACCAAGGAGATGATCAATTACGCCCGCGACCACACGGTGGCTGATGGGCTGAACTACATCGCCACCTGGAACGCCGCCATGCTGATGAGCCAGGACCTGACAGAGGCCATGACCGCCAACGCCACCAAGCGTCCGGCGGTGTTCAAGGACTGAGCCAGCTCAACTCCGACGTGCTCGAGTCAAAAGCCATGCGCAAAGCCTCGAGCACCTGCGCATAAGCTTTCTCGCGCGCCAGGGGGTTGGGGCCGACGTGGACGCCCTGCCCCGGATTGACGCCGTTGGGTACATCCCTGCGCAACCTTACCTCGCCTACCGGGTTGTCAAAGTCATGGTAGCTGTCGGCAAACACATTCACCTCCGCGCCCACCGTCCGCCCCAGCGCGATGCAAGGCCCCGGTGCCGTCCAGTCGTCCTTTTCACCGAGCATCAGGATCAAAGGCGCATTGGGTTGGTAGTTGGCCCGGGCCGCCGCACTGCAGCCCGGGTAAAAGGCGATAGCCACCGCAGCCCGTGCAGACTGGGCCAGCACTTCGGGATGTTGCTGCTGCGTGGCAGACAACACGGCGCTGCCCCCATGCGACCACCCCAGCAACGCCATTTTTGAGGGCGACGCCCAGGGTTGTGCCGCCACCCAGTTCAAGGTGGCCAACGTGTCGCGCCGTCGCTCGGTCTGGCTGATGGTGCGCTCACTCATTTTTTGGGTGCACAGTTGGGCCACGCCGCGCGGGTTAAGGCTGTCCGGAAACACCACCGCGTAGCCGTTGGCCACCAGCAGATCTGCCATGCCCTGGTGCCGGGCATTGAGTTGGCCCTTGCGGGCGCCCACGGTGGCGAACAAACCACCGCAACCATGCAGGGCCACCACCGTACCCCGGGCAGCCCGCTCCGGCTGAAAAACCAGAGCCCGGATGACCGTGCCATCCAGGCTGGGCACCTCAAAGGTCTGAACCCCGGATGCGAGTACTCCGGAAGGCAAAAACAAGGAAATAAGTGATAAAACGCTCGCCAGCCAGCGCATTAATTGGTTTCGCCTTCTCTATTTGATAGCAAATAAGCAACAGCTTACAGCAGCTTGGCCGTCACCCAAGGCATCACGCTGGCCAAAGCATCGGGCAATTTGGCGGCGTCGGTGCCACCGGCCATCGCCATGTCCGCCTTGCCGCCGCCCTTGCCGCCCACCTGGCCTGCCACAAAGTTGACCAGCTCGCCCGCCTTGACGCGGCCCACGCTATCGGTCGTGACACCAGCCGCCAGTTGCACCTTGTCGCCATCCACCGTGGCGAGCAAGATCACGGCGGTTTTCAGCTTGTCCTTGAGCTTGTCCATCGTGTCGCGAAGGGTGCGAGCGTCACCGCCTTCAAGCCGGGCCACCAGCACCCGGACGCCGCTCACCTCCACGGCCTGGCTCAGGAGTTCGTCGCCCTGCGCAGAAGCCAGCTTGCCTTTGAGGGCAGAGAGTTCTTTTTCAAGTTCACGCATCTGCTCCAGCATGGTGACCACGCGGCCAGAGACCTCATTGGGCGTGACCTTGAGCGTGCCGGCAATGCCGCCCAACATGGTTTCCATGCCCTGCACATAAGCCAGCGCCTGGGTGCCGGTGACGGCCTCAATGCGGCGCACACCGGAGGCCACACCACCTTCAGCCGTGATGGTGAACAAGCCAATATCGCCCGTGCGCTGCACGTGGGTGCCGCCGCACAACTCGCGGCTGCTGCCAATGTCCAGCACCCGCACGGATTCGCCGTATTTCTCGCCAAACAGCATCATGGCGCCGGTGGCCTGGGCCGACTCAATGTCCATCACGCGCGACTGGCTGGCCGCATTGGCAAGAATTTCAGCGTTCACACGCACCTCGATCTCGCGAATCTGGGCGTCAGTGACCGGGGCGTTGTGGGCAAAGTCAAAGCGGGTCCGCTCGGGGTTCACCAACGAGCCCTTTTGCTGCACATGCTCCCCCAGCACCTCGCGCAAGGCTTTGTGCATCAGGTGGGTCGCGCTGTGGTTGCGCTGCGTGGCCAGGCGGGCTGCGGCATTCACCTGCGCTGTGACTGTGTCGCCCACCTTGAGCGAGCCGCTCTGCAAAGTGCCCTGATGGGCAAACACATCAGCCTTGATTTTTTGGGTGTCACCCACCTCGAACGACGCGCTGTCATTGAAGATGATGCCCTCGTCGCCCACCTGCCCGCCACTCTCGGCATAAAACGGGGTGGTATCGAGCACCACCACACCACTTTGACCGGCTTTCAGCTCGCTGGCCGGCGTTCCATCCAGGTAGAGCGCTACCACTTTAGTAGCTTGAGTCAGACTGTCGTAACCCACAAAGTCATTGCCCTCGCCGCTGTACTCCAGCGCGCGGTCCATCTTGAATTTGCCTGCGGCACGGCCTTTGGCTTTCTGGGCTTCCATGGCCGCCTGAAAACCAGCCTCGTCAACGCTCAAGCCGCGCTCGCGGCACACATCAGCCGACAAATCCAGCGGAAAACCGTAGGTGTCGTGCAGCTTGAAGGCCACCTCGCCCGGCAACACCTTCACGCCCTGCACTTCACCGGGCTCCCCTTCGAGTGCGGCGTCCAGAATCTGCATGCCCACTTCCAGTGTTTCAAAAAAACGCTCTTCTTCCACCCGCAGCACCTCGGCAATGCGGGCTGCTTGCGAGGCCAGCTTGGGGTAGGCCTCGCCCATCAACGCGACCAAGTCGGGCACCAGTTTGTGGAAGAACGGCGTCTTTTGACCCAGCTTGTAACCGTGGCGAATGGCGCGGCGGATGATGCGGCGCTGCACATAGCCGCGGCCTTCATTGGACGGGTTCACCCCGTCACTCACCAAAAACGCGGTGGCGCGGATGTGGTCGGCAATCACGCGCAGGCTCTTGTTGTCCAGGTCCGCACAGCCGGTTTCGCGACCGGCGGCTTTGACAAGCGCGTCAAAAATGTCGATCTCGTAATTGCTGTGCACATGCTGCAGGATGGCAGCCAGGCGCTCCAGGCCCATGCCGGTGTCCACGCACGGGGCCGGCAGCTTGACCAGGCTGCCGTCGGGGCGCATGTCAAATTGCATAAACACGTGGTTCCAGATTTCGATGAAGCGGTCGCCGTCCTCACCGGGGCTGCCGGGAGGACCGCCCGGAATATGGTCGCCATGGTCATAAAAAATCTCGGAACACGGGCCACACGGACCGGTGTCGGCCATCATCCAGAAGTTGTCTGAGGCGTATTTTTTGCCCTTGTTGTCGCCAATGCGGATCACGCGCTCGGGCGGCAGGCCAATCTCCTGGGTCCAGATGTCATAGGCTTCCTGGTCGTCAATGTAGACCGTGGCCAGCAGCTTCTCTGGCGGCAATTTGTAGACTTGAGTCAGCAGCTCCCAGCCCCACTTGAGCGAGTCGCGCTTGAAGTAGTCCCCAAAGCTCCAGTTACCCAGCATCTCAAAGAAGGTGTGGTGGCGCGCGGTGTAGCCCACGTTTTCCAGATCGTTGTGCTTGCCACCGGCCCGAAGGCACGCCTGCACCGAGGCGGCGCGCACGTAAGAGCGCTTGTCGGTGCCCAAAAATACGTCTTTGAATTGCACCATGCCCGAGTTGGTGAACATCAGGGTGGGGTCGTTACCAGGCACCAGACCGCTCGAAGGCACCACGGTGTGGCCCTTGGACTCGAAGAAATCGAGAAAGATCTTGCGGGTATCGGCAACGGTGAAGGTGGGGGTGGTGGGGATGGATGAGCTCATGAACTCAATTATAGATTTCGGTGAGCCTTTGGCTGTGGCGGCCCTGCAACGGGTTGAGGGCGGCCCCGGGTCGTATCAGCTGTGGATTGTGTCGCCCCCGGCGCTGCGAATCACCACAAAAACAGCTAACCTAAACCATTCGATCACCTCCCTCAACCAGCCTCTTCAAACACCCATGACCACCGCGCCCACACCCCCTCTGGCTCTCCTCAACGACCCCACGCTGCTCAAAACCGATGCCCTGATCAATGGCCAATGGGTTTCAGGCAGCAGCCGTTTCGAGGTGCTCGACCCCGCCACCGGCCACAAGTTGGCCGATGTGGCCAACCTGGGGCCCGCTGAGGCAGAAGCCGCCATTGCAGCCGCCAATGCCGCGTGGCCTGCCTGGCGCGCCAAAACCGCCAAAGAGCGCAGCATCATCCTGCGCAAGTGGTACGACTTGCTGATGGCCAACCAGGAGGATCTGGGCCGCATCATGACGGCCGAGCAAGGCAAGCCTTTCCCCGAGGCCAAGGGCGAAGTAGCCTATGGCGCCAGCTTTGTGGAGTGGTTTGCCGAAGAAGCCAAGCGGGTCAACGGCGAAACACTGCCCACTTTTGACAACAACCGCCGCCTGATGGTGCTCAAGCAGCCCATCGGCGTGTGCGCGGCCATCACGCCCTGGAACTTTCCGCTGGCCATGATCACCCGCAAGGTCGCCCCCGCACTGGCCGCCGGTTGCACCGTCATCATCAAGCCAGCCGAACTCACGCCGCTCACCGCCCTGGCGGCGGCCGAGCTGGCGATTCGCGCCGGCATTCCAGCGGGCGTGCTCAACATGATCACCGCCGACAGCGACAACTCCATCGCCGTGGGCAAGGTCTTGTGCGCCAGCGACGTGGTGCGCCACATCAGCTTCACCGGCTCCACCGAGGTGGGCCGCATCCTGATGGCGCAAAGCGCCCCCACCGTCAAGAAAATGTCGCTGGAACTGGGTGGCAATGCGCCCTTCATCGTGTTTGATGATGCCGACATTGACTCGGCCGTGGAAGGTGCCATGCTCAGCAAGTACCGCAACGCGGGCCAGACCTGCGTCTGCGCCAACCGCTTTTATGTGCAGGACGCGGTGTATGACGAGTTTGTGGCCAAGTTCTCCGCCAAGGTCCAGGCGCTCAAGGTCGGCAATGGCTTTGATGCCGGCGTGATGCAGGGCCCATTAATCGAAGACGCCGCCATCGACAAGGTCAGCCGCCATGTGGCGGATGCCCTGGCCAAGGGTGGCAAGCTCATGGTGGGCGGCGCCAAGTTGGCGGGTCAGTTTTTTGAACCCACCGTGATTTCGGAAGCCACCGCCGACATGCTGTGCGCCCGCGAAGAAACCTTTGGCCCGTTCGCCCCGGTGTTTCGTTTCACGCACGAGCAGGAAGCCATTGACGCGGCCAACAACACCGAGTTCGGCTTGGCCAGCTACTTCTACAGCCGCGACGTGGGCCGCATCTTCCGCGTGGCGGAGGCGCTGGAGTACGGCATGGTCGGCATCAACGTGGGAATCCTGGCCACCGAGCATGTGCCGTTTGGCGGCGTCAAGCAGTCCGGTCTGGGCCGCGAGGGCTCCAGCCACGGCATGGAAGACTATGTTGAACTGAAGTTCCTGTGCATTGGCGATGTGTTGAAGTAATACAGCAAGGGTCTAAACCGGGGAATGCTCGAAAAAAATGGGACTTGCGTCCCATTTTTTATGCCCTCAGATTTTCAGCGCTGCGCAGAAGAGCGCTCCGCCAGGAAGATTTCAATACGGCGGTTTCGGGCGCGGCCCGCCTCGCTGCTGTTGTCCGCAATAGGCTCGCGTGAGCCCCGACCATCGATCTGGATGCGCCGCGAATCGACACCGCGCCCTACCAGGTAGTCACGCGCGCTGGCGGCCCGGTTGACCGACAGGGGGTTATTGATGGTGTCGGTTCCCGTGATGTCGGTGTGCCCGATGATGCGAATCTCGGTGTTGGGTTGGCTGCTCAGGCCTTGCGCAAACTGGTCAAGAATCGGCCGCAAGTTGGACTTGATGGCGTATTGCCCCGTGTCAAACGAGATGTCGCTGGGAATATTGAGCTTGAGCTGGTTGTCAGCAGTTTGCGTGACCGCTACGCCCGTGCCAGCGGTTGCCTGCTCCATGGCGGCCTTCTTTTGGGCCATCTGCGTCGACCAGATGTAGCCCCCCAGTGCGCCCACGCCGGCACCCACGGCCGCAGCGCCCTTGCTGTCGCCCAATGCGGCGCCCGCCAGCGCACCCAAGCCGCCACCAATGGCAGCACTGCGCTGCGCATCGGTCATGTTGGCGCAACCACTGAGCAAGGATGCGCCAGTCACCCATGCCACAACGAAAGAATGTTTTACTTTGTTCAGGGACTTCATTTCTCACTCCTAAATTTTGGATACAGTTAACTTATAGCATTTGGTCAACGCATCGCTTTGACCAGTGACAAGCTGCCAAGAGAAACTCGCTTGGAGCCTGACATCTCCAAATGCCAGTTCAAGACCTTGATTCAACCCCGCAC
>CALRWE010000078.1:0-19395 GCA_943371745.1 Rhodoferax sp. OV413
ATTTCTTTAAAAGAAGATAAACAACCAATATTGAACTTAAGAATTTCTAAATAAGAAACAATAGATGGTTGAAATATGAATTGGTGGTGCCAACGCGGGATAGTCGGTGGGTGGCTTTGGACTTGGTTCGTCAGCGTACAGACACCTTGAGCCTGCAAATCAATACTGCGGACTTGTAGCCGCAGGCGTCGACATTTTTGGTGTCGCAGTCATTGCAACTGCAACACCAAAAGGTAGACAAATGAAAAAATCAGTGGCTTCTTCCCGCGCATGGCCATGGGCCATGGCGATGTCTCTGAGTGCCATCGCTACGGCCTGCGGCGGCGGCGGACAAGACCCGATTCTGGGCGCTGGCGATACCGCTTTGGCCGCGCGACCCACGGTCACCAGCGTGGCGCCCTTGCCGGGGGCAGCCCTTGTGCCGCTCAATACCCGCCTGATCACGGCCACATTCAGCAAGGCCATGGAAGGCGCGTCTCTGGGCACAGACAGCTTTACGTTGGCCTGTCCCTCACTTGCGGCCACCACAAGTCGCGCCGTGACCTACTTTGAGTCTGACAAGACGGCAACGCTGGCCTTGCCCCCAGGCACCCTCCTGCCAGCAGGTGAGGTTTGTACGGCCAAGGTTGGTGCGGGGGTGCGCGACACCACCGGTGCGGCCCTGGGTCAGGATTTCGTCTGGCAATTCACCACCGGCGCGACTCTGGACACCACGGCGCCCCTGATTACCAGCACCATCAACCCCAACGGAGCCAACAATGTGTCGGTTAACGCCAAGGTGGGCGCGACGTTCAGCGAGGCCATGGATCCGCTGACCCTTGCGGCCCCGACCTTCACCCTGACGCAGGGCAGCAATCTGGTTTCGGGGACCACCAGCTATTCGGGCGTCAGTGCCGTTTTTGCACCGACCAACGCGCTGGCATTCAACACCACCTACACCGCCACGGTCAGTTCGGCCGCCAAAGACCTGGCGGGTAACGCCATGGCTGCCAATTACGTCTGGAGCTGGACCACTGGCGCCGCCCTGGACACCACGGCCCCCACGGTGACTGGCACCATCCAGGCCAACAATGCGGTGAATGTCGCCATCAATACCCAAGCGGGTGTGACGTTCAGCGAGGCGATGAATCCCTTGTCCATCAAGAACATCAATGTTGTGCTCAGGGAGTCAGCCAGTGCCGTGGTCGTTCCGGGTGTGGTGAGCTATTCGGGTGTGAACGCGGCGTTCATGCCGCTCACCAACCTGTTGCCCGGTACGCGCTACACACTGACTGTCAAGGGCGGCCCTGCAGGGGTCGAAGATCTGGCAGGCAACCCGATGGTCGCTGATTTCATCACCGGCTGGACCACGGCAGACAACGCGACGCCCATGGACCGCACGGCCCCTACCGTGGTGATGTTCAACCCGGACGATAAGGCCACAGGCGTTGCCACCAGCGCAACAGTGAACGCCACCTTTGACGAAGCCATGGACCCACTTTCGATCAATACCGCCAGCTTTACCGTGGCCGGTGTAACCGGATCGGTGACGTACAACGCCGCGCAGCGGATCGCCACCTTCACACCGGTCACGCCCCTCGCCAAGGGAACGCTCTACACCGTGATCGTCAGCACAGCCGTGGCCGATCTGGCGGGCAACATCCTTAAGCAGGCCAAGGTGTGGCGGTTCACAACCGCCGTGGACCCTGTGGTGACGCCGACCATCGCGCTGAATTCTGCTGCGCCGTTTGGTTCCTTTGGCGGCACCGCCGGCATGACCAACATGGGCACGCTGACCCAAATCAATGGCGACATTGGCACCACGGCCACCGGCACCTCGACGGTCACTGGTTTCCATGACACGGCGGGCGACTTTTATACCGAAACCGGGGACAACATCGGCACGGTGAACGGCAAGATCTACAGCTGCACCAACTCCGTAACCGGCCCCACCTCCACCGGCACCAATACCGCCGCCTGTGCCGCCGCGACCCAGGCTCGCCTGGACGCCCAAACCGCCTACCAGGCGCTGGTGGCGATGCCTGCCGGTGCCAACCCGGGAGCCAATCTGGCGGGCTTGACACTGTTGCCTGGCACCTACACCGCACCTGCGGGCTCCTTCATGCTTGAGGGCGGCAACCTCACCCTGGACGCACAGGGCAACGCCAACGCGGTGTGGGTCTTCCAGATGGCGACCACGCTGACTGTGGGTGGTCCGGGTGCGGCATTCCCTCAGAGCATCATCCTCGCGGGCGGCGCTCAGGCCAAAAACGTGTTTTGGCAAGTGGGCAGCTTTGCCACCATCAATGCAGCCGGTGGCGGCACCATGGTGGGCACGGTGATTTCGCAGATGGGTGCCTCCTTCTCGACCGCAGGCAACGTCTCGGTGGTGACCCTGAACGGGCGTGCCCTGTCACTGGGCGCTTCAGTCACGCTGGTCAATACCGTCATCAACGTTCCCCAGTAGGGCTTGGGCGCCCCGCCCGTCCTTGCATACGTCCGTTCATTCGGATCAACCTGTCACCCTTCTTCCCCATGCCTGCATGGAAAGAGGGTGACTCTTCTAGAAAAAACCATGAAACCTTCTGTTCAAAAACTGTTCACAACCCCCCTGACGCTGAGCGTGATGACCCTTGCCGTGCTGGTCAGTACCGGTGCGGCGGCACAAGACACCGGTTGGTATGCCGGCGCCAACGTGGGGTCTACCCGCGCATCGATTGATGATGAGCGAATCACCAGCGGTTTGCTGGGCAGTGGCCTGGCCGTCACCTCCATCCAGAACGACGACAGCGGCCGGGGCTACAAGCTGTTTGGCGGCTACCAGTTCAACAAGAACCTGGGGCTCGAGGGCGGCTACATTGACCTGGGTGAATTTGGCTACCTGGCCAATACCGTCCCGGCCGGCAGCCTGAGTGGCAACATCAAGCTCAGAGGTCTGAATCTGGACCTGGTGGGCACCCTACCGATCACCGAAAAATTCTCTGCTTTTGGCCGCTTGGGTGTGACTCGCACCGAGGCCCGGGACACCTTTGTCGGAACCGGCGCCGTCCGGGTGCTGAACCCCAACCCCAGTACACGCGACAACAACCTCAAGGTCGGCCTCGGACTGCAATACGCATTCACCCCGGCTCTGAGCATGCGGGCCGAACTGGAGCGCTACCGCGTGAACGATGCCATTGGCAACAAGGGCGATGTGGACATGGTGTCGGTGGGGCTGGTGTACCGCTTTGGTGCCAAAGCGCCGACCCCGGTGGCGCAGTCGTACCAGCCGGAACCCGTCGCTCTGGCGCCAATGCCCGCTCCCGTGGTGGTGGTTCCTCCCGCGCCAGCGCCTGTGTACCCTGCGCCCACCCCGCGTGTTCCCACCAAAGTGACCTTGTCTGCAGACTCGCTGTTTGACTTTGACAAATCCACTGTCAAGCCAAGCGGCCGGGCTGAGCTGGACCAGCTGGCCACAGGGCTCAAGGGGCTGGAGTATGACGTGATCAACGTGACGGGTCACACGGACCGGCTCGGTCCACAGGCCTACAACCTCAAGCTGTCAACCCGCCGCGCCGAAGCGGTGAGCGCTTACCTGGTGGAGTCCGCTGGAATCCCGGCTCAAAAGATCAGTGCCCGCGGCGTGAACGGCGCCGATCCGGTGACCCGCCCTGGTGAATGCAAAGGTGCAAAACCCACACCTGCCCTGATCGCCTGCCTGCAGCCCGATCGCCGTGTGGAGATTGAGGTTACCGGCCAGCGCTAAAACCCAGCATGGGCCCCCATGCGCAAACAAGATAAAAAAAGCCGCCAGGCGTATCGCCTGGCGGCTTTTTCACAGGTACCTCAGGACTTGTGGGGGTAACTGCCGGGGAACACCTGATTGAATTTGGCGCCGGTTTCGCCGTTGGCAACGAGGTCGCCCGTACGCAGTGCTTCGCGCAGGTCAGCCCGGACCTCTTCGCGGGTCAGGTTCTGGTTGGCAGCTGCGGCTGCAAAGTTGTCAGGGAACAACTCGTTGAGTTTGGCGCCGGTTTCGCCGTTGGCAATGAGGTCGCCCGTGCGCTGGGCTTCCCGCAGGTCTGCACGGACCTCTGCGCGGCTTAACGGTTGGATGGTGACTTTGGCGGGGTAGCTACCGGGGAACAACTCGTTGAGTCTTGCACCTGTTTCGCCGTGGGCGATATTGCCCAAGCGCTGTGCTTGTGCCAAGTCGGCGCGGACCTGGTCCCGGGTTTGGGCCATGCTGGCGTCGGTCGCCATGGCGTTGCCGCCAGCCAGAGCGGCAAGAGCCAAAGTGATGGTGGAGAGAGTTTTGCGATTCATGATGCAGTCCTTACAAGGTTAAAGAGGTTCAGTCGGCAGACGCTGGGTGCCTGGCTGACTTGATTCGAAGAGGCTGGTATTGCAGTCGTCTCGTCGATGGATGAACTATATAATTTCTTTAAAAGAAGATAAACAACCAATATTGAACTTAAGAATTTCTAAATAAGAAACAATAGATGGTTGAAATATGAATTGGTGGTGAGGCGGCGTGATGGATGTAAGCCAGCGGGGAAGTCAGTAGTTATCTGCGAGGCGTCGTCGTTTGTTTCACTTTGTGTGTGCAATCGAACAGACCGTTACCTCAGGCCTGACTAAGCTGAATTGGCGCCAAGAAGGCGTTGACTATTTCCCATTCCTGAAAATAAAGTGAAGAACCGACCATGAAAAAACTCTCTCTTACTCCCCGTCTGCTGATCGCAGCCGCCGCCTGCACGCTCGCCCTGGGCGTACAAGCCCAAAACATGGCCTCCAGCCTGTACACGCCCGGTAGCGCCTACCTGGAGCTGGGCGTTGGTCAGTCCGACTTCTCGCTGGGCAACGGCACGGGCCTCTTTGGTGCCGACAAGCGTGACACGTCTTACTCCATCCGCGGCGGCAGCTACAACAGCGCCAACCTGGGCCTGGAAATTGGCTACACCGACTTTGGCTCCATCAACCGCGCGGGCGGCACCACCAAGGCCCAAGGCATCAATCTCAGCCTGTT
Source organism: Rhodoferax sp. OV413 (assembly GCA_943371745.1). Classification (GTDB taxonomy): domain Bacteria; phylum Pseudomonadota; class Gammaproteobacteria; order Burkholderiales; family Burkholderiaceae_C; genus Rhodoferax. Next base: position 4,988 of record CALRWE010000078.1, read on the forward strand.
GGGCAAGCTGCCGCTGAACGCCAGTTTCAACCTCCTGGGCAAGGTCGGCACCACGTATGGCCACACCCGGGTTTCGTCCAGTCCGTTCTCGGGCGTCGCTGAGGGCTCCGAAAGCGGCTTCGGTTTGTCTTACGGTCTGGGCGCCGAGTACCTGTTCACGCCCCAATGGTCCGCTGTGTTGCAGTACGAAGAACACAAGCTGAAGTTTGCCGGTGGTGAAACCGACCGCGTCGGCCTGACCACCGTGTCGGCCCGCTACCGCTTCTAAACCTCACTGGTTCCACTGCTCCCGGGCTACGGCTGGGCGCCCGCCCGCATCAGCGCCAATTCCGCCTGGAGTTGCCTGACGCGTTCTTCCGCCTGGGCCAGCTGCGCCTGTGCGGTTTGGCAGGCCAGGGTCAGGCGCTGCACTTGCGCCGTCAAATCGTCAGCCACTGCAGTGACCCGCTCCCGGGTGCCATCGCGGGTGTGGGATAGTTGAGTCGCCAGCTGATCTAGCCACGCCATGATCTCCACGCGGGTGGTGTCTTTGTGAACCGGATTTTGAAGCGTGGCTTTTTTGACGTCAGCCCGCCGGCACAGCTCCGACTGGGTGACGCGCCCATGGTTGAGCGGGTAGACGCCGTGGTTCGTCTCAATCTCCACCTCGATGTCACGCATCGCCTTGTGTAGCCGCTGCAGGGCAGCCTCGGTTCGGGCGTTGGGCTTGTCAGTGCCTTTGACAGTGGTGGCGGTCGCGATGTTCATCGGGCAAGTTTACGGGCCCAGTGCCCCGCAACAAGGCCTTTACAAGGACTTTTCCATGCTGGAAATGACCTCTAGCCAGCGGTTTGAATGGCCTAATACGGCCTGACTAATTGCAATAAGCGCAGGTTGGCACGGCACGCCGGGCTTATTGCCTGGTCTCGATCTGATCAAAACTGCTGTCATAAGCAAAGTAGTCTGCCCCAGCCCGGCCACCAAAAGCTTCTTCGATGTGAACAGGTTCAGCTTGGGCCATTAGCTGGCGTCATTGGTTTGCGCTTTGCCGGACGTGGGGTGGTCGACGTTCCTGTCGATCACGGCCACGGGGGCTGCGGCAGTGTGCTGCTTCTGGGGCAGACAAGGCCCACTTTGTTACCGAGCACTTTTTCCAGCAATCTGGCTTCGTTTTCCGATGGCAGAAGCACGTCCACCTGGCCGCGTGCTTACATGACAATAGCGTCTCCAACTGATCAATCCGCACCGGGACCAGATAGGACCTCTTATGGCACAACAACAAATACAAGGCGCAATGTGGAAGCAACTGCTACAACGCAGCGCCCGTGAAAATTTGACCTTGCAAGGTCGAATTCGAGAGATGCTGGTCTCGGCTATTCTGGATGGTCAGCTCAAGCCCGATGCACCCGTTCCCTCCAGCCGCGAACTGGCCAGCGAGTTGGGCGTGGGGCGCATCACCGTAGTACTGGCCTACCAGCAGCTGGCCGACGAGGGTTACCTGGTGTCCCGCGAACGCAAGGGGCACTTTGTGAGTTCAGCTTTGCTGGGCCAACGCATGCAAGCCCGGACCTCCAGCGACAGCCCTGCCAGCAACGCCCCCATTGGCTGGGGTCAGCGGTTGTATCAGCAACCCAGCGCGCAGCGCAGTATTGTCAAACCCTCCAACTGGCAGAAGAGCCCCTATCCTTTTCTCTACGGCCAGTTTGACGAATCGCTATTTCCCACTGCTGCCTGGCGTGAGTGCTGCCTCAAGGCACTGAGTGTGCTTGATATTCGAGACTGGGCACCCGACCAGATTACCCGCGACGACGAGTCGCTGGTGGAGCAAATCTGCACCCGCGTACTTCCGCGGCGCGGCGTCTGGGCCACCACCGACCAGCTCATCATCACTGTGGGCGCGCAGCACGCGCTTTACATGGTGGCCGACCTGCTCATGCGTGACCGCACCCGGGTCGGTATCGAAGATCCCTGTTATCCGGATGCCCGCAATATATTTACCAACCGAACAGAGCAAATTATTCCGCTGCCTGTGGACGATCACGGCCTGATTGTGGACGACCGGCTGCGCAATCTAGATTACCTCTACACCACGCCCAGTCACCAGTGTCCGACAGGCGTGACCATGCCCTTGCATCGGCGCGAAGAGCTGCTGCGACTGGCTGATGCGTCAGATCTGGTCATCATCGAAGATGACTTCGAGAGCGAGAACAACTTCGCGGGTAATCCCATTCCTGCGCTCAAGAGCCTGGATAGCGGTGATCGGGTGATCTATGTTGGCAGCTTGTCCAAGAGCTTGGCACCGGGTCTGCGCATCGGCTATATCGTGGCCGCCCCAGCCCTGATCCACGAGCTGCGAGCGCTGCGCCGCCTCATGCTCCGGCACCCATCCTCTTTCATCCAGCGTAGCCTCTCGCTGTTCATATCGCTGGGCTACAACGATGCCCATCTCAAGCGATTGGCCAAGGCACAGAAGGAGCGCGGGGCGCTCGTGTTGGACGCACTGGAGCGCCATGCACCACAATGCACCGTAACGCCGATGAGCGGAGGCGGTTCGTGCTGGGTGCAATTACCCGACAATGTGCCAGCAACCGAGCTGGCCAAGCAGGCCGCCCAGAAGGGCGTGCTGATCGAACCGGGTGATGTGTTCTTTCAAGCCGAACAACCTGCCGGTAATTTTATTCGGCTTGGCTTTCAGTCGATCAATGCACGTGTCATCGATGAGGGCATCGCCACTCTCGCCAAAGTTATCACAGACTTGCAAAAACGCCACGCACCGAAAGTAATCGGTTGACTACGCAGCGTTCAGTTGCTCAGATCTAGTAGCCCACCATGGACGGTAACCAAAGCGAAATCTGCGGTACGAAGGCAATCAAAAACACTGCGACCGTTGCTACAAATACAAATGGCAACACCTTGACGACAATTTTTTCGACTGGTTCACCACCGATGCCTGACGCCACAAACAGATTCTCCCCAAGTGGTGGCGTCATAAATCCGATTGATAGCGCACAAATAACTACTATTCCGACATGAGTTGGATCTGCCCCGATCATGTACATCACGGGCAAGAGCACTGGTACTAGTATCAAAATAGCAGCCAGTGTTTCCATAAACATACCAACAAATAACAAGAATAAAATCACCATCGCCCAAATAACATAAACATTGGTGGTCATGTTCAGCATAGCCTCAGCGATGTCACTTGGAATGCGTTGCTCTACTAGAAGTCGGCCAAACGCCGTCGCAGTGAACAAAATTAGTAAGACACGCCCAGTAATCCAAGTTGTGGTTCGTAACGCGACCTTTACGGATTTCCAACGTAACTCACGGTGCACAAACCAGCCAATAAATAGAGTGTAAAAAATAGCGACAATAGCCGACTCGGTGGGGGTGAAGATGCCCGCGTAAATACCGCCCAAAATAATCATTGGTGCCAAGATTGACCAAATTCCACGCTTGAGCGCTGCAAAAATATCGCCGCTAGACCAGTTCTCAGACAGACCGCGATAGCCACTCTTCTTTGATATGAAGTGGTTCATGAGGAGAAGGCTACCGGCCATCACCAGTCCAGGCATGACACCGGCAATAAACAGCTTTGGAATCGACATGGAGGCAAAGTTGCCAAACTTTTCAACCGCCTCGGCAGGCGGCTGCATACCAAGTGCTGCAACACCGAAGATAACCATCGGAATGGAGGGTGGAATGATGATTCCCAATCCCCCTGATGCAGCAGTAACGGCAGATGCATAGGCCCGATCGTAGTTTCGCTTGGTCATGGCAGGAATCATCAGCATCCCTACCGCAGCAGTGGTCGCAGGCCCCGAGCCAGAGATAGCACCAAAGAACAAGCAGGCAAGAACTGTGGCCATACCTAAACCGCCAGTGATCGGGCCAGCAAGCGTTTCGGCAATATCAACTAATCGCCGAGAAATTCCGGCCGCTTCCATCAGTGCGCCAGCCAACACAAATGCAGGCAGGGCCATTAACGGAAAGCTGCTAACCGAGTTGAATGCAATCTGAACCAGAGCGATGGGATCCTTGCCGAGGACCACATAGGCTGCCATTGCTGCACCGCCCAGTGCAACCGTTATCGGCGCCCCCAGCAGCATAAGCAGTAAGAACCCCCCAAATAAAATTTCCGCAACGTACATTTCCACAGTGTTATCTCCAATGAGCTCTTAGCTGGAAGCCAGCGTATCGTTATTTTTCTGCATCTTCCTGATCTCGACTGTTTCTGGATCTTGCAACTCTTCCCCTTTGAAAACACTAAGGTAAGTGTTCCACAGCACACGAATCGACATCAGGGCAAATGCGACCGGTAAGATCATGTAGATGTATTTCATCGGAATACCTAGCGTTTGCGACTTCCAAAATAAATTCATACGGTTGAATACGAAGTCATAGCTTAGCCAGACGAAATACAAATTGAATGCCACCCACAGCAAGTCAGCTACTGTCATCATCGTTTTAGCCATCCATTTGGGTAGGAATTGCATGTGAACTGTGACGCGGTTGTGTGCTGACATCTTGGCAGCCACTACCGCCCCAAGGTAAGCGAACCAGACAAACATGTAAGTGGAAAGCTCTTCTGACCAAGAAATCGAATAGTTGAACAACTGGCGCGAAACTATCTGAGCGAACAACAGCACCACAAACAGCGCTAAAAGCCATTCGCAAAACAAAGTTTCGATGTCGTTCAACCAAGAAGTGATTTTTTGCAAGGGCGTCATGGATTCCACCTGAATTAAACGCATGTTGCGCTAAAAGAGGGCAACGCTGTAGGCTAATTGCCGCCAAAGTCTGCAGCCACGCAGTGTGGCTGCGGCTGCTATTGGATCAACGACCCAGCGATTTCAAAACATTATCGAGCTTTTCCTTACCACCAATGCTTTTGTAGAACTTGGGCCAAACAGCAGTGGTCGCCTTGGAGATCCACTCTTTCTCACCATCAGCAGGGTCGGTGATCTGCATGCCTTTGGCTGTCAAGTCTTTCTTGATTTTGTCTTCGGTTTCAGCAAGCCACTTATAGCTATGCTCGGTGGCTTCTGATCCGGCATCCAGAATTGCTTTCTGTACATCAGCTGGCTGCTTTTTGAAAGTCGCTTCCCCAACGATGATGGGTTCTAAAGAAAATACATAGCGAATGTTTGTGATGTACTTCTGAACTTCATTGAACTTCATCGAATGCACGGTGATGTATGGGTTATCTTGACCATCGACTACGCCTTGTTGCAAAGCGGTGAAGGTCTCAGACCATGCCATTGGCGTAGGATTAATGCCCCAAGCTTGATAGGAAGCAATCATGATTTCGTTCTTGGGCACCCGAATTTTCAAGCTCTTCAAATCAGCCAAAGTTTTGACTGGCTTCTTGGAGTTGGTCAATACGCGAAAACCAGTGAAGGTCCATCCTACGATGCGAACGCCAGCGTCACGTACCGTGTTGGCAGTTAGTTCCTTACCGATGTCGCCCGTCACCAGCTTCTTAGCCTCTTCGGCACTCTGGATAACATAGGGAAGAGTGAGCACGCCAACTGTGGGGGAAAACGGCGTAACGTTGTTGATAGCGAGTACTGAAAAGTCCAGTGTACCCATGGAGGCACTGTTGACAGTAGTCTCTTCGCCCCCAAGCTGCTCATTAGGGAACAAGTCAATTTTGTGTTTGCCCGCCGTCTTGGCTTCAAAGGACGACTTGAACTTGGTGGCCATCTCCCATTGGGCACTGCCCTGGGCGTCACCCACTGCTACTTTGAAGGTCGTGGCCAGCGCGTTACCGCCGACGAAGAAGGAAGAGGCTGCAAGCAGCGATACCAGGGTTGTAGATTTGAATTGCATGAATGTCTCCAGAGTTTGTTAATAAAAAAACGTGCCGACTTGGTAGTCAGTCTTCATGTTTGGCAGAGCAAAAAGTCAGTGTCCCCGGGTGGCCAGACCGGGGCTCACAGGGAAAAGTCAATCGGGTAGGGCGACAGCCAGCGGTGGGCGGTTTTTGCGAAAGGCGTTCTTGACCAGAATCTTGCCGTCCTTGAAAGTGAAGACATCGACCATGCGCGCCTCGATGCGTGATCCATCGGCATGGGTACCTTTGAAGGTGCTTTCCGACACGCCACGGTCGCCGACCACAAAGTGGTCACCGTCAAGCCAGGCGGCGTCGGGGAAGCTTGCCCATGCTGCCTTGAAGCCATCACTTACCTCAGCGTGGCCGCTGAACGTCCGGCCCAGTAAATCCGGGCCGGCCACTGCGTGAAAAAGGCAATCTTCATGCATGAAACCCATCAGGGCATCCAGGTCATGGCGGTTCCAGGCGTCGGCAAACGCTGCCAGCGTCCTCTGGCTGATGGTGTCGGGTTGATCGGGCATATTGGCTCCTGTGGTTTCAATCAAATTTTGGCAAACCGAAAAACTCATTCACTACTTGCTGTCGCGACGGGTTTGCCAATGGGTTGTATTGTTTGATCCGAATGGCCCGGGTCTGTAGAACCAGCGTCAGCCAATCGCTAGAGCCAACTATTCGGGTAAACCCTTTTGTAATCCATTTCTGTTCAAACAGTCCAATGGCTGGCCCCATGGAATGATCCCAACTGGTCCTAACCAAACATGGCCGCACCTCACTATCCTCGGTTTGGTTGAGCTCCATAGCAACTGCCCTTGTAGAACGGACAGGCTTTTGAGAGCTGCGCCGCTGCTCGACAGCCCTTTTGCCTGCATCAATCAAAATCGGGAGAATATTCATGATTTCATTGCCCATTGGCGGTCGCGTTTTGCGGCCCTACAAACCCACCTACGACCCGCTGGTGGACGCGACGCCGGGTCACGGTACGGGCTATGCACCCAGCTACTGGGTCGCCTCGGCTGGCAGTCCGCCAACCGACGATGGTCCGATCTGCGGCGACATTGATGCTGATGTTGTGGTGATCGGATCGGGTTCCACCGGCATGTCCACCGCCTTGTACCTGGCGCGTGAGCACGGTATTGTGCCCACCGTGCTTGAAGCAGCACAGACTTCCTGGGGCTGCTCCAGCCGCAGCGGCGGCCAGGGGCAGAACGCCAATGGTCGACTCAGCCGCTCGCAGTGGATTGAGCGCTGGGGTATGGACGTTGCCAAGCGGCTGGACACCGAGGTCCGAACTGGCTTTGAAAATTTTCGCGAGCTCACCAAAGAAATCGAATGTGAGGCCTATGACGGCGGTCACCTCTACATGGCACACCGCCCCAAAAAGCTCGACTACCTGCGCGAGATGACCCGCGTGCGCAACGAGGTGTTTGGCTACCGCACCCGCATGCTCACGGCAGAGGAAGTACGCGAGCAGTACTGCGACGAGCGCGAGCACCTGGGTGCCATGCTGGAGGAAGAAGGCGTGGGCATCCACCCCCTGAAATTCACATTCGGCCTGATCCGCAAAGCTCGCGAGCTGGGCGTCAAGGTGCACCCGGCCAGCCCGGTGGAAGGCTGGAGGACAATCAACGGCGTGCACCATCTGAAGACACCCGGCGGTGTCGTGCGCGCGAAGCGCGTCGTGGTCTGCACCGGCGGGTACACCGGGCAGAAGCTCACGCCGATGCTGAAGAACAAGATCTTGCCCATTTTGTCCAACTCACTGGTCACTCGCCCTCTCACCGATGCCGAGATGGTTGCCTGCAACTTCAAGTCCAAGACCTTCATGACAGACACGCGCACCTTGCGCTTCTACTACCGACTCCTTGAGGGCAATCGTCTGCAGCTGGGCAGCCGCAGCTCGATCACCGGCGCTGACGCAGAGGATCCGATTCACCTGAAGCTGCTCACCGATGCGATTGCTCGTAAATTTCCACCGCTGGCAGGTATCCAGATTGACCATTCCTGGTGGGGTTGGGTGGATGTGAGTCACGACATGATGCCGCGCATCACCCGTCCGGATCCGAAAGAGACCGTATGGCACGCGCTGGGCTACGGTGGCAATGGTGTTGCATCCTCCACCTGGGCAGGTAAGCGCATTGCCGAACGGGTGGCTGGCAAGGATGCTGGACGAGAGGTATTCGACCTGCCGATTTACAACTCGCCGCTCGAATACCCCAACGTCTTGAACATGGTGCGTTCAGAAGCTTTCGCGCCCTTCCGTCGATTTGGCCAATATTTCCTGTACAAGTGGTATTGGCTGCGCGACGAGAAGATCTGAAGGGACAACCCACAAAGCGAGGCATGACGCCGGCTGGTGGCGCCATGATCAGCACGGCTTACCCTCACATTTTTTTACCTGTCTTTTTCAATAGGACATCTTCCATGGCCATGAAACGAGTCGTTACACAATTCGGTATGGGAACCTCGATTCGCAGCCGCAACTACACCGAGGCAGCAGCACGTGCCATCCGCGATGCGCTGTGGCACAACTCGCTGAACGTGGCCGAGGCGTTCGGATTTCCCAGGGAGTCCATGCTCATCCAGGTCGAAATCGGTGTTCAACGACCCGAGGAGGTGGACACCGAGGCGTTGCTCAAGATATTTCCGTATGGGCAGCCGTCGGTGAAAGTGATCAAGGGTGGCCTGGACATTCCGCGCAGGGAGAAAGAAGGCTGGAGCGTCATCGCCAATGCGGCCGTTATGGTGTCGTTTGATATGGAGAGTGCTCATGACTGAAAGGCGCATCATTCTGGAAATGGGCATGGGTAACGACCTGTACGGCGGTGACTACACCAAGGCCGCATGCAGAGCGGTACATGACGCACTCCACCACTCGTCCATCGTGCTCTTTAAATCACTGGGCTATGACCATCGGGACATGCGCGTGCAGGTCACCATCGGGGTGCAAAAGCCCGAGGAGGTCGACCTTGTCATCGTCGCCGCGGAACTGCCACGTGGACGTGCTGAGGTCACTGCCGTACATGGCGGGCTTGATGTCAACGATGCCGAGCAAGGGACGACCCATGTCATTGCAACTGCAGCAGTCGAGGCTTTTTTGCCGATCGAGCAAGGCCGTTGGCGGCTCAGCGAAATCGCCAAGCGTGTCGTTTAACAACGGGCACTCCGGGCAGGATCAGCGGCTTGAGCTCGACGACCAGGCGGTTGCAATCAGGCTTACACCGGCCATCAGCAACAGACCAGCGGCTATGCGTGACACTGCCGTAGGAGAGAGCTTCAGCGGGTAACGCCGGTTGCCCAGCGTGACCCCGAGCAATAAGGGCAGGGCCAACAAGGCGTAAACCGCTGCGGCCAGTGTGAATTGCCCGATGATCAACACGATCACCAGCCGCACCAACTGGCTCAGACCAAACATCAGCAGCAGCGCCTGGCGGATCACCGGCAGGCTCAAAGGCTGGCGGTAGAGCTTGTAGACCAGCGGTGGGCCTGCGGTGGAAAAGAGGCCCCCCATAAGGCCGGCGAGCAGGCCGGTGAGCGCAAAGGACCCAGGCGGATCGAGCTGACTTTTGGGTTCAAACCGCATCACCAGCAAGCCAGCGGCCCCCACCACTGAGAAGCCGAGTGCAATCTTCAGCAGGTACAGCGCGCTGTCGCTGAGCCAGAACAGGAAGGCGAGACCAGCCACCACGCCGGCCAGACTGGGCCAGATGGCCGGACGGATCACCTGCCAATCGTCGGTGAGGGGGTATTCGCGGAAATAGATGAAGGTCTGAATCAAGGTGATGAAGGTCACAGCGTTGGCCGCGACCTCCATCTGGATCAGGTCGAACACGCCGACCAGCGCCAGGAAGATCAGCCCGAAGGCAAAACCGGTCAGGTTTTGCACATAGGAAGCCAGTGCGATGCACAGCAAAACCCAGCAGGTATTGGCGGTGATGAGCGAGAGCAGGGGCATGGATCGGCGCTTCGTTGTGGAGCAGAGTGAACCCGTGGTTGTTTTGGGAGACTGCGCTACCCGAACTCACCCTGCCCTCAGAAATATCCCTGCTGACGCACGAAGATGGCAAGCAGCACGAACACAGCCATCCAGACCGTCTCCACCAGCAGCAAAGTGAAGGGTCGCCACCCGGCCTTGGCCAGCTGCTGAAACGAAGTCTTGATGCCTAGCGCCGAAATCGCAACCACCAGGCACAGACGCGAAAAATCGCTCAGGCCCTTGCCCATCTCGGCCGGCACAAAACCCAGCGAGTTGATGGCTACCAGGATGACAAAAACCCACAGGAACCATGGCACAAGGGGTTGCTTCTTCGCTGCGGCGTGTCCACCATGGGCAGCAATGTCGCGTTCGGCCTGCTCGCGCTCAGTCTTGAACATGGCCGAGACCACTACCACCACCACCGCCAGCATCGAGACGCGAAAGAGCTTGACGATGGTTGCGTAATCCCCTGTGGGGTGATCAATCATGTAGCCAGCGCCAACCACCTGGGCCACGTCATGTATGGTGCCACCCAGAAACAAGCCGGCCAGTTCAGGCGGGAGGCTGAACGCCCGTGCAATCAACGGATAGACCACCATGGCAACGGTAGATAACACCGTTACCGTGACCACCACCATCAAGGTAAACCTTTCGCTCTCCTTGGTGCGTGGCAAGACTGACGAAATAGCCAGCGCGGCCGAAGCGCCACAGATCGCAACAGATCCGCCCGACAGTACACCTTGCGCTCGGTTGAGCCCGAGGCGTTTTCCCAGAAGGTAGCCGAATAGCAAAGTGGTCACGACCGCGATGATCACGATCGCCGCCGTGGACCAGCCCAGACCTGCTATCTGAGAGGCCGTGATGCGCGCGCCCAGCAATCCCACACCCAAACGCAGCACCTGACGCGAACAAAACTCAATGCCAGGCTTGGCCTTGGGGTCCGTGCTGAGGTAGTGGAACGCAACGCCAAAAAAAAGCGCGTAAAGCAGTTGTGGTCCACCGTGCAGAATAGAAACCAGAGTCGCGGCCATGGCCACGACGCCGGCCAGCAGCGTGCCGGGCAACACGTGCATCACAAACTTCATCGGGTCCAGCCTGCTGGTCGCGGCTGTGTTCATGCGCAGGCTCCTTGATCGGTAGATCGAGCCGCCATCAGGACCGCGAGCGCACACGAGGTGATGCGTGCGGTGATCGAGTCAGAGCGGCTGGTCAGTATGATCGGCACCTTCATCCCCAGTACCAGGCCCGCACATTCGGCGCCGGCCATGTAAACCAGTTGCTTGTAGACCATGTTGCCGGCCTCCAGATTGGGCAGCAACAGGATGTCTGGCCTGCCAGCAACCTCGGAGACGATACCTTTGTTGATCGCCGAGACACTGGAGATGGCGTTGTCATAGGCCAGGGGGCCGTCGAGCACGGCGCCCGTGATCTGGCCGCGGTCGGCCATCTTGCACAGGATTGCAGCATCGAGCGTGCTGGCGATAGCGGGATTGATGTTCTCCACCGCCGACAGGATCGCCATACGGGGTTTTTTGATGCCGATGGCGTGTGCCAGGTCGATGGCGTTCTGCGCTATGTCGCGCTTGTCCATGAGGCCAGGCTCGATGTTGACAACGCAGTCGGTCAGTACCAACGGGCGTTCAACGCCCGGCACATCCAGCACGAAAGCATGGCTGGCGCGCGATCCACCGCGCAGACCCGCCTCGCGCGAGACAGCGGCAGCCAACAACTCGTCGCTGTGCAAGCTGCCCTTCATCAAGGCGGCGGCCTTGCCGTCACGGCACAGGCTTGCGGCATGGGTGGCCGCAACACGCGGGTTGTCGACAGTGTCCACGATTTCCAGGCTGGTGAGGTCCAAACCGCCCTGGCTGGCGGCTGCCCGCATGCGGGCACTGGGGCCCACCAACAGCGGTGTTATCAGGCCCACGCGGGCCGCTTCAATGGCCGCGCCAAGCGAAGCCGAATCACAGGGGTAAGCGATGGCCACGCGCAATGGGCCGCAGGCCTTGGCGGCGTCGACCAGCGACTGTAAATGGGGATGAGCAGACGCGTGTGCGACCTGCGCCGGTGCCGAAGTGGCCAACGGCGAAGCAAAAGAATCAGCCATGTGGCCTCCGGGATCGGTGGTCTGCTCACGCGGTTCTCATACCTTTACCGCCGCGAGCAGATGCCATCAAGAAAGCGCTGCGCAGTAAATAACCTGCGCTGCGCTGCCGTGGTGAAAGACGCTTCGTGATTACACGTAGTCTTTGTACTTCTCCAGGAATCGCACTGGCTTGGCCAGCGCGTCGCGTCGGAACGGATCGCCCAGCTCGCGGGTGCACATGACTTCAATGACGCAGGTCTTGCCTTCGTTCATTTGCATGTCGATGGCCTTCTTGAGCGCGGGGCCAACGTCGTCCAAGCGGTCAACCACGATGGCTTCAGCGCCCATCGCTCGGGCCATCTCCGACCAGCTCTCGTTTTCCAATTCGGCGGCAACGAATCGACGGTTGTAGAAATCAACCTGATTCTTCTTCTCGGCGCCCCACTGACGGTTGTGAAACACCACAGCAGTCACAGGAATGTCATGGCGCACGGCGGTCAGGATCTCAACCATGCTCATGGCCCAGGCGCCGTCGCCAGCGTAGGCGATGGCGGGGCGGTCCATGGCCGCGAGCTTGGCACCAATCATGGTGGGCAAGGCGTAACCACAGTTGCCGAAGCTCATGGGCGCGAAGAAGCTGCGAGGTTCTTCAAAACGCAGGTAGCTGTTAGCGACCGAGTTGATGTTCCCGATGTCGGTCGATACCATCGCACGGGGTGGCATTGCCTTTTCCAGCTCGCGCAGAACCTGGCGCGGGTGAAGGTACTCACCGCCGTTAAAGGTCACCTCCTTCTTGTTCTCTTCGATCATGTCCAGGCTGAAGGCGTCCTTTTCGTGCGTCCATTCGTCCAGTTCCTTTTCCCACGCAGCTTTTTCGCTGGCAATGGTCTTGGCACGTTCGGCCTTGGTGGCATCGCAAGCGAGTGTCTTGACGGTCAGGCGCTTGGTGAGTTCCAACGCAGTGGCTTTGGCATCGCCACAGATACCGACGGAGATTTTCTTCACCAGACCGAGGTTGGTGTGGTCAGCTTCGACCTGGATGATCTTGGCCGTCTTGGGCCAGTAGTCCATACCATGCTGTGGCAAGGTGCCAAATGGGCCCATGCGGGAGCCCAGGGCAATCACCACATCGGCTTGGGCAATCAGTTTCATGGCGGCCTTGGAACCCTGATAGCCCAAGGGGCCGGCCCACAGTTCGTGGCTCGCAGGGAAGGCGTCGTTGCGCAGGTAGCCCGTCACCACAGGGGCGCCAAGACGCTCGGCCAAAGCCTTGCACGCTTCGACCGCACCGCCCATCACGACACCGCCACCCGCCAGAATCACCGGAAACTTGGCCGCTGCCAGCAGCTCGGTTGCCGCTGCGAGGGTTTCTTCACCACCAGCACCACGGTCCACGCGCATGGGCTTGGGGATCTCACACTCGATCTCGCCATAGAAGTAGTCGCGCGGAATGTTCAGTTGGGTCGGGCCGTTGTCGCTCATGGCGCGGTCGAAACAGCGAGCCGTGTACTCGGCCATGCGTTTTGGGTGGGTCACGTGGCCCTGGTACTTGGTGAACTCTTCGAACATGGGCAACTGATTGGCTTCCTGGAAGCCACCCAGCCCGATGCCTGTGGTGCCGGTCTCAGGGGTGATGATCACGACTGGGCTATGTGCCCAATAGGCTGCTGCAATGGCGGTCACGCAGTTGCTGATGCCTGGGCCATTCTGGCCGATGGTGACGCCGTGGCGACCGGACACACGGGCATAGCCGTCGGCCATGTGGGCTGCGCCCTGCTCATGCACCACCGGGATCAGGCGAATGCCAGCAGGGGCGAAAATATCCATGGCGTCCATGAAGGCCGAGCCCATGATGCCGAACATGTCAGTCACGCCGTTGGCGACCAGAGTTTCTACAAACGCCTCTGAGGGCGTCATTTTTTGCACGCCGCTGGCGACGGTACGTGTGTCGTTGGGGTTCTTGATCATTGATGTCTCCTGCGGCGTTGACCGTTGGTAAATTTATAAAAAATGAAACTTTTCATTCCGTTTTTCGGAATGCGTGACAACTTTATGATTTATAAATCCATATGTCAACATAAATATCATTTATTGGAACTTTTTTTGTTATTTTTTGGAATTGAACTATGATCGATCCTATGAAAAACGTCCCAAATCTTGCGCAAGCCCCAGTGGAAATCAACGGTGACACGCCCACACTGCGGTTGTTTGCGCTGCTGGAGGTGGTCGCCTCCAAGGACCAGTTCTTCTCATTGCAAAGCTTGGCCGAGGAAACCGGCATTCCCAAGCCCACGCTTCACCGCATGCTGCAGCAGCTCGAAAATGCCGGCCTGCTTGAGCGCAGCGGCGACAGCCGCCAGTACGGCACCGGGGTGCGCCTGCGCAAGTTGGCCGAAAACCTGCTGCTCAACGATTCCTTTCACGGTGCGCGCCACGGCGTGTTGCGTTCGCTGGTCAATGAGGTTGGCGAGAGCTGCAACCTGACCGCGCTCAGTGGCAGTGAGGTGATGTACCTTGACCGTGTGGAGACACCC
>CALRWE010000079.1:0-19291 GCA_943371745.1 Rhodoferax sp. OV413
GCCTTTTTCCTGCAAGGTCGCGACCGAGGTGGGGGTTAACGGCGCAATCGCAGCCTCTCCGGTTTGAATCATCTCTGACAACTTGGCTGAACTGGGGATGTACTCCAGCACATTGGGGCCAATGCTGGTCTTCCACGCCGCAAAGCCAGGCTCCACGTTTTTGTCAGTACCGCCCTTGATGCGGTTGAACATCAAAAAGCCATGCAGGCCAAACGTGGATGAGGACAGCGACTGGAACACCACCTTGCCCTTGAACTTGGGGTCCGCGAGATCCATCCACGAGGTTGGGGGAGCCCAACCCTTTTCAGCAAACATTTTCTTGTTGTAGGCCAGGCCCGTCATACCCATGGTGACGCCTGTGGCCATGTCGCCCTTGAAGCGGGCGGTGGGATACACCTCGTTGAGCGCCGCGCTGGGCTTCATCTTTTCACACAAACCCATGCCAATAGCACGGGCCATCACGCCATCATCGAGAAACATCACATGCATCTGCGGCTTGTCCTTGGCGGCTTGCGCCTTGGCCAGAATGTCGGCCGAACCACCGGGCACCACCACCACCTTGACGTTGTTGGCTTTCTCGAACGCGGGAAACACATGCTCGGTCCAGGTCTTCTCCATGGAGCCGCCGTTCATGCCGATGTAAATCGTCTTGGTTTGGGCATGGGCCGCACCGGCCGACAACGCCACCGCCGCAGCGGCGAGCGACAACAATGAACGACGCGCCGTGTTGGGCATGGAACTGGTGTTTTTCATGAAAAGTCTCCTTCAGGTTGAGGGGTTGAGTAAACTAACGGACGGGAAACGCAAAATCGAAAAAGCGGCAATCGGGGTCGCCGTGGTGCCATCACGTACCAGGTCGGCGAGGACAGCGCCCACGGCAGGGCCAATCTGGAAACCTGCCCCGGCGAAACCAAAACCATGAAATAGCCCCGGCGTGGTGGCACTGGGGCCAAGGACAGGTTCGCGGTCAGGCAAATAGCCTTCGGTACCGCTCCAGCTGCGAATAATGTGAGCATGGCGCAGCTTGGGCAGCAGGTCCACCGTGCGCGCCAGCACCAGCGAGAGGGCGTCCCGGCTGGGTCGGGCGCGGTCGGCGTCCAGCGCATAACCTTGCGAACCGCCAATGACGCAGTTGCCGCGTGGCGCCTGGCGTGCATAGATGCCGCCGCCCTCCACGCCCAAACTCAAATTCATAAACATGGGCAGCGGCTCGGTGACAGCCATCACCGGGTGGCCTGACACCATGGGCACCACCTCTCCGAAATTTTGGGCAACGGTGCCGGCCCAGGCCCCCGCGCAATTGAGCAGGCAACGCGCTCGCACCTCCAGCGCCATACCCGAGGTCAGCACGAACTGATCACCGTCATGGACCATGGTGTCCACCCGGGTCTGCTCGCGGATGTCTGCGCCCAGCTTCACCGCAGCGCGGGCAAACGCAGGCGAAACCAGCCTGGGGTTGGCGTGGCCATCTTCCGGACAAAAAGACCCACCCACAGCACGCTCGCCCAGCCAGGGATGTTGCGTGCGCAAATCTGAGGCGCTGAGCATCTGCAGATCCATGCCAAAGCCACGGCTGCGCTCCCGGTAAGCCTCCAGCGACGCCAAGTCCGCCTCGCTACGGGCGATCTTGAGGTGACCCGAGCGAAGGTATTCACCATCGGTGCCGATCAACCCGCGCAGTTGCCCCCATATGGCATGGGCCCGCTGTGCCAGAGGCAGTTGCGACAGCGGTCGCCCCTGTCGACGCACGCCCCCGTAGTTGACACCACTGGAACGAGAGCCACAAAAGTCGCGTTCCAGCAAAGTCACCGTGAACCCCATTTGACGCAGCGCCAGCGCCGCCGATGCCCCCATGATGCCTCCGCCAATGATGGCTACGTCAGACACGACTTTCTCGATCATGTGGCCTCCGTGGGTGCCAGCACCGTCGCCGCACCGAACGGAATCGGCTTGACCGGGGCCTGCCCGCGCAGCCGGCCAACCTGCTCCACCGACCGCCCGGTGCACTGCGCCAGAACTTCGGCAGCTGCCACACCGCACATGCGCCCCTGGCAGCGCCCCATGCCAACACGGCATATGGCCTTGAGGCGATTCATCTCGATGGCCCCCGTGGCCTGGGCTGTGCGCCGCAGATCACCCGCGGTGATTTCCTCGCAGCGGCAGATCACCACCTCATCGGGCGTCTGCGCAGCCCAACCCTCGGGAAAAGGAAATGCACGCTCCAGACCTGTGCGAAAACGCTGTACCCGCGCCAACCTGGCGTCCAGCGTCAGCACTCGGTCACCGTCGACGGTTTCGAGAGACCTGCCCGCGTCTGCCAATAGCGTCAGGGCCGCCCGTTCACCAGCCAACTCGGCGGCATCGGCACCCATGACGCCGGCACCGTCGCCCGCCAGGTACAGGCCCGCCACAGTCGTTCTCCCGGCGGCATCGCGCTCTGGTAGCCAGGCCCGCTGCAGCGCATCAAAATAAAAACGGCATCCCAAAATGTCTGCCAGCTGGGTCTCGGAGCGCAAGCCATAACCCATACCCACCGCATCACAAGCCAGCTGGTGATGACCTCGCCCATCGCGCCACTCAACCGCGTCAACCCGACCCTCGCCCAAGACCTGCAGCGGCTGAACACCGCCATGCAGAGGCACACCGTGCGCTCGCAACCAGCCCACGTAATAAAGGCCTTTGGCGAGTACCGCCGGTTGTTGCAAGAGCCCGGGCATCCCAGCCACCTGATCGGCCAGTCTCGCGGTATCCAGTACAGCTGCCACCCCGGCCCCGGCCTTGGCATATTGATAAGCAATCAGGTACAGCAAGGGCCCGGTACCCATCAACACCACTTGGCGACCGATGGCACAGCCCTGAAACTTGAGCGCCACCTGCGCGCCACCCAAAGTAAAGACCCCAGGCAGGGTCCAGCCGGGCACGGGCAGCACCCGGTCGGTGGCGCCCGTAGCCAAAATCAGGTGGGTGTAGTCCACCGTGGCGGTTTTTCCATGGCGCAACACATCAAGCTTGCCGCCTTCGGCATTCCACACCAAGGTGTCGGGCTGGTAGTCGACGTGGGGCAAAAGCCCCGCCATGGTCTCATGCACCGACTCAGCACGGCCGGCGTCAAAGCCGTACAAAACTTTTTTGGAGCGCTGAAAATGCGCTGGCGGCTGACGGTAGATCTGGCCACCCCAGCGGGCAGACTCATCCAGCACAATGGGGCGCAGACCATGGCGCACCAGCGTCTGCGCAGCCCGCACGCCAGCCGGGCCGGCGCCCACAATCACGGGTTGCAAGATGTCGGTCATGATGCTGACTCCGGTTGAGTCAACAGCCGCATGCCCGCCTGCACCAAAGTGGAACAGGCCCGCAGCCGCCCCCCTGACTCGGTACTGACCCAGCAATCCTGGCAGGCACCCATCAGGCAAAAGCCGGCTCGCGCCTGGCCGCTGAATTCGGTGTGGCGCAGGGCGGTGCGGTGCGTCAGCACGGCGGTCAACACGGTGTCCCCCACCAGCGCGTCGAGCGACTCACCATCCAGCGTGAAGCTGACGCGCTCGCGCCCGGTTTCAGCCACTCGCATCAAAAGACCCGGGTTGTGCAAGGCACTGCTCATTTCCCCCCCACCAAAATCTTGTCCAGTCCATACAGACGGTCCAGCACCACCATCACCGCCGCAGTAAAGGCGACCATCAGAGCCGAAGCAGCCGCCATCAGCGGATCAATCGACTCGGTCGCATACATGTACATGCGCACCGGCAAGGTCACCGTAGACGGCGCGGTGATGAAGATCGACATGGTCACCTCGTCAAAGCTGTTGATGAAGGCCAGCAACCAGCCGCCACTCACCCCCGGCAAGATCATGGGCAGCGTGACGCGCCAAAACACGGTCAGGTCACTGGCCCCCAGGGAACGTGCCGCCTGCTCGCAACTCAAGTCGGCCCCGCTGGAAGCCGCCACCACCAGCCGCAGCACGTAGGGGGTGACGATCACCACATGCGCCAGCACCAGCCAGAAGAAACTGCCGCTGGCCCCGGTCAACGAAAACAGCCGCAGCAGCGCCACACCCAGCACCAGGTGCGGAATGATGAGAGGTGAGAGAAACAAGGCATTGAGCGCGTCACGCCCGGCAAAGCTGTAGCGCGTGATCGCCAGCCCGGCAGGCACCGCCAACAACGTGGCCAGCGTGGCCGAGGCCAGTGCCAGCCACAGGCTGTTCCAGAACGAGGTGACAAAGTCCGGGTGCGCAAACACGGCCTTGAACCAGCGCAACGACAAATGCGTGGTGGGGATGGTGAGCGTGTTCTCGGGCGTGAACGCCACAATGCACACGATCAGCAGCGGCGCCAGCATGAAGATGATCACCAGCGCGTTAAATAGCAGGGCGAGGGGTCCGTTCCTGGCCATGGCCTTAGCCCATCGCTTTCTTGTAGCGGCCTTCGAGCACGCGGTTATAGCTCAACATCACCACCAGATTGGCCACCAACAGGATAAGCGCCAACGCTGCGCCCAGTGGCCAATTCAATTCATGCAGGTACTCGTCGTACACCACGGTGGACACCATCTTGAGTCGCCGCCCCCCCAGCAAACCGGGGATGGCAAATGCACTGGCGCTCAGGCCAAAGACAATCAGGCTGCCCGACAAAATGCCGGGCATCACCTGCGGCAGCACCACACGGCGCAGGGTGGTAAAGGGCGAGGCCGAAAGCGACAGCGCCGCGTTTTCGACCCCCGGATCAAGCTTTTGCAAGGAAGTCCAGACCGGAATCACCATGAACGGCAACATCACGTGCACCAGCGCAATGATCACTGCCGCCTCAGTGTAGAGAATACGCACCGGCCCGAGCCCAACCGCTTGCAGCACGTGATTCACCACGCCCTGCGGTCCGAGCAACATGCTCCAGCCAAAGGCTCGCACCACCACCGACACCAGCAACGGCGCCAGCACCACCAGCAAGAAAATGGAGCGCCAGGGGTTGCCCATGCGACTCAAGACATACGCCTCGGGTACGCCGATGAGCAAGCAAATGATGGTGGTGAGTCCGGCAATCCAGAAGGTACGCCAGAAAATGCCGTAGTAATACTCATCGGTGAACACGGCCACATAGTGCGCGAGCGTGTACTCGTTTTTGACGCCTGTAGCGTGATCAAACACGTTAAATGACAACACTGCCGTCAGCATCAGCGGCACCAGCAGCAGGCAGGTAAACAACAACACTGCCGGCGCCGACAGCGCCCAGGGCGTCGTGGCGCGTGTGTTCATGACAGCACCCGAAGCGAGCGCCCGGACCAGGTCAGACCCGTGCCGCCCTGCTCCTGCAATGGCACCACATCGCTGTTTGGACAAGCCACCGTCAACTCACCCATGGGCGTCGTGAGGTGGTAGAGCCACTGGCTACCCAGAAAAAAGCGTTCGCGCACCACACCATCCATCAGGCCCTGCCCGCGTGGCACGAAGCTGATTTTTTCCGGCCGCAAACTCAGCACCACCTCCGCGCCATCCTGCAGACCCTGGCCGTCCACCTCGACGTGCAGGCTGCCCAGATCAATCTGCGCCTGTGGGCCAGCGCGACTCACGCGACCGGGCAACAAGTTGGCCTTGCCCACAAAGGTGGAAATAAAGCGCGTTTGCGGTTGTTCGTACAACTGGTAGGGCGCGTCGATCTGCGTCACACGCCCACCCTCCATCACCACCACGCGATCACTGATCGACATGGCCTCGGTCTGGTCGTGCGTGACCATGATCGTGGTGGTGCCGACCTTGCGCTGGATCTGGCGCAACTCAAACTGCATTTCTTCGCGCAGCTTGGCATCCAGGTTGGACAGCGGCTCGTCCAGCAGCAAAACCGGCGGCTCAATGACCAGCGCCCGGGCCAGGGCGACTCGCTGGCGCTGGCCGCCCGACAACTCGCGCGGGTAGCGTTCTGCGTGCGCCTCGAGATGCACCAGCGCCAGCGCCGCCTTGACCCGCTCCTGCCGCTCGACTTTGGGCATTTTCCGCATCTCCAGGCCAAAGCTCACGTTGTCAGACACCGTCATGTGGGGGAACAGCGCGTAGCTCTGAAAAACAATGCCCAAGCCACGCGAGTTGGGTTTGGCGTGGGTGATATCGCGCCCATCGAGCTGAATCTGCCCGCTGGTGGCATCCACAAAGCCGGCAATCATTTGCAAGGTGGTGGTCTTGCCACAGCCCGAGGGCCCCAGGAGCGACACGAATTCACCCTTTTGCACGCTCAGGTTCATGCTGTCCACCACGCAGTTCGGTCCATAGAACTTGGACACATTCGTGAGCGTTAAAAAAGACATCTCAGACTCCTTGTCATCTTTTGGCCGACAGGGCCAGCCAACCGTGTTGTCTTGCTGTAGAAGGTGACAAATGATGTTTTATCGCGCAGCGTGCGTCAATGAGGTATTCCATTAGACGAGATAAATTTTTTATTTATTTCATTCAACGGAATATCTATAGTAAATTTCACGCCATGATTTCATCCAAAGAAGAAATTCCCGCCGATGGTCCGGGTGCGGGCAGCCTGCAACGCGCCTTTGCCATCATCCGGCTCTTGACGGAGGCCCCGACTGAAGGCATGCGAGTCACCCAGATCGCCAAAGATGTGGGTTTGACTCAAGCCACGGTGCACCGCACCTTGCAGGCCCTGATGGCCCAAGACGTGGTGGAGCAGGACGGACGCAGCAAGCATTACCGTCTGAGCGTCGGCTTTTTTGTGCTGGCTGCTCGCGCCGGCAACCCGGCGAGCCTGCGCGATCTATCTCGCCCGGCGCTGCTGCGCCTGTGCGCCAGCCTGGGCGACACCATCTTTTTGCTGGCCCGTACGGGTTTTGACGCCGTGTGCCTGGACCGCAGCGAGGGGCCGTTTCCGATCCGATCATTCACGGGAGACATCGGTGGGCGCGTGGCGCTGGGGATCGGGCAAGGCAGCCTGGCCATCCTTGCTTTTTTGCCCGAGGCAGAACGCGAAGAAGTCATCCGCTTCAACCTGCCCCGGGTGCGCGAACTGGGGGTCTTTGACGAGGTCTACCTGCGCACCGAAATTGAGCTGGTGCGCGAACGGGGTTACGCCGCTCCCAACACCGGTCTGCTCGAAGGCATGGCCGGGGT
The DNA here is from genome assembly GCA_943371745.1 of Rhodoferax sp. OV413. Classification (GTDB taxonomy): domain Bacteria; phylum Pseudomonadota; class Gammaproteobacteria; order Burkholderiales; family Burkholderiaceae_C; genus Rhodoferax. Next base: position 7,103 of record CALRWE010000079.1, read on the forward strand.
TGCTGTACCCGTGTGTGACCAGCAAGGCCGGGCTGTGGCCGCCCTGAGTGTGGGCACGATCTCGGCCCGCCTGAGCCCCGAGCGCCTGCCGACCGTGGTGGCCCTTCTGAAGCGCGAAGCGCAAGCCATCGGACCCAGGATCAACCCCTTTGACCCGACCTTGCGCCGCCCCGTGTCCAGCCTGACGGCCCTTGCTCCCCGATGAGGACTGTTAGAATTAGAGGGTCACTGGGGAGTAGTCTCCCTTCGAGCCACTCGAAGGGGCTTGCGTCAACATACTTGGTCATCGTTTGACCATGGCGCAAGCGGTTTTTTGCCTGACAAGACCTTTGACCACATTGCCTCCGGTTTGGCCGGGGAGGCTTTGTGGTCATTGTTTTTTGTCCGGCCCCGGAACTCCTCATGGAAGCCCTCTTCGTCTCTACCGGCGTCATCGCCCTCGCTGAAATCGGCGACAAAACCCAACTTCTGGCCTTCATCCTGGCCGCCCGATTCAAAAAGCCCTTGCCCATCATTGCGGGTATCCTGGTGGCCACCTTACTCAATCACGGCCTGGCTGGTGCCTTTGGGGCCTGGATTACCACGGTCATCAGCCCGGATGTGATGCGCTGGGTACTCGGAGGCTCGTTCCTCGGCATGGCCATCTGGACGCTGATTCCGGACAAAATTGAAGAAGAGGAAACGCAGATTGCCAGCAAGCTGGGCGTGTTTGGCGCCACCTTCGTCACCTTCTTTCTGGCTGAAATGGGAGACAAAACCCAGATTGCCACGGTGGCCATGGCGGCGCATTATGGCGCGCCATTTTTGGTGATCATGGGAACCACGCTGGGCATGCTGATTGCGGACGTGCCCGCCGTGTTTGTGGGCAACAAGTTCGCAGCCAAGATACCCATGAAATTGGTTCACTCCATCGCGGCCGGTATCTTTGCCGTGATGGGGCTGCTCACCCTGTTTCAGATTGACAAACTGTTCACCTGAGCCACTGGGCTGCTTCAGCCCGGCTCAAAAACCGACTGAAGCGTGGTCAGCAGTTTGTTGAGTGTTGCAGGGTGAATGGCACCCAGGCGCTTCACCAGCCTGGCCTTGTCCAGCGTGCGCACCTGGTCCAGCAATATCAGTCCGGACTTGCCCTGAAAAGTCAGCCCTATCCGATAGGCGGCTGGCTGGGAGCCCGTAGTCATGGGAGCTACGATTACGGTGCGCAAGTAGTCGTGCATTTCCGGGGGAGAAACCACCACACAAGGTCGCGTCTTCTGAATTTCACTCCCCACCGTCGGGTCGAGGTCGGCCAGCCAGACCTCACCCGTGGCGACCACCGGACGGCTCACCACACCAGCTCCGCATCCCCATCGTTGCCTGTCTCGGGCCACACCAACGCATCATCTCGGGAGGAGGCAAGGCGTTGACTATCTTGCACCCAGCCTTCACGCGGATGGCGCTTGGGCGGGCGAATCTCGATGACGTTACCCTTGACCTGCAGGTCAGCCACATCCACCAGACCGAGCTGCTTCAAGATCGGTTTGGGGATCAGGATGCCCTGTGAGTTGCCCATTTTCCGGATTGAAACTTGCATCGATGCCTCCTTGAATAAGCACAATGTTATCACTGGTTGACTGCATGCTCTTGAGCTACATGCTCTTGAACAATCCCGCATAGCTGCGGCTGACCTCCAGCTTTTCAGGTCGGCCGTGCACACTGACCAATTGTCGGCCGCGCTCGTCGCGGGCAACACCGGCAATGGCCCTGATGCTGACCAGCGTCGAGCGGTGAATTTGCCAGAACAGACTCATGTCCAGCTCATCCACCAGCTCCTTGATGGGTTTGCGAATGAGGGCCTCCAGGGTGGCAGTTTGAACCCGTGTGTATTTCTCATCCGAGATGAAAAACAGCACCTCAGTCACCGGAATCATCTGAATGCTCTGGCGCACCGTGGCTTGTATCCATTGCAACTTGGGTGGTACTTTCGGGTTGATCTGCTCGGCCAGGCGCGTGAGCAGTTGCTGCATGTCAGGCGTGTGGGCAGGCAGCATCAAAGCGCCGGCGCTGGGGGCCTGCTTCACGCGGGTCGCCATTCGCGTCTGAATGCGATCCACGGTCAACTGCAAACGCTCGCGCTCGGCAGGCTTCAGCACGTAGTCCACGACCCCTTGCTCAAAAGCCTGCACCGCATATTGGTCGTAGGCGCTGATGAAGACAATCTCGCAGCCCGGCCAGCCGTCCGCCTCCTCATGGGTGGGCAGCTGGGCAATCTGGCGGGCGGCATCCACACCGGTGAGCACCGGCATGCGGATATCGAGAAAAACAATGTCAGGCTGATGCTCGCGGGTCAGGGCCACAGCCTCCTCTCCGTTTCTGGCCTCGGCCACGATCTCCAGCGCGGGCCACACCTCGCGCAGGCGGGCGCGGAGTTGCTCGCGCATCAAACGTTCATCATCGGCTATCAGGGCACGCGTCATGTCAGGGTCTCCAGGGTCATCGCTTTGGCGGCAATTCAAAGTACAGGCGCAGCCTCGGCATCGTCGCCGCCATGCGCTACATAAGGCACCGTGATGGTGACGGTGGTGCCACCCCCTTCAGGTTCGGTTATTCGCAGGCTGGCCCTGTTGCCGTAGAGCAGGGCCAGGCGTTCCCGGATGTTACTCAGACCAATGCCGGTGCCTGCTGTGGCCGCCTTCCCAAAGCCCAGGCCAGTATCCTCGACCGTCACAGCCAATTTGCCGTGCACGATCTCGGCACTCACGGTCAAGTGGCCACCATCGGCCTTGGGCTCCAGGCCGTGTTTGATGGCGTTCTCCACCAGGCTTTGCAACATCATGGGCGGGAACTCGGCAGACATCAGGCCATCACTCACGCGAATGTTGATCTGCAGCCGGTCCTCCATGCGCACCTTCAATATCTCCAGGTAGGGGCGAATCACCGCCAATTCGCGCCCCAGGTCCCGCGTGGGCCGGGCATTGACTTCGCGCATGGTTGGCATGGTGGCTCGCAGCAAGGCAATCAGGTTTTTTTGCATCTTGCTGGCGCGCGGCGGGTCGGTCTCAATCAGGTGGTCAATGCTGGCCAGGGTGTTGAACAAAAAGTGCGGCTCCACCTGCGCCTGCATGGCAGCCATGCGCGCCTCGATCACCTGGCGCTTGAGCGACTCGGACTCCGCCACCTCGGTCGCCTGCGCGGCCTTGGCCTCGGCCTGCACCGTGCCCTTGTAGGTGACCTTGATGATCATGGAGATCAGGATGAACCACATGGTCAAGGGCATCAGCGGCTCGCCGTACTTGCGGATGCGCACGCCAGGGCTATTGCCTTCGCCAGCCTCTCTGGCCTCATCACGAATCGTCTCCATCGCGTCAAGAATGTCGCGGCGTGCCTCGGCAACGGCTTCGCGGACCGCGTCTGCATCGGCCCCCGGGGGCAATTTGATCGTGACCCCGGGCAAGTCCAGTACGGGTTCAGACACGTCATCCGATAGCGGTGCGGACGCCGGGGCAACGGCGGGGTTGGACGCCGGCAGGGCGGGCGCCGGCGCACGCGGCGTGCTGCGGGTACTCACGCGCACACCCCGTTCGTCAATTGAAATATCCACGCCGTCCGACGGACTATTCTTGGTCTTCTCGCCCGGCGTACCGGGTGGACTGGACGGCAGCTTGACCGGCTTGTGCTGGTTGCCGTCGCCCACGGCCTCCAGGTACGTCCAACTGAAAGGCGGCACATCATGAATGATGGCCATGGAAATGATCAACAACAACGCCAGCGCAAAAAATCGCTTCCAGCTGATGCTGACCAGCCAGCCAGCATAGGTGTGAAAGGCTTGCACAGAGGCCGCAGAAAACCGGGACCATTGGGTCCCAGCATCCGCCGAATGTTTTTTGGTTTCCAAACTGGTCTCGCTCTCGTCTAGTTCAATGACGCGACTTTACACATGAGCCCCGCAGCCACCCCAGCAACATGCGACGCAATGTAAAGTGGCCCGACAGGCTGCTTGAATCCAGACTCAAACCGCTCGGCCCTGAGCTTGTGGGCTGTAGGCCATGCCGTCAAGGTTTGCCTGTTCAAAACAAGGGGATTCAGGAGGTCTCGATCAAAGGCTTAGTATGCAAACGGGGCATCTGATTGCAAACAACAAGGCAGATGATTAGAAATCCACCCGGAAAGCCATGCTTCGCGCGGCTTTCGAATTCACAACAGACCCTGCTCCAGCGGTCAAATCGACAGGACCAATCTACCCATGAGACTGTCTTTACGCTTCGTACTCCCCTTGCTGTTGGTGCTCGCAGGCATCGGCTACGCGGTCGCCCCGCTGGTGGACCAAATGATGTTGCGCTGGTTCGTAAAAGACATCGACATTCGAGCCAGCTTGATTGCCAACGCTATCCAGGAGCCTCTGCGGGAAGAGCTGGCCGCCGGTCGGAAGGTGAAGATCATCAACTTCTTCAACCGTATCGCCGAGGACGAACGACTATATGCCCTGGGCTACTGTGCAACGCCGGACGATGCCATCGTGCCCAGCCGCTCGCTCCCGCCAGAAATCAGGTGCGCTGAACTGGAACAATGGAAGCTGCCCAGCGGAAACCTGATGCCCAGCGCGCAGGGGCCACTGCATCTGACCGTCAAGGCCATCGTCAGCGAAGTGGCCCCAGCGGGGCAACTGGTGCTGGTGCATGACATGAGCTTTGTGACCCGACGCAGTGTCGAAACCAAGCGCTATCTTTTTTACGCTTTCATGGCGCTGGCGGGAGTGATCTCATTGATCACTGTCGTCATCGCCCAACTGTCCTGGTATGGCTGGATGAGCGGCGTGCGCAAACTGCTCAGAGGTGAAGGCCTGGTGCGCAAACCCCAATCTGGCGTGGCGCCAACCCAGCCCGGTTTCAAACCCATTGCACGCGACCTGCAACGGCTCATCAACGAACTTGAAGCCCAGACCCGGGCCCGCGACGAGAGCCAACTCACCTGGTCACCCGCAACATTGCGAACCATTCTGGAGGGCGAGTTGCGAGGCGAGGACATCATCGTGGTCTCCAACCGGGAACCCTATATTCACTCGCGCAATGGAAAAGACATCGATGTGCAGCGCCCCGCCAGCGGGCTGGTGACCGCGCTGGAGCCCATCATGCGCGCCTGCTCTGGTACGTGGATCGCCCACGGCAGCGGCAGCGCGGACCGCGATGTGGTGGATGCCAACGACTGCGTGCAAGTCCCCCCCGAGAGTCCCGCCTACCAAATTCGCCGGGTTTGGCTCTCCGCCGAAGAAGAAGCAGGCTATTACTATGGGTTTGCCAACGAAGGGCTCTGGCCGCTGTGCCACATTGCGCATGTGCGCCCTGTTTTTCGCTCCAGTGACTGGGCCCATTACGTCGCAGTCAATCGCAAGTTTGCCGATGCCGTCATCAAGGAGGCCAAAACGGCCCACCCGATCGTGATGGTGCAGGACTACCATTTCGCGTTGTTGCCACAAATGATCCGGGAAGCGTTGCCCGATGCGACAATCATCTCCTTTTGGCACATTCCCTGGCCCAACCCGGAGTCGTTTGCCATCTGCCCCTGGCGCGAGGAGCTGCTGGCGGGCATGCTGGGCAGCAGCATCATGGGCTTTCATACGCAGTTTCACTGCAACAACTTTGTCGACACGGTGGACCGGATGCTGGAGGCACGGGTTGACCGCGAGTCCTTTGATGTGTCCCACCACGGCAAACTCACGGCCGTGCGCCGTTACCCGATCTCGATCGCGTGGCCGCCGCCTGGGGAACTCATGCAAAAGAGCGTGGCGGATTGCCGGAGCCATGTGCGCCAGGTCAACAAGCTGCCCGCAGAGCACAAGGTGGGTGTGGGTGTGGACCGGCTGGATTACACCAAGGGCATTCTGGAGCGCCTGCGCGCCATTGAACGCCTGCTGGAGCTTAACCCGGACTGGATTGGCCGCTTCAGCTTTATCCAGATTGCCGCGCCCACCCGCAGCGGGATTGAGGAGTATCAACACCATGAAACCCAGGTCCGTGATCTGGCAGCGCGAATCAACACACGCTTCGAGAAAGCCGGGCCGCCGCCGATTGTTCTGAGAATCGTGCACCATGAGCCCCCCGAGGTGTACGAGTATTTTCGGGCTGCCGACCTGTGCTTTGTCAGCAGCCTGCACGACGGTATGAATCTGGTGGCCAAAGAATTCATCGCGGCGCGGGACGACGAATGCGGCACGCTCATCCTGTCTGAATTCACGGGCGCTGCGCGCGAGTTACCCGAAGCGCTGATCGTCAACCCCTACGATGCGGACCAGTGTGCAGCAGCGCTCCACCTCTCACTGGTCATGCCCGTGGCCGAACAGCGCGACCGCATGCGCCTGATGCGCGGCCTGGTGGCCGAATTCAACGTCTACCGCTGGGCGGGCCGGATGCTGCTGGACGCCGCTGCCATGCGCAGGCGCTCCCGCCTGATCGACGCACCCCTGGACACCAACAAGCACAAGCTGACCTGATTGAATGACCAAAAACCGCCCTGACGCCCCACCCTACCCCCAAATCGACTGGGCCTATTTTCTCGATGTGGACGGCACGCTGATCCACATCGCCGACACACCCCAGGCGATTCAAGTTGACCCCGCTCTGCTGGACCTGATCGACCAACTGCACCGCGCCAGTGGCGGCGCGATGGCGCTCGTCAGCGGGCGTTCGATCTCCGACCTGCAGCGCCACCTGGGACTGAGCCAGTTGCCCATGGCCGGGCTGCACGGCCTGCAGCGCAGAAACACCGCTGGGCAGTTGAGGGTACACGCCGCCCCACCCAAAGCCAAGTCCGCCATCAAGGCAGCACTGGCACCAGTTCTGGCAAAGCATCCCGGACTCCTGCTCGAAGACAAAGGCTTGACGCTGGCACTGCATTACCGCCAAGCCCCCGCACTGGCCAGCTACGTTCACCAACTGATGCGCCGTTTCATCGCTGCCTCCGAAGAAAACCTGGAGTTGCAGTGTGGCAAGTGTGTTGTCGAACTCAAGCCTGCAGGCGTTGACAAGGGAACGGCCGTGGCCGATTACCTGCGGGAGCCCCCGTTCAAGGGCCGCCGTCCGGTGTTCATCGGCGACGACCTGAACGACGAGCACGGTTTTGCTGCGGTCAACCTGGCTGGCGGCATCTCCATCAAAGTGGGCAAAGGCCCGAGCTGCGCCCGCTTTCGCCTGCCAGACGTGGCAGCTGTGCATCACTGGTTGGGCTTAGCCCTGAAGGACCCCTCATGACCACGCTGAACCTCGCCCTGATCGGCAACTGCACCCTTGGTGCCTTGATTGATCAACACGCCAAAATTACCTGGGCCTGCTTCCCCCGCTTTGATGGTGACCCCTCGTTTTGTGCCCTGTTGCGCAACGACGATGATTTCGGATTTTTCGCAGTCGAACTCAGCGACTGCGAGCGCACGGAACAACATTACCTGGAAAACACGGCTATTTTGGTCACCACCTTGTACGACCGCCATGGCGGCGCGGTGGAGGTGACCGACTTTGCCCCGCGTTTTGGTCAACATGGACGCACCTTTCGTCCCATGATGCTCGCCAGACGCATTCGCCGGCTGACGGGTAGCCCGCGCATCGCACTGCGCCTGCGCCCAGCCTGTGACAACGGCGCCTCGCGCCCCTCGGTCACCTGCGGCAGCCACCATATTCGCTACGTGACGCCCACTTTGGCCCTGCGACTCACCACCGACGCCTCGGTGACCGCCATCATGCAGGAAACCACTTTTTTTCTGGAAGACACGGTCACCTTGTTGCTGGGATCGGATGAGACCGTCGCTGAGGCGCCAAGCGAAGTCGGCCGGCGATTCCTGGACGAAACCACCCAATACTGGCAGGAATGGGTCCGCAACCTCGCCATCCCTTCCGAGTGGCAAGACGCTGTGATTCGCGCCGCCATCACCCTCAAGCTCAACGCCTACGATGACACGGGCGCCATCATTGCCGCCATGACCACCTCCATTCCCGAGGCAGCAGACAGCATCCGCAACTGGGACTACCGTTATTGCTGGCTGCGCGACGGCTACTTTGTGGTGAATGCCCTCAACCGACTGGGCGCCACCCGTACCATGGAACGCTACCTGGCGTACATCATCAATATTGCGGCCGACGGCGGACCGCTGCAACCGGTGTACGGTATTGACGGTCGCGCCGAGCTGCTCGAACAGGAGGTGTCCGCGCTCAGCGGCTACCGCGGTATGGGGCCGGTGCGCATCGGCAACCTGGCTTACAAGCAAATCCAGCATGACGTTTACGGCTCGGCCATTCTCGCGGCCAGCCACATCTTCTTCGACAAACGGCTGACCCGGCGCGGCGACGAGGCGCTTTTTCGCCGGCTCGAACCCCTGGGCGAACAAGCCGTGCGCAACCACGACCAACCGGACGCCGGCCTGTGGGAGCTGCGTGGCAGTGCCCGTGTGCACACCTTCTCTGCCGTGATGTGCTGGGTGGCCTGCGACCGTCTGGCCCGCATTGCACGCCAGCTCGGACTCGCCACACGCGCCGATTATTGGCAGGCGCACGCCACCCACATTCACAGCACCATTTGCCAGCGCGCGTGGAGCCCCAGCCGTCAGTCTTTCATGGCCACCTTTGAAGGCGACACCATGGATGCCAGCCTGCTGCTGCTGGTGGAACTCGACTTTCTGAAAGCCACCGACAGGCGTTTTGCCGGCACGGTGGAGGCCGTGGAAAAAGACCTGCGGCGAGGCGACTTTATCTTTCGCTATGTCGAGACTGACGATTTTGGCGAGCCAGAAAACGCCTTCCTGGTCTGCACTTTCTGGTACGTCAACGCACTGGCCGCACTGGAGCGGCGCGAGGAAGCGCGGGCTCTGTTCGAGAAGCTTCTCGCCTGCCGCAACCACCACGGACTGCTGGCCGAACACATCGACCTCAAGACGGGCGAGCAGTGGGGCAACTTTGTGCAAACCTACAGCATGGTCGGCCTGATCAACGCCGCCATCAGGCTCTCAGTGCGGTGGGACCAGGCCTTTTGAAACGGGCGCCGGCACGGCCCGACCAAGCTGATTGACGTAGAGCGTTTGGGTCGGGAAAGCAAACTGGATGTGCTGCTCGGCAAAACTGCGAACGAGTTGCACGTTGATGGCCTGCTGAACATCCATGAACAAGTTGAAATCAGGCTTCATGACGAAATAGACCGCCTCAAAATCAAGTGAAAAAGCACCAAAAGCCTGGAAATGGGCGCGGTCAAAGCGCGTGTCACCTTGCGCCTCAATCGCCTGACGGATCAAGGTGGGTATGTACTCAAGCTGGTCCGCAGGCGTGTCGTAAGTCACACCGATCGTGAATACAGCCCGGCGTTCCTGCATGCGTTTGTAGTTTCTGATGCGGCACTTGAGCAGGTCATTGTTGGAAAAAATGATCTGCTCGCCCCCCAGGCTGCGAATGCGGGTGGTCTTCAGCCCCAGGTGTTCCACCGTGCCCATCATGTCATCCACGATGATGAAATCACCAATCACAAATGGCTTGTCGATGGAGATGGACAAGGACGCGAACAAGTCACCCAGAATATTCTGCACGGCCAGCGCAAGGGCAATGCCCCCAATACCCAGGCTGGCAATCAGGGCAGTGACGTTGAAGCCCAGGTTGTCCAGCATCAGCAGTCCAACCAGCGCCCAGAGCAGCACACGGCCAATGAAGGTTAGCAGCGACGAGGTCATCGCCCGGTCACCCTTATCCACGTCTTCTCCCTGATCAAACCGATGATTCATCCAGAAAATCAGGCCGCGATTGGCCCAGAAGCCAGTCTGCAAAATCATGGCAGCGACAAAAACCCGGTCAACCAGTTTTTCCAGTGCGGCGGGCAAAACCAGAAAGTGCACCGCAAGGTAGACACCAATAGCCACAGCAAACAGAAGCCGGGTGGCGGACAGCACGTCCACCACAAAATCATCAATTGCGGTGTGGGAGTTGGCGGCAATAGGTGCCAATCGGTGCAATACGAGCCGCCGCAAAGTCAGTAAAACGAGGACAAAAAGCGCACCCGCGAGACCGGCATACAGCCAGTCCTCAGGCCCGTTCTGGCTGATCAATTCACGGAACATGGTCATCAAAATATGGATCGGTCTTGCCCCTGCAAGGCGCTCCCGGCGAATATCCGGTGTGCTGCCCTGCGCGATGCAGATCGCTGCCTTTTACAGAATTACATTTGAACAAATTCAATAGTAATGAAATTTGATGTCTTGTAAAGAATATCAATGACGTTTGCTATTCAAATACGGCAAATTACCCAGCCTATCTGGCAGCGTTTGAACCGCCGCATAACGCAGCAGCACCGCTACATCAAACCCAATGCATGGCACACACGGACAGCTGCATAGGCGTCGTTGGCGGCATAAAGCAACTGACCCGGGCTCAGGTTGGGCAGGGACCAGTTGGAGGTGGTCGCCTTTTTCGATTTGATGAAGCGCTGGTTGAACAGCACCGCCACAGCACCTTTGACACCCATGTCCTTACGGTAACCGCGCTGGTGAAACGCGGTGTTGAGCTCCAGCATGCCAACCACCTCCACGCCCAGCTTGCTGTGAATTCGCCGGCGGTCATCCCCCAGCCCGAAGCCGGCCTTGGTGAAGCCCGGCGCTGCCAGCAGTTGCGCCACGATGGCGCGGCATTCGGGGTCATGCAACTGGAACACCCAGGCGCGGTCCAGCGTGGAGAGCTGCACGATGTGCGGACCATCGGACACCTGGTCTCTGACAAAGGTCGGTTTGGATTCGGTGTCAAACCCCCAGACAGTAGCCGCACGAAGCGCGACACTGGCCCGATGCGCCTGCTCAGCGGTGTTCACCAACGCGATGCGCTGGGCCCCAAGCCGCTCAAATTCGGGCAGCAGGGCAATGTGTTCTTTGCTGGGGGTGTCAAGTCGGGGGATCATGAAGAATCTCAAAGCGGGGGGCTTGAGCTTAACGCCTCGGGCCGCAGCCCGCAGATGCTACTATTTTTAGCATAAAAACCCAATTAAAACACTGGCCAGAAGCCTGAAAGGCTTAAATTATCCCCCACCCCGCTGCATGTACAAATCAAAGCGTTTCATGAACTTGTAGCGCTGCGCCTCATCCAGCCCGGCAAACCGGAAGTTCACCAGCAAGCGGGGCATGCGCATGAGGGCAATCACACGCGGCTCGGCTACTTGCCAGGTCAGGCCCAACGCGCCGTCGCCGATGCGCACGCCAGCCGAGTGTTCTTGCAGTTTCCAGAAGTTGTCGCCAATGGCGTTGGGCAGCCAGCCCAGCCATTCGGCCTCGGTACAGCCCATGTCGCGCTCGAAGCGCTCCGCATAAAAAGACTGCATTCAACCCCCGGCAATCGGTGGCCAGATGGCGAGCACATCGCCCTCCTCCAGGGTCTGGGTCAGGCGTTTGTCGGGCTCGATGTATTTGCCGTTGATCAGCACCAGATGCACCAGCTTGGGCGGCATGCCAAAAGGCTCGATGATCTGGCTGATGGTGGCATCGGGCGCAATATCGAGCTCAATCACATTGGTGTAACGCGCCTCCACCGGCAGGTAGTCGGTCAGGGACGCAAAGAGCTTGAAGGTGATTTTCATGGTGAAAATTTTATCGACGGCGCTGGTCCTGCGCGCCCGTCCAGCCGCTTTGGGCCTGGGCCGTGGCGAGGTAGGCCTCCATCAGTTTGGTGGGATCCTTTTTGAGGGTTTCCTTCCACTCGCCCAGTTTCACCTGGCCTTCGACGAGGCCACGCATCACGCCCACATGCTCGGTCCAGCCCACACTGTTGCAGCCCACCAGCACATCGTCCTGAAACTGCAAGCTCAAATGGCGGCCTGCGGCCAAGTCGGTGAGCTCCACGTGCTCACCGCCAGGGCGGCCTTGCCAGTCGCCAAAACTGGTGGAAATCAGGCCCAGCGTATCCAGCACGTTGATTTGCGTAACGCCTTTGAGGTCTGCGTTGGGCGCCCTGCCGCGCCCAAAAGCCACCATGTTCAGGGCCGCTACACGCGCCTGCTCGGCGGCATTGGGCTGGATGGCGCTCACGATGGTTTTACCAGACACCTTGTCAAAGGCCTCGCAACAGTCACCGGCCGCATAGATGCCGGGCACATTGGTTTGCAGGTGCTCGTCGGTCAGCACGCCCAGTAGGCAGGTGATGCCCGAATTCTCCAGAAAACCAATGGCCGGGCGCACGCCTGCAGCGCTGATGACCAGGTCGACCA
>CALRWE010000080.1:0-19134 GCA_943371745.1 Rhodoferax sp. OV413
AACATGCTACAACCCGTGCCCTTTACCCAACCGGTGGTGGTGTCCCTGAACCCGCTGCGTGAGATTGACGCGCGCCATGTGCACGGGGTGTTTGATTACGCGCACCCGGTCTTTGACCTGGCCGCCATTCGCGCCCAAACCGGGATGCCCGCCTTGCAAGGGCAGCAGCACACGTATTTCTGTGGTGCCTGGATGGGTTACGGCTTTCACGAAGATGGCCTGAAGTCGGGCCTTGAGGTGCTCAAGCGTTTGCAACCAGCGCTGGACAATAGCGGGCCCTGAGCATGACAACCTTGACCCGGAGCAGTCCCACGCCAGCGCCGTCCGCCCCTGCGGCGGCCTTGATTGGTTTTGGAGTGGTGCGCCACACCCGGCTCAAGCCCACGCGCCATGCCTTTGCGTACGACACTTATTTCTTGATGCTGCCCATGCGCAGCCTGGCCCGCAACGGCCCGGGCGCGTTGGCTCGCAACCGCTGGGCAGCTTTGAGTTTTTACGACGCCGATCACGGCGACGCGCGCGGCCCGGCAGAGGGCGGCGCCCTGGCTTGGCTGGACGAGTTGCTGCACAGCGAAGACATTTTTGATGCCACGGGCGAAGTCTGGCTGCACTGCTACCCCCGGGTGCTGGGCTTTGCCTTCAAGCCCGTCAGCTTCTGGTATTGCCACACGCCAGGCGGCACGCTACGCGCGGTGGTCGTGGAGGTAAACAACACCTTTGGCGAGCGCCACTGCTATTTGCTGGACTCTCCCCGCTTTGGCGTGGAGCAGCGCGCGGCCAAGGTGTTTCATGTGTCGCCGTTTTGCCCGGTAGAGGGCGCTTACCGCTTTCGTTTCATGCTCACGCCTGACCGCAGCCGCACCGTGGCCCGCGTTGACTTTGACGACGCTCTGGGCCCGGTCATCGAGACCAGTGTGAGTGGCGCGCTGGAGCCGCTCAACGCGCAATCCGTGCGCCGTGCCGTGTGGCGCTACCCCGCCATGACGCTGGGCGTGGTGCTGCGCATCCACTGGCAGGCCGTCAAGCTGTTTGTCAAAAAGGCGCCATTTTTTGGCAAACCCACGCCGCCCACCACTTTCACCACCCGCTGACCCGCACGCTCATGAACACCTCGACCAATGCCCAGGCTGACACGGCCTCCCGAACATTGACCATCCCCAATGGCACACCGGCGGCTGCCCGCACGGTGCTCAAATTGCTGCAGCGCCTGCGCCATGGCAGCCTGACCTTGCAGATGCCAGATGGCAGCATGCAGCGCTTTGGCGGGGATGCCTTGCCGCACGCCGCCTTGCACCTGCACAACTGGAACATGTGCGCGGCCGTGCTCAAGTCAGGCGACATCGGCTTTGCCGAGACCTTCATTGCCGGCGACTGGACCACCCCCAACCTGACCGAGTTGCTGCGTGTGCTGATCAAAAACCGTGCTGAGGTCGAGAGTGTCATTTACGGTACCTGGGCCGGACGCCTGCTGTACCGCATCAAGCACCTGTTGCACCGCAATACGCGGGCCAATAGCCAGAAAAACATCCATGCCCACTACGACCTGGGCAACGCCTTCTACACCCTGTGGCTGGACGAAACCATGAACTACTCGTCGGCCCTGTTTGATGGCAACCTGGACCAAAGCATGGCGCAGGCCCAAAAAGCCAAGGTACGCAGGGCCCTGGATCTCGCAGGTGTCAAGCGCGGCGACCGGGTGCTGGAAATCGGCTGCGGCTGGGGTGCCCTGGCCGAGATGGCCACCACCGAGTTGGGTGCGTCGATTGCCGGGGTGACGCTCAGCACCGAGCAGCTGGCTTTCGCTCAGGCCCGCATGCAGCGCCTGGGCGTGACAACGGGCCCTGGTGCGCAGGCCGACCTGCGCCTGCAGGATTACCGCGACATCCACGACGGCCCTTTTGACGCGATTTGCTCCATTGAAATGATCGAGGCCGTGGGCCGTGAATACTGGCCCACCTACTTCGCCACGGTCTCGCGACTGCTTAAATCCGGTGGCCGGGCTTGTGTGCAAAGCATTGTGATTGATGACGCGCTGTTTGACCGCTACGTGAACTCCACCGACTTCATCCAGCAGTACATCTTTCCGGGCGGTTGCTTGCCGTGCCCGCGCGAGTTCCGTGCCCAGGCCCAAGCCGCCGGCCTGGAGGTGGTGGACGAATACGCGTTTGGCCACGACTATGCCGAGACGCTCAAACGCTGGCGCGATGCGTTCCTGGCCCACCGCGCGCAGGTGCTGCAAGAGGGGTTTGATGAGCGTTTCATGCACATCTGGGAGTTTTACCTGGCGTACTGCGAGGCCGCGTTCACCGAGAACAACATTGACGTGGTGCAGTACACCCTGCAAAAACGCGCCACTTGACAATCGGTCTGCATCCCCAGGAGACTCCCGCCATGCCCCTCCAACGCCGTACCCTGCTCCAAAGTGCTGCTGCCAGCAGCCTGGCCACACTCGCCACGGCGGTGGCCGGCCAGACCGCGCCTGCAGCCCCCGTGCCGCCCGAGGTGGCGCGCGCCCTGCCGCTGGCCCAAAGGGCCGGCTCGGCCCGCCTTCGGGTTTTCGGGTTCAGCGTCTACGACGCTACGCTGTGGATCGAGCCCGGTTTTTCTGCGACCAGTTTTGAGCGGCACCCGCTGGCACTGACGCTGACCTATTTGCGGGATTTGAACGGGACTGCCATTGCCGAGCGCTCCCTGGCCGAGATAGCGCGCGGTACCCCGATCAGCCCGGCGCAGTCGCAAGCCTGGCTGGCTGCCATGCAGGCGTCGTTTCCCGATGTGCGCTCGGGTGACCGCCTGACCGGCCTGCACAACCCGACCCGGGGCGCCGATTTCTGGCTCAACGGCCAGCCCAGAACCGGCGTGGCCGACCCCGAATTCAGCCGTTTGTTTTTTGGCATCTGGCTCTCACAAGCCACCAGCGAACCCGAGATGCGCCGCGCCTTGTTGCCCCGCCCGCCCGCATGAGTGCCTCCCACGCCGCCGTGGCCCTCTCGCAGGCCAGCCGCCTGGTGTTTGGCTGGCAGCAGGGTTGGCGCTACGGCCTGATGGGTCTGCCGCTGGCCTTTGTGGCCCTGCCGTTGTATGTGGTGCTGCCCAACTATTACGCCCGGGAATTTGGTGTGCCCCTGGCCACCCTGGGTGCCGTGTTGTTGGGCGCCCGGCTGTTTGATGCCTTCATTGACCCGCTGCTGGGCCGCTGGAGCGACCGCCTGTATTCGCGCTCAAAAACCGGGGTGTTGGCCTGGGCCGCCCTGGCTGCTGTGATGTTGGGCGTGGGCTTCACCTTGCTGTTCTTCCCGCCCGTGCGCGACTTGTCCGCGCTGGTAATCTGGGCTACGGCCTGCCTGATGCTGACCTATGCCGCTTACAGTGCCCTGAGCATCCTGCACCAGACCTGGGGCGCCATGCTGGGCGGTGACGAGGCGCAGCGCAGCCGCGTGGTGGCCTGGCGTGAGGGGCTGGGGCTGTTGGGCGTGGTGCTGGCCTCGATCACCCCGGTGGCGCTGGGCTTGCCGGCAACAACCGTTCTGTTTTATGGGGTCCTGGTCGCCGGCTGGCTGGCCTGGCGCCAGGCGCCTGTGCCGGCGGTTGCGTCCACGCATGCCTCCCGGCGTGCCGACAACCCGCAGGCCTCCGATGTCCCTCTGCGGCGTGCACCTGCATCGATCTGGCTGCCTTTTTCCCGCCCTGCCTTTCGCGCGCTGCTGGCCGTGTTCATGGTCAACGGCATTGCCAGTGCCATTCCGGCCACACTGATTCTTTTCTTTGTGCAAGACCGCCTGCAGGCCCCGGCCGCCACCGAGCCGCTGTTTTTGGGTAGTTATTTTCTGTGTGCGGCCCTCACCATACCGCTATGGTTGCGCGTGGTGCGGGCCATTGGTCTGGCGCGCACCTGGGCGCTGGGCATGGTGCTGTCGATTGCCGTGTTCATCTTCGCCGCCCAGCTGGGCGCGGGGGATGTCACGGCGTTTGTGCTGGTGTGCGCGCTGTCGGGCGTGGCGCTCGGGACCGACCTGGCGCTGCCCGGTGCCCTGCTGGCCGGCACCATCCAGGCCGAGGGCGACCAGGGCCATGCCGAAGGCGCTTATTTTGGCTGGTGGAACTTTGCCACCAAACTCAACCTGGCCCTGGCTGCCGGCGTGGCCTTGCCTGCGCTGGCGGCGCTGGGCTATGCCCCCGGTGCCCGGGACGACGCTGCGCTACAAACTCTGACGTTCGCCTACTGCCTGCTGCCCTGCGCCCTGAAAGCCCTGGCCGGCACGTTGCTCTACACCCTCATCATCCGAAAGTCCCCATGAAAAGACGCCTGCTCCTGACCGCTGCCACCGCCACTGCTGCCTTGGGCCTCGCGGGCTGCGCCTCGCAAAACATCCAGTCGTATGCCGCCGAGAAACCGGTGCTGGACCTGCAGCAGTACTTCAACGGCACGCTGGATGCTTATGGCGTATTCACGGACCGGGGTGGCAGCGTGGTCAAGCGCTTTACCGTGGTGATGGTCTGTACCTGGAATGGTGACCAGGGTGTGCTGGACGAAGCCTTTACCTACTCTGATGGCACCACCCAGCGCCGCATCTGGCGCCTGACCAAGCTGGCGGATGGCCGCTACACCGGCCGCGCGGACGATGTGGTGGGTGAGGCCCAGGGTCAAACCCGTGGCAATGCCTTCTACTGGACCTACACCCTGAGCCTGCCGGTGGACGGCAAGGTCTACGAGGTGAACTTTGACGACTGGATGTACCTGATGACCGACAAGGTCATGCTCAACAAAGCCACCATGAGCAAGTTCGGTGTGCGCCTGGGCGAGGTCACCCTGTCGTTCACCAAGCGTTGAGCGCGCTGCAGGCTGCGTCATCGTCCTCCGAACACCAATTTATGACATATCAGCCTCTGGCCGGCGTGTTAATTGCATTTACATATTAAAAATAAGAGCGAAAGACACCCCATGGCCCTGTTTCCTCCCTTCAATCCTCCGCTCAAAGACTGGCACGGTAAAACCGTCTGGATTGTGGGTGCATCCACTGGCATTGGCCGGGCCACCGCCGCCGAGCTGCATGGCCTGGGCGCGCGCGTGGTGGTGTCGGCGCGCAAGGTGCAGGACCTGGATGACTTCGTGCTGGCCTACCCCGGCAGCCTGGCCTTGCCGCTGGATGCCACCGACGCTTTGGCAGTTGCGGCGGCAGCCGCGCAGCTGCTGTTGCAGGGGCCGCTGGACTGTGTGATGTACTGCGCCGGCCACTACCAGGCCATGCGCGCTGACGCGCTGGATGTGCCCGACATGCTGCGCCATGTGGAGGTCAATTACTTTGGCGCCCTGTATGTGATGGACGCCGTGCTGCCCGGGTTCATCGCGCGCGGGATCGGTCACCTCAGCCTGGTGGGCAGTGTGGCGGGCTACCAGGGCCTGCCCAATAGCCTGGCGTATGGACCCACCAAGGCGGCCCTCATCAACCTGGCCGAAACCCTGTATCTGGATTTGCGGAGCAAAGGCATTGGTGTGTCCATCGTCAATCCCGGCTTTGTGCAAACACCCTTGACCGCCGGCAACGACTTCACCATGCCCGCCTTGCTGACCCCCGCCCAGGCGGCTACTGCCATTGTCCAGGGCTGGTCGCGTGGGGCCTTCGAGATTCATTTTCCCAAGCGCTTCACGCTGTGGATGCAGGCGATGCGCTTGCTGCCCTACCGGGCTTATTTCAACCTGGTTGCGCGGGCCACCCAATGACAACACCCACCTCCCCCTTGCCGGAGGCCAACCCGTCTTCAGATAGGGAAGCCCAGGTGACCCGGGTTGTCGATTTTTTCGAGACCCTGACGCCCCAAAGCATCCCCGCACTGGGTCACCTTTACGACGCGCAAGCGCGATTCAAGGACCCGTTCAATGACGTGCAGGGCCTGGGCGCTGTGGAGAAAATTTTTGAGCACATGTTTGTCGCCCTGATCTCACCGCGTTTTGTCGTGACCGGGCGCGTTGTACAGGGTAGTCAGTGTTTTTTGACTTGGGAATTCAGGTTTTTCTTTCGCAACTTCAAGCAAGGCACCGAGCAGGTGATTTTGGGGGCCTCGCACCTGGTGTTCTCTGAGCAAGGCCGGGTCACCCTGCACCGCGACTACTGGGACGCGGCCGAAGAGTTGTATGAGAAGCTGCCGCTGGTGGGCGCGTTGATGCGCTGGCTCAAAAAGCGAGCCAACAACTAAAAGCTGGCAGCCGCGGGCCGCCAGTTGGCGATTCAGGCGGGCTGGGTGTCAATAAAGCTGGTGCGCAGCACCAGTTTGTCGTGCAGTTTGTGCAGGTTGGGGTGCTCGGTACGCCAGTTGATCTGGGGAAAGCGGAAATCCAGATAACCCAGCGCACAGCCCACACAAATGTCGGCCAGGCTCAGGTAGATGCCTGCACAAAAGGGCTTGTCGCCCAAGCCTTTGCTCATGGCTTTCAGCGCGGAGTTGATCTTGCCCAGGTGGCGGTCAATCCAGGCCTGGCTGCGCTGTTCCGGCGTGCGCTCGGTCCAGGTGGCTTCCATGCGTGCCGCCAGGGCCGAGTCGAGCAGGCCATCAGCCAGCGCTTCCCAGGTCTTGACTTCGGCTCGTTCACGGCCCACAGGTGGAATCAGCTTGCCTACAGGCGACAAGGTGTCGAGGTATTCCACAATCACCCGGGAGTCGTACAGCGAGTCACCGGCCTCCATCAGCAGGCAGGGCACCTTGCCCAAGGGGTTGGTGTCTGTAATGGCGGACTTGCCCCATACGTCTTCGGTGACCAGCTCGAAGTCGAGCTTCTTCTCGGCCATGACGACTCGCACTTTGCGAACATACGGGCTGGTAATGGATCCGAGTAATTTCATAAGTCAGTAGCTGTTGGAGACAGATGATTCTATCCATCCGAACCAACCCCAGCTTACGGGGGGCAACTGCCGGGCCTGGGTGGCGCCCAAACTACAATATCGCATGAATTTTTCCGCCATATCTGCCCTTTCCCCCCTGGACGGCCGCTACGCCGCCAAGCTTGCCAAACTCCGCCCCGCCATGAGCGAACAGGGCTACATGCAACGCCGAGTTCAGGTTGAGGTGGCCTGGTTCATCGCCCTGAGCGACGCCGGTTTTGCCGAATTCAAGCCCTTGTCCCCCGGTGCGCGCACCTACCTGCTGGGCCTGGTCAAACACTTCTCGGAAGCCGATGGCGAAGCCATCAAGGCCATTGAGAAAGTGACCAACCACGATGTGAAGGCGGTGGAGTACTGGATCAAGTCCAAGTTTGAGGCCCGCCCCGAGTTGCTGGCCGCCGGTGAATTTGTGCACTTTGCCTGCACCAGCGAGGACATCAACAACACCAGTCACGCCCTCCAACTCAAGAGCGGGCGCGACCTGGTTCTGCTGCCCGCGCTGGACGCCATCATCACCAAGCTGCGCGAGATGGCCCACGCCTTTGCCGACGTGCCCATGCTCAGCCGCACCCACGGCCAGACCGCCAGCCCCACCACGGTGGGCAAGGAGGTGGCCAATGTGGTGGTGCGCCTGGTGGCCGCGCGCGAACGCATTGCCAACGTCAAGCTGATGGCCAAGATGAACGGTGCGGTGGGTAACTTCAATGCCCACCTGTCGGCCTGGCCCGAGTTTGACTGGGAAGCCTTCAGCAAAAAAGTCATCGAAGCCCCCGAGCCGCTCGGCCTGGGCCTGACTTTCCAGCCCTACAGCATCCAGATCGAGCCGCACGACTACATGGCTGAGTTGTTTGACGCCGTGGCGCGCACCAACACCATCCTGATCGACTGGTCACGCGATGTCTGGGGTTATGTGTCGTTGGGTTACTTCAAGCAAAAGCTCAAGGACGGTGAAGTAGGTAGCAGCACCATGCCGCACAAGGTCAACCCGATTGACTTTGAGAACGCCGAGGGCAATCTGGGCCTGGCCAATGCCGTGCTGCGCCACCTGAGTGAGAAGCTGCCGATTTCCCGCTGGCAGCGTGACCTGACCGACAGCACCGTGCTGCGCAACATGGGTGTGGCCCTGGGCTATGCCGTGCTGGCTTACCAGTCGCTGGGCGCCGGTCTGGGCAAGTTGGAGATCAACGAGGCCGCGATTGCCGCTGACCTGGATGCATCGTGGGAAGTATTGGCCGAGCCAATCCAGACCGTGATGCGCCGCTTTGGCCTGCCCCAGCCCTATGAACAGCTCAAGAAGTTCACCCGTGGCGAACCCATGACCCGCGAACTGATGCAGGGCTTCATCGCCAACCTGGAGATTCCCGAGGCCGAGAAAACCCGCCTGCTGGCCATGACGCCGGGCAGCTACACGGGCAAGGCGGCGGAGTTGGCGCGGCGCGTTTAACCCGTTCGGCTGATTTTGGGGTCGCCGCTGGCCTCAAAAGTAGAATCATTTCATGAATTCCACGGCAGTTCTCCTCAACTTGGCCTCGGCCAACCACCGAGGCGCAGCCATGCCGCTGGGTCACTTCTTCTCGGTGACACCGCCTTAACGCACAGCCAGGCGCCCTGGTGCCTTGACGGTTGACCTGCAGCATTTCAGCTACGCCGGTCTTTTGTGCCTCCCCGAACTTTCCTGACTTGCCCGGCTTGGGCGTGAGGCCGTTTCCCTTTCCCTTTTTTAGCACCTCCTGCCCAACGGCAGGAACATCTATTCATGTCCATTCATTCCATTCGCCAGGACTGGTTTTCCAACATCCGAGGCGATGTACTCGCAGGCCTTGTGGTTGCGCTGGCGCTCCTACCGGAAGCATTGCTGTCAACGCCCTGCTGGCTGTGGCCCAAGGATTGAGGCAGCCTGACGTGGCCTCAGGCAGGGCCACCCGACATGTCAAGGCCCAAGCGGGTATCTCCCTAGACACCTGCCTCCCCCGGACTCAGATATGATGTTACTATAGATAGAACTATCAGATATAAGCATGCTTCCATCAGCACACCCCATCTTTCCTCACAGTCCCGTGCCCCTGTATTCGCAATTGGCAGATCTATTGCGCCAGCGGGTATTGCGAGGCGTTTGGGCACCCGGCGTTAAAGTGCCCTCGCTGGAGGCTCTGGTGGTGGAATTTCATGTTGCCCGCGTGACCGTGCGGCAGGCCATCGATATCCTGACACGTGAAGGACTGCTGCTACCGCAACGCGGCCGCGGTACCTTCGTCACCGACCAGGTTAAGTCCGAACGCTCCCTGACCCTGGAAACTTCCCTGCACGGGTTGGCCGACGCCTACCGCAACGACAAACCCAAGCTCACCCTGCTTGAAGAATCCGGCGTGCAGCCAAGCCTGACACCTCTTGACGGTCTGCCCGCGCCGGCCTACCACTTCATGCGCCGCGTCCACTCCAGAGAAGATGCCGCTTATTGCGTAGCCTCCATCTTTATCGACCAGCGGGCATTTCGACTCGCCCCCAAGCGCTTCAGGCAAGAAACGGTGGTCCCCGTCCTGATGGACCTGCCCGAGGTGGTGATTGCCTCGGCACGCCAGACACTGCGAATTTCAACCGCAGACGTGGAAATGGCCCGCTTGCTCAATATCCCTGTCAGCTCGCCGGTGGCCGAAGTAAGGCGCGTCTGCGTTGCGCCTGACGGCACAGTGCTTTACCTTGGGCAAATCACTTACCGGGGCGACTTCATCCAGTTCGAGATGCAGCTCACGCTCTGAGTCCATCGCCTAACATTGATCAGAAAGACGCACATGAACATTCCACATCGCTCGTTTCTAGCTGCCTGGTTACTGACTGGCCTGGCGCTGGCCGCAGCCCCCATCACAGGCCTGGCCCAGCCACAAACCTACCCGTCCAAACCCATCCGCGTGGTCGTACCCTGGCCCGCCGGTGGTCTGGTCGATGTGGCGGCGCGCCAGCTGAGCAATCGCATGCAGACCGCGCTTGGGCAAGCTATCGTCATTGACAACAAACTGGGGGCTGGCGGCAGCATCGGGGCTGAACTGGTGGCCAAGGCGCCCGCCGATGGCCACACCCTGCTCTTCACCAGCAGCGGGTTGACCATCAACGCCGCGCTGCGCGCCAAAATACCCTTCGATGCCGTCAAAGACCTGGAGCGCGTGGCCGTGGTGGCCTATGCACCCTCCGTGCTCGTGGTGCATCAAAACAGCAGCATTCAGTCACTGCAAGACCTGATCAAAATCGCCCGCGAGCAGCCCGGCAGGTTGAGCTATGCCTCTGCTGGCGTGGGCTCGCCCGCCCACCTGACGGGCGAGCTCTTCAAGTCGCGCCAAAACCTGTTCATCCTGCACATTCCGTACACTGGTGCGCCTGCGGCAATGACCGACCAGATTGCCGGTCGTATCGACTACCACTTTGCCAACGCTGCTGTGGCCTTGCCGCAAATCAAAGCTGGCAAGGTGCGCGCGCTGGCCGTGACCAGTTTGCAGCGCATGCCTGGCCTGCCGCAGGTGCCCACCATGAGCGAGGCCGGCATGGACAAATTTGAAGCCGACCAGTGGCTCGGACTTCTCGCACCCAAAGGCACGCCGCCTGCCGTCGTGGACAGGCTGGTAGCCGAAGTCAACAAGGTTCTCGTACTGGATGACTTTGGCCTGGTGCTGGCAAATGCCGGTATGGCCCGGGCCAAGCCAGGCAAGGCAGAGACTTTCGACAGCTACTTCAAGCAGGACTTGTTGCAGTGGCAGACGCTGGTCACTGCGGCCAATATCAAGCCCGAATAGAGACACAAACGCTGATGACATCCTCCAAGCCCAACATCCTGCTGGTCATGGCAGACCAGCTGGCCGTGCCGACACTGCCTTTTCATGGCCACCCGCTGGTGCAGGCGCCGCACCTGAGCCGCCTGGCGCAAAACGGCGTGGTGTTTGACAGCGCTTACTGCAACTTTCCGATCTGCGCGCCTTCGCGCTTTTCTATGCTATCGGGGCGCTTGCCGCATTCGATTGCCGCCTACGACAACGCCAGCGAGTTTCCAGCTGCAATGCCGACCATGGCACACTACCTGCGCCACGCGGGCTACCGCACCATTCTGTGCGGCAAGATGCACTTCATCGGCCCCGACCAGCTGCATGGCTTTGAAGAACGCCTGACCACCGACATCTACCCGGCCGACTTTGCCTGGACGCCCGATTGGCTCAAGGGCCCGGCCTATCGACCCACGGGCGTGAGCATGCGCCCGGTGTTAGAGGCCGGACCCTGCG
Organism: Rhodoferax sp. OV413; assembly: GCA_943371745.1. Lineage (GTDB taxonomy): Bacteria > Pseudomonadota > Gammaproteobacteria > Burkholderiales > Burkholderiaceae_C > Rhodoferax. Next base: position 11,141 of record CALRWE010000080.1, read on the forward strand.
TGCGCAGCATGCAGATCGACTACGACGACGAGGTGGAATACAAGGGCGCGCAGTGCCTGTACGACTTGGCGCGCGCGCCACAAGACAAGCCGTTTTTCCTGACCGTCTCTTACACCCACCCGCACCCGCCTTTTGTGGCCCCGCAGCGCCACTGGGACTTGTACCGCGACCAAGACATTGACGACCCGCGCGTGCCGCCCATTGACTTTGAAGACCAGGATGAACACAGCCAATGGCTGCACGTGGCCCACGCCCAAGACATTTACAGCGTCTCGCCCGAACAGGTGCGCCACGCCCGTCACGCTTACTACGGCATGGTGAGTTACGTGGACGAAAAAATCGGCCGCATTCTGAATGTACTGAAAGAAACCGGCCTAGACGACAACACCGTGGTGGTGTTCTGCGGCGACCACGGCGAAATGCTGGGCGAGCGTGGTATGTGGTTCAAGCAGAGCTTTTACGAGTCTTCTGTGCGCGTGCCGCTCATCGTGTCCATGCCAAAGCGCTTTGCGCCTGCGCGGGTGGCAGCGCACGTCTCGCTGGTGGACTTGCTGCCGACCTTTATGGACTTGGCTTGCGATGGGCATCCGCCCGCGCCGGTCGGGCCACTACACGGCAGCAGCCTGCTGCCCTTGCTAACCGGCGCCGACCGGGGCGCAGAGCGCTGCGTGGTGTCTGAATACAGCTCGGAAGGCGTGTGCGCAGCTTCGCGCATGGTGCGCCAGGGGCCATGGAAATACATCTTCACCCATGGCCTGGCGCCTATGTTGTTCAACCTGGAAGAAGATCCCGATGAGCTGGCCAACCTGGCCGGCCAAGCCGTCCACGCCCAGACCGAACAGCGCCTGCATGCGCGCCTGGTACAAGACTGGGAACCTGCCGAAGTGCATGCGCGCATTCTGGCCAGCCAGCGTGAACGCCTGTTTCTGGCCGAGGTGGCCAACGCGTCCAGCAAAACGCCCAACTGGGCGTACCAGCCCTTTGTGGACGAGAGCCAGCGCTTCATCCGGGGGTCAGGCGCGGCTGGCCCGACCAGCGTCAAGGCGCGGGCGCGTTTTCCGTTTGTGGAACCGGCGCAGCCCGACTTGCCGGCTGGCGGCGCGAAATAAAGTCGTAGGCTGGCGCAGCCGCCTTGGCTGCCCTCGCAGCGCAGGCGCGTGCCGCCGCCACCCGCGTGGGCCCGTTCCTTAAAGCAGCCCCGCCTGGGACACAAACTTCGGATTCATATAAGCCTCCAGCGCCTCGGTGCCGCCCTCGGAGCCATAGCCTGAATCCTTGACGCCGCCAAACGGCGTCTCGGGTGTACCCAAGCCTAAATGGTTGATGGTGATCATGCCGGTCTCAATTGACGCGGCAATCAGCTGCGCCGTGCGTGCCGAGCGGGTCCAGGCGTAAGCGGCCAGGCCGAAGGGAAGGCGGTTGGCCTCGCGCACCGCATCGTCAAAAGTGGCAAACGGATTGATGAGTGCCAGCGGGCCAAAGGGTTCTTCGGTCATGGCGCGTGCCGCAACAGGCAGCTCGGTAATCACCGTGGGCAACCAAAAATTACCTGCGCTGCCCACGGGCACGCCGCCGGTGTGAATGTGCGCACGTTGCTGGCGTGCATCCGCCACCAGGCTTTCCATGGCGGCCTTGCGGCGGGGGTTGGCCAGCGGGCCCATGGTCGTGGTCGCCTCAAGGCCACTGCCGACCTGCAGCTTTTCGGCGTGAATCACAAACTGCGCGACAAAGTCTTTGTAGACGCCTTCTTGCACAAGAAAGCGGGTGGGCGACACGCAGACCTGACCGGCATTGCGAAACTTGCTGGCCACCATGGTCTTGGCGGCGAGCGCCACGTCGGCGTCGTCAAAAATCACCACGGGCGCGTGGCCACCGAGTTCCATGGTCATGCGCTTCATGTGCAGGCCTGCCATGGCGGCGAGTTGCTTGCCCACGGGCGTGGAGCCGGTAAACGAAATTTTGCGAATGGCCGGGTGCGCGATCAGGAAAGACGAGATATGCGCCGGGTCGCCATAGACCAGATTCACCACGCCTGCTGGCACGCCTGCGTCAATAAAGGCCTGGATCAGCGCGGCCGGTGAGGCTGGTGTTTCCTCAGGCGCCTTCACGATGATGGAGCAGCCGGCCGCCAGCGCTGCTGACAGCTTGCGCACGATCTGGTTGATCGGAAAGTTCCAGGGCGTGAACGCCGCCACTGGGCCCACGGGCTCTTTGATCACCAGTTGATAAACGTCGTGCTGGCGTGCCGGAATCACCCGGCCATAGGCGCGCCGGCCTTCTTCGGCAAACCAGTCAATGGTGTCAGCGCCCGCCAGGACTTCCATGCGCGCCTCAGCCAGGGGTTTGCCTTGTTCCAGTGTCATCAGGCGCGCAACCTGCTCCACGCGCTCACGCAGCAACTGCGCGGCTTTACGCATGGTCTTGTAGCGCTCAAACGCGCTTATGCGCTTCCACACCGCAAAGCCACGCTCGGCTGCTGCTGCCACTTCTTCCAGGTCCGAAGTCTCGGCGCAGGCCACCTGGCCCATCACGGTGCCGGTGGCGGGGTTGTGCACGGGCAGGTTGCGTGCGGCGGCGCCTTCGCGCCAGTGGCCGTCGATATGGAGCTGGATGGTGGGGTAGTCGTTCATTGGTAGTTTGGAGTGAAAAAATAATGGTTGGAACCAGGAAGCGCAAAGGCAGATGTGGGTGGACGCGGCAACCGCCGGGACACTCGGCTCAGGCAGCGTCTTCCATTAGCATGGCAGCGCCTTTTTCGCCAATCATGATGGCGGCGGCATTGGTGTTGGTGGACACCATGCGCGGCATGACAGAGGCATCAATCACGCGCAGGCCAGCTACGCCGCGCACCCGCAGCCGCTCGTCCACCACCGAGGCCGCGTCGCCACCCATGCGGCAGGTGCCCACCGGGTGGTAAACGGTCCCGCCTTTTTGCCGGGCGAATGCTTCCAACGCCTCGCTGCTGGTCACGTCCGCACCCGGAAAATGCTCTTCGCCGGTGACCAAGTGCTTGAACGCGGGTTGAGCATAAATCTCACGCAATTGGCGCAGCCCGGCCACCAGCACGCGTGCATCGTGCGGGTGCTGCAAGTAATTGGAGACGATGCGCGGCGTGGCCAGCGGGTCGCCAGAGCGCAGGTGCACGCTGCCGCGCGAGAGCGGCCGGCACTGCGTGGCCGACGCAGAAAAGCCCGAGAAGCGGTGCAGCGCGTCGCCCGGCTTGTCCACCGACAAAGGCATCACGTTGAACAGCACGTCGGCGCGCCCGCCTTCGGCATATTCGGTGCAGGCCAAGCCACCTACCTGGCCGGCGCCCACGGTCAAGGGGCCGCGCTGCTGGAACAGCCACTGCGCGCCCATCTGCGCCAAGCGCAAGGGGTTGCGAATGTCGTCATTGAGAGAATGTTTTTTGCGTAGCTTGACGATCATCCGGGCCTGGTAATGGTCTTGCAGGTTTTCGCCCACCTCGGGCGCGTCCACGTTTACCGCAACGCCGTGCTGGCGCAGCAACTGCGCCGGGCCAATGCCCGAAAGCTGCAAGAGTTGTGGCGACTGCAAGGCCCCGGCCGCCAGAATCACTTCGCCATCAGCGCGCGCGGACTGCCGGGTGCCGCCCTGGATCCACTCCACGCCCACGGCGCGGCCTTTGTCCTGCAAAACCCGGCTGACCTGCGCGCCCGTGACGATGGTCAGATTGGCGCGTGCGCGTACCGGATTCAAAAAAGCGGTGGCCGCGTCGCAGCGCCAGTGGCCGCGCAGGGTGAGTTGGTAGCGCCCCATGCCGTCGGTCTGTGCGCCATTGAAGTCGGGTGTGCGCGGGTGGCCGGCCTGTGCGGCGGCGTCCAGCCAGGCTTCGCAATAGGGGTGGTCATTGCGCAGGTCGGACACGCCCAATTCGCCAGCGCCGCCATGAAACTCGTTTGCGCCGCCGTCATAGCGTTCAGAGCGTTTGAAATAGGGCAGCACCTCGCGGTAGTTCCAGCCAGTCGCGCCCAGCGCGGCCCAGTCGTCGTAGTCGGCGCGCTGGCCGCGGATATAGAGCAGGCCGTTGATGGCGCTGGAGCCGCCCAGCACCTTGCCGCGCGGCCAGACCATGGCGCGGTGGCCGGTCTCGGCCTGTGGCTCTACAGGGAATTGCCAGGAAAAGCGCTTGTCGTTGATGGTGCGAAAGTAGCCCACCGGCAAACGCAGCCAAAACCCCTGCGAGGGCCCGCCGGCTTCGAGCAGCAGCACGCGGCAGGCCGGATCGGCGCTCATGCGGTTGGCCAGCACGCAACCGGCAGATCCGGCGCCGACGATGATGTAGTCAAAACCCTGATTTAACTTGTTGGTGTTCATGTATTTACGTCAGGGTAGCGCGTGCGGCGGCAAGAGTAGAGTCCAGGGAGTTCATCGCATTGAAACAGCGCTGCGAGGTTAAAAGGTATTATATGCCATACCTTTAGACTATTACGCATGAAACTACCCTCCTTGTCCCCGCTCCCTTTCGCACGCAGCATGCTGTCCCTGCGCCTGGTCAGTCTGCAGGCCTTTGTGCTGCGCTGCCCCAGCCCGGTGCCGGTGCGCACCTCTTTTGGCACCATGTATAACCGCCCGGCGGTCTTTGTGCGGGCTGAGTCGTCCGACGGCGTCGTGGGGTGGGGCGAGATCTGGTGCAACTTTCCGGCCTGTGGCGCTGAACACCGCGCCAGCCTGCTCGACACCGTGGTCGCGCCCCTGCTGCTAAAGCAAGACTTTGCCGACCCGGCCCAGGTCTACGCCCACGCCACGCGCAAGACCGAAGTGCTGGCACTGCAAAGCGGCGAGCCTGGCCCCATGGCTCAGGTGATCTCGGGCGTTGACCTGGCGCTGTGGGACCTGTGCGCCCGCCGCGCCGGGCTGCCGCTGTTTCGCCTGCTCGGCGGTCAGCAAGCCCGGGTGCCGGTCTACGCCAGCGGCATCAACCCCGAAGGCGCGCTGGCAGTCGTGCAGCGCAAACACGCCCAGGGCTACCGCGCTTTCAAGCTCAAGATCGGTTTTGACGACGCACAAGACATTGCCAACCTGGCAGCGCTGCGCGGCTGGCTGGGTCCCGAGGCGGCGCTGATGGCCGACGTCAACCAGGCTTGGGACCTGCCCCACGCACTGACCATGCTGCCGCAGCTTGGAGCCTATGGTCTGGCTTGGCTGGAAGAGCCCTTGCGAACCGACAGCAGCCTGGCCGATTGGCAGCAATTACGGTCGCAATCGCAGTCTCGCATCCCCCTGGCCGCCGGTGAAAACCTCATCGGCGCCGCGCGCTTTGAACAGGCTCTGGAAAGCCAGGCCTTTGGCGTACTGCAGCCCGACATTGCCAAGTGGGGCGGTATTTCAGGCTGCTGGCCAGTGATCCAAACAATACGCAAAAGAGGTGCGCGCTTTTGCCCACACTATCTGGGTGCGGGCATTGGCTTGATGGCCTCGGCTCATGTGCTGGCCGCCGCCGGGGGCGACGGCATGCTCGAAGTGGACGCCAACGAAAACCTGCTGCGCAGCTTGCTGGCGCCGCCCTTTGCGCAGGTGGTAGACGGTGGTATCACTCTGGGCGAGCTGCCGGGCATTGGCGTGACACCGGATCTGGCCGAGCTGACCAGAGCTTGCGCTTAAGTTGCGCCGCAGGCTTTCACTCGTACACCACTTGCACCAGCTCACTGTCGGCTTGTGCCATCCGGCCGGCCAGGGCGGTGTCGGTGGGGTAGAACTTGGCGGCCTCGCGGCCCAGGCGCACTGACAGGCCCGGTAACAGATCGCCCTGCTCGCTCGCTTCCCGGCCCCACACTTGCGTGACCTTGAGGCGAAAGCCGCCAGCGAAACGGTCGGGCTGCAGCACGCCCTGGATGATGAGCAGCTCGTCGTCGTTGAGCGTGTTGCGGTTGGCGTTGAGCACGCCCTCGTCGGCAGTGGCTTCGATCACTGCGGTCTTGTCGTCCAGCTTGAACAGCGCGAGCTTGCCGAGTTGTCCGTTGATGACGCGCAGGTCTGTGACGATGGCGGCGATCAACTGCTGGTCGCGAGAATCGATCCGGTCTTCGATCTTGCACTTGGCAAACTTGCGCACTTCGAGCTCGACCTTGTCAAACAAATGGCCGGAAAGGTAAAAGCCGATGGTGGTTTTTTCGTGCCTGAGGCGCGTCTTGACGCCCCAGGGCATGGCCTCAACCAGCGGCGATTCGGTCGATCAACTCCAGCGGTGTGGGGTGTAACTCATCTGTCTTGGTGCCGCGCTTGTCGCTGGTGGGTGCGCTGCGTTGTTTGGCGCAGCGATACATCAGGACAGCGCCTTCTTTGCGAAGGCGGTCCATGACAAAGAGTGCCCGCGCGCAGCAGCCGCGCTAGCGCAGCGCGGTCGTGGGCTTCGATGCAGACCCCGAGCGACGAAGGCGCGCAGGATGCGTCGGCGTAAATCTGTCTGTCCCTGGGCCACGGCGGGCGCATCGATTCCACCGGCCGGGTGGAAGACCACACCCGGCGCTGAGGTGCGAGGGGCAGCATCAGCGTCGCCCTCGCCTCGAACTGCATCAAACACCCCGTTGACCACACAAACATGGAAGTGCACATCCCCGCTCAGGCTGGAGCCGAGCCGGTGGATGAAGGCGAGTGCGCTGGACGGGCGACGGTGGGCATGGGGCAGTGCCAGAGCGAGCGCGCTCACATGGGCTGGATGCCTGATACTGGGCTTATATGCAGCTTGATGTGCTTCTCTACCGTCAGCGGGCGATCTGATTTAACCGCAAGCGGGGGAGTAGAACAGGGGGCAAACGCCTTGGCGGGGCGAGGCTGGTGCTACCATCCATTTGCTGCCAGTTGTCTGGAGCAGGGGCCGCGTTGCCCACATTTGATGCTCACTTTCTAGCCATTGACGTGCTGCGTGCCGGTCAGTGTGTGGAAGACTTTAGTCCGTGATGAATCACGCTAACGCGGCAGCTCGCGACAAACCATAACCATCACCATGGCCATCAAATCCACCATCTTCAAAGCCAGTCTGCAAATTGCCGACATTGACCACGCTTACTACGCCGACCACGCGCTGACCCTGGCGCGCCACCCCAGCGAGACCGACGAGCGCATGATGGTGCGCCTGTGCGCACTGGCCCTGCAGGCGCACAAGTTGCAAACCGTGTGCAACGGCGACGCCACCCTGGCCTTCGGCGCGGGATTGAGTGACCCGGACGAGCCCGATGTCTGGCTGCGCGACTACACCGGCCTGACCCGCCTGTGGATGGAAGTGGGCCAACCCGAAGACAAGCCCCTGCTCAAAGCCTGTGGCAAAGCGGATGAGGTGGTGCTGTACTGCTTCAACCATGCTGCCGAGGTGTGGTGGCGCACCATGGAGGCCAAGCTGGCCCGGCCCAAAAACCTCAGCGTGTTTCGGGTGCCCACCGTCGCGGCGCAGGCGCTCATTCCCATGGCCCAGCGCAGCATGCAATTGCAGGCCACGATCCAGGAAGGCGTGCTGATGCTGGGTGACGGCACGCACAACGTAGATATTGAGCCGGTGCGCTGGAAATAAAGCGGATTACCTCCATGCCAACCACCCACTTTTCCCTCCCGACCATGGTGTCCGCCGACGATGCTGATGCCGTGATGTTTGAGCTGCAAGACCTGCCCTGCATCCATGTGGCCGATGTCAACCTGCCCCAGCAAACTGCGTGGGCCGAACATACCAACTTCATCAGTCCCGAGGAAATCGCGGCCGCGCTGGAAGAAGCCGGTTACCCGGCCACCATCATTTCGGGCTGAAGGGGCGGAACATGGACTCCATTTCCCAACTGGCCCTGGGGGCCAGCCTCGGCGTGGCCATCATGGGGCGACGCACTGCGGTCTGGAAAGCCGCACTGTGGGGCGGCGCGGCCGGTACCCTGCCCGACCTCGACGTGTTGCTCGACCACGGGGACGCTGTGCTCAACATGGTGCTGCACCGAGGCCATTCGCACTCCCTGTTGTGGACTGCGCTGGCCGGCGCGCTGCTGGGGGCC
>CALRWE010000081.1:0-18766 GCA_943371745.1 Rhodoferax sp. OV413
AAAATAGGCTTGTCTGCATTCTGGATACATTTTTCACAAATGGAACTAAGTGTTTTCACCCATGCCCCGAGATAAAACGGGGAGATTCACACCGTGCTCTTTCTTGTCGCATTTGCGACAACTCATGGCATGACCCAAAATACGAGAACCAACTCAGCTCACCTTCACCCTGCGCAAATCTTGACCATCGGACACCATGATCACATCACCAAGCAAACCAGACGGCTACGCCGGCGACATTCTCCCCGAATTGGCCTGCCAATGGTGGCAATCCGGCGAGGCGCTCTTGATCGACGTTCGAACCGACGCAGAGCGTGTCTGGGTGGGCCATGTTCCGGGGGCTGTGGCCCTGGCCTGGAAGCAGTGGCCGGGCATGAGCATGAACACTGATTTTGACGAGGAAATCAAGGCCGCTGCGCCCTCGGGGACCAAACTGGTGATGTTGTGCCGCAGCGGTGTGCGATCCATCGCCGCCGCCCAGCGGGCCACCGAGTTGGGCATGGAGGCGTACAACATTCTTGAGGGCTTTGAAGGCGATCCTGATGAAAACGGCCAGCGAGGGCATACCGGCGGTTGGCGCTACCGTGGCCTGCCCTGGAAGCAAAGCTGAACTTCAAACTGGCGTCAGTGCTTGGGCGCTTTTGTTTGATGATAATGATGCCATGACATTTCTGGCAATTGACGTTGGCAACACCCGCCTCAAGTGGGCAATGTACCAATCCCCCCACCCGGATGCGCCGCTATTGGCGCAAGGCGCCGAGTTTCTTGAGAATATCGAGAAGCTGGCTGATGGGGCTTGGGCTACTTTGGGTCAGCCCGAGCGAATGCTGGGCTGCATTGTGGCCGGCGACGCAGTCAAGCGACGCGTGCAGGAGCAAATGGAAATCTGGGATACCACCCCCCAGTGGGTCGTGTCCAGTGCGGCCGAAGCCGGGTTGAGCAACGGCTATGACCATCCCACACGCCTGGGTGCCGACCGATGGGTAGCCATGATTGGCGCCTGGCACAGGTCTTTGGCGCAAGGCCCTGCCCGCCCCATGGTGGTGGTGATGGTGGGCACGGCCGTCACCGTGGAAGCCATTGATGCCAGTGGCAAGTTTCTCGGCGGCATCATTTTGCCGGGCCACGGCATCATGTTGCGCGCCCTGGAGTCCGGCACCGCCGGGCTGCATGTGCCTACTGGTGAGGTGCGCGAGTTCCCCACCAACACCAGTGACGCCCTCACCAGCGGGGGCACCTTCGCCATCGCCGGCGCTGTGGAGCGCATGGTTCAACATGTACGCGCCCACTGCGGTGCGGACCCAAAATGCGTCATGACGGGGGGTGCGGGCTGGAAGATGGCCCCCAGCATGTCGGTGCAGTTTGAACTGGTGGACAACCTCATTTTCGACGGCTTGCTGCACATGGCAGCGCGCCGTTTTGCAGACTGATCAGGCGCTCAAGCCCTCCACCGCCTGAAACAGGGACTGGCGTGCCTGGCTGACAATCTGGCCTTTCCACGCATCGGTGTCGGTGTAGAACGCATCCATCAGTTGCTGCTTGATCTGGGCGGCCAAGGCCGCTGGCGCCTCGGGGTGGTTGTTGAGCCAGTGCTCTGCCCGCAGGGCGTGCATGACCTGCTCCATGGGCTGGGTGCCGTACTCCATAGCCAAACCGGTGTACTCGGCCTGCGGGCACTCCTGGTAAGCAGACATCCACATGAGTCCGGTCAGAAAAGCCGAGGTTGATGAGCCGTCGTAAATCGAGGTCACCGGCGTGGCACCCCCGCCACCCCACCAGTCGCGAGCGCGCGCCAGGGCGGCCTTGTCGTCCTTGCAGGCAAAGATGCGTTCGCCCACGCCGTTGGGTCCCAGCCCGGTGTGCAAATCAATCCAGGCAATTTTTGCCGCCCGGGTGGCATGGTCGCGCAGCACCTGCCTCAAGGTCAGGTTGCTCCAGGTGGGCTCGGTGCCGCCAAAGAACAAACCGTCAGGAAACTCATGCTGACCGCGGGTGATGGCGGCTTGAAACGCCGTCATGCCCTGGGTCTCTATGAACTGGGCCACTGCCTGCGCGTTGGCAGCGTCTGGCGGCCACTGCTCAGGCAGCAGGAGCGGACGCAAGGCGCCGTAGGCTTCGTTCAGGGGCAGGGCTTTGGAAAAGTCCTGAAAGTTGCGGTTCAAGTCCACGTTTTCATGGGTAGTGCGCCGCACATGTGAAAAACCATAGGGGTTCAGTGCATGGATGTACAGCACAGCAACGCCCTGGGCACGGGCTTTTTCACGCCACTCGGCATCGTGCAAGGCAAACACCTGCACCCCGCTGCCGCAGTAGCCCTCCACACCATGACAGGCGCTGCTCAGGATCAATAATTTGTCGGCGTCGGGGTGGCCGTCAAGTGCCACATCCATCGCCAGCACCTCGCCATCCCGCCCAGGGAGCGGATGGACGCAGGAGGTCACCGCCAAGCTGGCTTGGGCCGCGGCCTCCAAAAACTTGGTACGCGCCTGCGCGTAGCTGGCCGAAAAGGATTCAACGACATTCATCATGGGGTGGTGTCCGTTCAAACAGGGGTTTTGAGCCACTCTTCAGCCAGTCGCACCCAGTAGGTGCCACCCAGCGGAATCAGGTCGTCGTTGAAGTCATAACTCGGGTTGTGCAACATGCAGGGGCCGCCGCCGTGACCCATTTCACGGTGCGCGCCATCGCCATTGGCAATAAAGCTGTAGCAGCCGGGCTTGGCCATCAACATGTAAGAAAAATCCTCGGCACCCATGGTTGGCTCCTGCACCTGCACGTTGTCTTCGCCGACGATGCTGGCCATCACCTTGCGGGCAAACTCAGCCTCTTTGACGCTGTTGATGGTGGGCGGGTAATTGCGCACAAAGCTGAATTCGCACGTCATGTCAAAGGCGGCACAGGTGTGCTCGGCAATTTGCTTCATGCGCTGCTCGATCATGTCCAGCACCTCGATGCTGAAGGTGCGCACCGTGCCTTGCAACTCGCAACTGTCGGGAATGACGTTGGTGGCCTCACCAGCGTGGATCATCGTGACCGAGATCACCCCGGCATCAATCGGCTTCTTGTTGCGGCTGATGATGGTTTGGAACGCCTGCACCATCTGGCAGGCTACAGGCACCGGGTCAAGGCCATTGTGCGGGAGCGCGGCATGGCCGCCCTTGCCCTTGATCGTGATCTTGAACTCGTTGCTCGACGCCATGACCGGGCCAGGGCTGACTGCAAACTTGCCCACCTCGGAGCCTGGCCAGTTGTGCATGCCAAACACGGCCTCCATGGGGAACTGCTCGAACAGGCCGTCCTTGATCATCTCGCGCGCACCACCGCCGCCCTCTTCGGCCGGCTGAAAAATCAGATACACCGTGCCATCGAAATTGCGGTTTTTTGCGAAATGCTGGGCTGCAGCCAGCAGCATGGCGGTGTGGCCATCATGGCCGCAAGCGTGCATTTTTCCGGGGTTCACGCTGGCGTGGCTGAAGGTGTTGAACTCCTGCATTGGCAGAGCGTCCATATCCGCACGCAAGCCAATGGCGCGGCTGGACGTGCCACTCTTCACGATGCCCACAACCCCCGTGGTACCCATGCCGCGGTGCATCGGAATGCCCCAGTCGGCGAGTTGTTTGGCCACCACGTCAGCCGTGCGAACCTCTTTGAAACATAGCTCGGGGTGGGCATGGATGTCTTTGCGGATGCGGGCGATGCCTGCAGCCTGGGTAACGATCGAATCAATGGTTTTCATATGTGCTCCTATGGAACTAGTCTATAACCAGAACCCTGATTCGCCATATCGGGAGCAGAAAATCCTGATTTTTCCCTCAGAAACAGATTGGATCCTGCAATACCACTGTGCGGGGGACGCGGGACATCAGGGCGCGTCGGGCTGCACGCCGGGGGCTGCCCGGCGAAAGGCGTCGAGCTCCGCGCAGGTCCTGTCGATGGCCACAATGTTCGGGTAAGGCGTCAAGTCCACCTTGAAACGGCGGGCGCTCTCCACCTGGGGGACCAGGTAAACATCGGCCAGCGTCGGAGTGTGGCCAAAACAGAAATTGCTGCGCTGTGTATCGGCCGCCAGCAGGGCCTCCAGGGCCGCAAAGCCCTCGTTGATCCAGGTGGCGCACCACGCCAAAACCGCAGCCTCATCGCAGCCCAGGGTCTTGCGGAGGTACTCCAGAATACGGCGATTGTTGATGGGGTGAATGTCGCAACCCACAATGGCCGCCAGCGCCCGCACGCGGGCCCGATCCTGCGGATCAGCAGGCAACAAGGCGGGGGCGGGGTAGCGCTCTTCGAGCCACTCGATGATGGCGGGCGACTGGATCAGCACCGTGTCATCCATCGCCAGTGCGGGCACCAGCCCTTGCGGATTGAGCGCCTTGAAGGCCGCACCCAGGTGCTCTTCGGTGCGCAGATCCACCGCAACGTACTCGGCGGTGAGGCCTTTCAGGTTCAGGGCAATGCGCAGACGGTGCGAGGTGCCGCTGCGGAAAAAATTGTAGAGTTTCATAGATGAGTCCTGTTCATTCGGCTGCCAGGCAGTTGCTGACATTCCAGCCATACAACCACTCCACGGCGTCATAAAAGCGCTCCGGCGTGCGGCCCTTCCAAAGGTCGTTGCGAACCAGGCGCTCTACGCCCTTGGCATGGTACAGCCGGCCCATTTCACGGGCCGACAGCACAATGCGGGCCGTGCGGGCCACACGGGACTTTTGGTACAGCGCGAGCGCCTTTGTCCAGTCGTTGTGGTGCACGCGCAGCGCCTCGCCCAGTGTCACGGCGTCTTCCATGGCCATGCAGGCGCCTTGGGCCAGGTATTGGGTGGTGGGGTGCGCGGCGTCGCCCAAAATCGCGGCCCGGCCAAACACCCAGGTGTCAATGGGGTCGCGGTCTGCGGTGGCCCAGCGCTTCCAGGTTTTGGGCAGTTCAATCAGTTGGCGGGCCTTGGGGCAAATGCCCTGGAAGTAACTTTCCACCTCGTCCTTGCTGCCGTCGGTCACACCCCACTCCTCCTGGTTGCGGCTATGGAAGGTCACCACCACGTTGTACTGTTCACCACCCCGCAACGGGTAATGCACCAGATGGCAGTTCGGGCCAACCCAGATGCTGGCCGCATTCCAGCGCAAGTCTTCGGGGAAATCTTCTTTTTCCACCACGGCGCGATAGACCACATGGCCCGTGACGCGCGCGGGGTCATTGACATACTGCTGGCGCACGACCGACTTGCCGCCTTCCGCCCCAATCAGGGCCTGGCCGTGGTACGTTTTGCCATTCGCGCAGAACGCGGTGACACCGGCCTCGTCCTGCTCGACACGTTGCACGCGGGTGCTGGTGATGAATTCAACCTTGCCGGTCTCGACCGCACCCTCAAGCAAAGACTTGTGCACGTCCACCCGGTGAATCACCGCATAGGGGTTGCCAAAGCGCTGGATGAACGCCTCGCCGGTGGGGATCTTGCCGACCTGATACTCGTCCAGCGCGTCGTGCATCACCATGTAGTCGGTGTACACAGCGCGGCCTCGGGCCTTGTCACCCACACCCAGCGCGTCAAACGCGTGAAAGGCGTTGGGGCCGAGCTGAATGCCCGCGCCAATTTCACCAATCTCGGGCGCCTGCTCCAGCACCTGCACATTGAAGCCTTGGCGCACCAGCGCCAGGGCGGCGGCCAAACCACCAATGCCACCACCGGCCACGATCACGGGAAGATTTTTTTGGGTCATATGTGCATCCTCGGTTCGTTTAGTTATTCAGCAGCGCCGATGTTCAAAGCCACGCCGCCCACGCCCGCAACATGACCGGTGATCTTGTCGCCGGTCTTGACCGCGCCCACGCCTTCGGGCGTGCCGGTGTAGATCAGGTCGCCCGGCTCCAGGTGGTAGTACTGGGACAGATCCGCCAGCAGCTCGGGGATGTTCCAGATCAGCTTGTCCAGGTCCGAGGTCTGCTTGGTCTCACCGTTGACTTCGAGGTGGATCGCGCCACTGGTCAAAACACCGAGGGTACCTGCGGGCACGATCTCGGCACACACGGCGGACTTCTCAAAGTCCTTGCCCAAGTCCCAAGGACGACCCTGGTCACGTGCCACCAGTTGCAGGTCGCGCCGGGTCATGTCCAGGCCGGCGGCGTAGCCGTAGATCAGGCCGGCGGCGTCCGATTCCTTGACCCGAAATCCGGGGGCACCAATGGCCACCACCAACTCCATCTCAAAGTGGTAATTGCTGGTGCCAGCGGGGTAAGGCACGGTGGCACCCGACTCAACCAAGGCCGATGGCGACTTGGTGAAGTAAAACGGTTTGGATGTGGACTTGTCCACCGGGCGGCCCATCTCCACCGCGTGGGCGTGATAGTTGCGGCCCACGCAGAAGATGCGCTTGACGGGAAAACGGGCGTCCGTGCCGCGCACGGCCACAGAAGCGAGGGCGGGTGGGGTCCAAAGGTAATTGGCTTGGGTCATGGAATACTTTCTTGTTCAATAGCGTGGAATGCGGATGAATCAGGTACGGACTTCGTACACGCCGAGCTTCTTTTGCAGCGGGGCGTCGTCGGCGATGAACAGGAAGGCGGGCTGGTCTGCCGAGTTGTTGGTCAAGCTGACCGGCACATAACCGGGAATGCAGCAGGTGTCGGCATTCACCAGCGTGAACGCCTTCGATGCCACGCTGACCGTGGCGCTGCCCTCAATCTGATGGAACACCATCGCGGTCGAGCGGGCCGGCAGATTGAGCACCTCACCTGGGCGCAGCATCAGGGCCGAATAGCCCAGAATGTTCTGACAGGCCGCGCCGGTTTCAGGGTTCATATAAGCCACTTGCACGGCTTCGACGTCCGGCTGGCTGGCGTCCAGCGCCTGCAAAGCCGCACGCACATCGACCCACGGGTAGCGCAGCATCGGGTAGCGCTGCTCGGAGCGGCTGAACATGGGGGTGGGCACCACGCCCCCGCGCTGGTAGGCGCGCTCGGCCCCTTCGGAGGTCACGGCTTGCGCCTTGCCTTCCGTGACATAGGAGGCCTCCATGTAATACACCAGCGGCAGGTCCAGCACATCGAGCCAGATCACGGGCGCATCGCCCTCATGGCCATGCTCGTGCCACAGGCCTGTGGGCGTCAAAATCAGGTCGCCCCGGCTCATCAGGCATTTTTCACCATCGACCGTGGTGTAGGCGCCCTCGCCTTCCACAATCATGCGCACGGCGTTGGGGGTGTGACGGTGGGACGGTGCCCACTCGCCGGGCAGCAGCAGCTGCATGCCGAGGTAAATGGTGGACGACGCCTGCATTTTTTCCAGGCCGTGGCCGGGGTTGGCCAGCACCAGCACGCGGCGCTCGGCTTTTTCAATCGGGGTCAGTTCGCCGGCCTTCAGCAGCAAAGAGCGCAAGCCCTGGTAAGACCAGCAGGTCGGCTGGGTGCGTGGAATGGGCTTGCCCGGCGGCAACACAGAGCGCAGGCTGGGCCACAGCGGCACCAGGTTTTGCGCGGTCAGCGCGTCGCGGTAATCTTGCGGCAAGTCTTCGAGTCGGCCCAGTTCCTGCATGGTGGTGTCCCCTTGTTTGAAAGTGGGGCGAATTTTCCAGCCAGACCAAAATTCTGTAAACGCAATCTGATTAATATGCTCTATTCGAAATTTGAATAGTCTTACCCCATGAACACCATCGATCTGCGTTTGCTGACCGTGTTTGACGAGATCTACAAGACCCGCAGCGTCACTGCGGCAGCGCTCGCGCTGGACCTGGGCCAACCCGCGGTGAGTGTGGCCCTGTCCAAACTGCGCCACCAGTTGGGTGACCCGCTGTTTGTGCGCACCTCCAGCGGCATGGAGCCCACGCCCTTTGGCGAAGGCTTGGTGAGACCAGTGCGCGCCGTGCTGGACGCGCTGGACGAGGTGCTGGGACACCGCAATGACTTTGACCCCGCCTCGTCACAGCGCACCTTTCGCATCTGCATGACCGACATCAGCCAGTTGGTACTGCTGCCCAAGCTGATGAAGACCTTGCGCGTGAGCGCCCCGGGCATCCGGATCGAGATATTGCCGCTGTCCCAGGACACAGCCACCCTGTTGGAAAGCGGCGGGGCCGACCTGGCTCTGGGCTTCATGCCGCAACTTGAAGCGGGCTTTTACCAGCAGTTGCTGTTCATGCAGAGCTTTGTGTGCATGGTGAGCGCCGAGCACCCGCGCATCCGTGGCGCGCTCAGCAGAGCCCAATTTGAAGCGGAAGACCATGTGGTGGTGAATTCGTCGGGCGCAGCACCTCTGGTGCTGGACCGCGAAATTGTCCGGCTCGGCATTGCGCGCCGCGTTGCGCTGCAACTGCCGACTTTCCTGGGTGCGGCGTTTGTGGTGGAGCAGACCCACCACATCATCACCATTCCGCAGCGGCTGGGTGAAATGATGCAGCACCGCGGCGCCTTGCAACTCCTGCCCACGCCGTTTGCATTGCCAGACTACAGCGTCAAGCAGCATTGGCATGAGCGCTACCACCACGATCCGGGCAGCCGCTGGCTGCGCGGGGTTATCTCTGGTTTGCTGTTGGCATCGCCAATGCCCTGAATGAATGCGCCAAAATGGCCCTGCACAGATGACCCGAACCACCATGGACACCTCTTTGACACTGACCCCCACCTCCCCGACCAGCCAGGTTTTGGGCGCCTGCCCGCATGACTGCCCTGACACCTGCTCGATGCTGACCACCGTGGCGAACGGCATCGCCATCAAGGTGCAGGGCAACCCGGCCCACCCCCACACCGATGGGGCGCTGTGCACCAAGGTCTCTCGCTATACCGAGCGCACCTACCACCCCGAACGCGTCCTGCACCCCTTGAGGCGCGTCGGCCCCAAAGGCGCGGGGCAGTTCGAGAAGGTGACTTGGGAGGCTGCGCTCTCGGACATTGCCGGCCGCTTGCAGGCCATTGCCAACCGGGGGCCGAGCGCCGCCCAAGCCATCCTGCCCTACAGCTACGCAGGCACCATGGGGCTGGTGCAGAGCGAGAGTATCGCCGCGAGATTCTTTCACCGGCTGGGCGCATCGCTGCTGGACCGCACCATTTGCGCATCTGCCGGGGCCGAGGGCCTGACCCAGACGATGGGCGGCAAGGTGGGCATGCGGGTCGAATTTTTTGCAGAGTCAAAACTCATCCTGATCTGGGGTAGCAACTCCATTGCCAGCAACCTGCACTTCTGGCGCTACGCCAACCAGGCCAAGCGCGACGGCGCCAAGCTGATCTGCATTGACCCGCGCAAAAGCGAAACCGCCGACAAGTGCCACGAGCACATAGCCCTGCTGCCCGGCACTGACAGCGCCCTGGCGCTGGCCCTGATGCATGAACTCATCACCCACGACTGGCTCGACCACGATTACCTGGCGCGGCACACGCGCGGCTGGCACCTGATGCGCGAGCGGGCACTGCAATGGAGCCCCGAGCGCGCTGCAGCGGTTTGCGGTATTGCGCCCGAGCAAATTCGGGCGCTCGCACGCGACTACGGCGCCTGCGCGGCCAGCCGCCATCCTGCGGCCATCCGCATGAACTACGGCCTGCAGCGCGTGCACGGGGGCGGCAATGCGGTGCGCCTGATTGCCTCGCTGCCCGCGCTCATCGGGGCCTGGCGCCACCGCGCCGGCGGCATGCTGCTGTCCAGCTCGGGCCAGTTTCCGGTAGATCGGGCCGCGCTGCAACGACCTGACCTGCTAGGCCAGCGCACGCCCCGCACCATCAATATGAGCACGATTGGCGACGACCTGCTGCGCCCGGCCAGCCCGGCGTTCGGCCCGGCGATTGAGGCTTTGATTGTTTACAACAGCAACCCGGTCGCCGTTGCACCGGACTCCGGTAAGGTAGTGCAGGGCTTTGCCCGCGAAGACCTCTTTACGGTGGTGCTGGAGCATTTTCAGACCGACACGGCCGACTATGCCGACTACATCTTGCCGGCCACCACCCAGCTGGAACACTGGGACGTGCACTCCAGTTACGGCCACACCGACGCGCTGCTGAATCGCCCCGCGATTGCCCCGGTGGGCGAGGCCAAACCCAACACGCAGATCTTTCGCGAATTGTCCGCACGCATGGGATTCACCGACGCCTGCCTTACCGACAGCGACGAAACCCTGTGCCGCGCGGCATATGGCGATGCGGTGAGTTTCAATACCCTGATGGATCAGGGCTTTGCGAGCTTGGCGGTTCCAGAGGCACCCTTTGCCCAAGGCAACTTCCCGACAGTGTCCGGCAAATGCGAGTTCTTCAGCGATCGCCTGGCGGCACAGGGCCTGGACGGCCTGCCCGACCACGTACCCAACCATGAGCCGTTCAACTCATCTGCCCTGTACCCGCTGGCCATGATCTCGCCGCCGGCACGCAACTTTTTGAACTCCAGTTTCGTCAATGTCAAAAGCCTCCGAGACATCGAGGGGGAGCCGCTGCTGGAAATGCACGCCAGCGATGCTGCTGAGCGTGGGCTGCGCGGCGGTGAGGTGGTGCGCGTGTTCAATGACCGGGGCGTGTACCGATGCAAGGTCAGCGTGTCAGCCCGCGCCCGCCCGGGCGTGGTCAACGGGCTGGGTATCTGGTGGCGCAAACTCGGTCTGGACGGCACCAACGTGAACCAGGTCACAAGTCAAAAGCTTACCGATCTGGGGCGTGCCCCCACGTTTTATGACTGCCTGGTTCAGGTGGAGGCAGATTAAAGTTACGTCCACTGCAGTGCAGCCCACGGGTGTCACGGCAATGACACATGTCATCGGTACAACAGGGGGGTTTCAACCAACCTGTAACCGTTTGTCCCATGAAAAAATTGCACTCCCTGAAACCTGCCCGCCTGTTCGCAGCCACACTGGTGATGACCGCTGTCTTGACGGCCTGCGGCGGCAGCGACGAGCCTGCTGCGGTGGCGGAGCCCACACCGGTGAGCCTGGCGCTCACCAAGATCGGGGGCTTTGCCCACAGCGGCGGCCTTTCATCCGCAGAAATCACGGCTTATGACCCCCTGAGCAAACGTTTGTTCGTCATCAACGGCGCCAATGCCTCAGTGGATGTGCTGAACTTCGCAGACCCCACCAAGCCGACGCTGGTTGGCTCCATTGCCACAGCATCCATCGGGGTGGGCTTAGGCGGCATCAACAGTGTGGCCGTGTTCAACGGCATCGTTGCACTGGCCGTCGAGGCCAACCCCAAGACCAACAACGGGGTAGTGGCCTGGCTACGCGCCAGCGACCTCACCCTGCTTGGCACCAACACCGTGGGTGCGCTGCCCGACATGCTCACCTTCACCCCCGATGGCAAGCACCTGCTGGTCGCCAATGAAGGCGAACCCAACAGCTACGGCTTGCCTGACTCGGTCGACCCGGAAGGCTCGGTCAGCCTCATTGCGGTGTCAGGTCTGAGCCCTACCGCCACGGCCAGCAGCCTGGTGCGCACGGTCACCACCGCTGGGTTTTCCAGCTTCAACAGCCAGCTGGCTTCCCTGCGTGCCGCCGGCGTGCGCATCTACGGCCCTGGCGCCAGCGTGGCGCAGGATCTGGAGCCCGAATACATCACCATCTCAGCCGACAGCAGCACCGCCTACGTCACACTGCAAGAAAACAACGCCATTGCCGTCATCGACATTGCCACCAAAACAGTCACCTCCATCAAGCCCCTGGGCTTCAAAAATCACAATGTCGCAGGCATGGGCATGGACGTGAGCGACGAAGACGGTGTTGCCAACAGCAACAGCGGCACGCCCATCATCAAGATCGGGCCGGTACCCGTGAAGGGCATGTACTTACCAGATGCACTGGCCAGCTACACCGTCAACGGCAAGACTTACCTGATCACCGCCAACGAAGGCGACACCCGAGCCGACTGGCCTGGCTTCAATGAGGAAACCCGGGTACGTGCACATTGCGCGCTGGGACTCGACCCCACCGTATTTGCTGATGCGGCCAACCAGATCCTGGACAGCAACCTGGGACGCCTGCGCATCACCACCAGCCCCAACGGCGACAGCACGGGCAAAAACGCCGCCGGGCTGTGCACCGAGCTGTACAGCTTTGGCGGCCGTTCTTTCAGCATCTGGAGCAGCGATGTGACCCGTGTGTTTGACTCGGGTGACGACCTGGAACAGCGCACCAAGGCCCTGCCCAACGTGGTCTTCAATGCCAGCCACGACAACAACACACTGGACAGCCGCAGCACCAGCAAAGGTCCTGAGCCCGAGGGCGTGACCATTGCCCAATTTGGCAAAAAAACTTTTGCCTTCGTTGGTCTGGAGCGGGTGGGCGGTGTAATGGTGTACGACGTGACGAACCCCGCCTCGGTCACTTTTGTGAACTACCTCAATACCCGGGACGCCATCACGGGTGACCGCGGCCCCGAAGGTCTCACGATCATCAAGGCGACCGACTCGCCCAACGGCAAACCCCTGCTTGTGGTGGGCAACGAGACCAGCGGTACCACCGCTGTGTTCCTGATTAATCTCGGCTATTGATGCGCGCCTAAGCCCGCGAAGGCGGGCTTAGGGCAGCTGGATTGTTTGCCTTCTCAACCGCCACCGGCAGCCTGCCGGCGGTGGTTTTTTAACGTTTACAGACGCCAGCGCAAATCACCCGCTGAAGGTTTGCGACGCGCTCGCGTCCACCGTGTAAGTGCGTGACTTGATGGTGCTGACAAAGTGCCAGGTGCCTTTGGCTTCGGTCTGGGTGAAGGTCATGCGCAAGAAACCTCTGCGGGAGGTGTCTGCGTACTTCAAATCGTCCACGATCCCCAGGAAAATCGCCTGCGTCTGAGCGGGCAGCAAGGTGGCCAGATACTCCTCCAAGCCGGGCGAGCTGATGCCGGGAGTTGCAAATTCCTGGCCCACCACTGTACCGTCCATCAGGGTCAGGCGGCTGGACCAGGCGTTGTGGGTGTCACCCGCCAGCACCACCAACTTCTTGCCCAGTTGGCGTGCGGAGGACAACAGCACTTCACGCTCCACGGGGTAGCCGTCCCAGGCATCCAGGTTGTAGCCTAGCTTGGGGTTGGTGGCCGGGTTGAGCAGGGCTTTTTGGATGGGGGTCAACGCAGCCGGCGCCTGGGCTGCAGTCCCTTTAGCCGTCAGATAGTCGGTGATGGCTTTTTGCCCGGCTGCCAGTGCATTGGCACTGGTATCGCTCGGGTTCAAGGCCGCCAGCACGCTCACCGGAAAACTCATGCGCCCCATCAGCACTTGCTGCCCCAGCACTTGCCAGGTGGCTTTGGAGGCTGCCATCTGCCCTTGCAGCCAACCGAGCTGTGTCGCACCCATCAGGGTGCGCGTGGGCGAAGCGAGGGCAGCCATCGCGACGGCGGCGGTGGCAGGATTCAGTAGGTCGGTGAACTCCACCTGCTTGTCACGCCCCAGCAAGCGGGTGTCCAGCATGTGCAGCGCGGTCAGACCGCCAAAGTCAAAGCTGCGGTAGATCTTGCGCAAATCCGTGGCATCCGGTGCGCGCACTGGCATCCACTCATGCCAGGCCTGGATGGCTGCGGTACGGCGGTCCGTGAACTTGCCCTCAGCGCCTTCAGTGTGGTTTTCGGCACCAACCTTGTAAGCGTCATTGGCCACTTCATGGTCGTCCCAGACCGCAATGACGGGCATCGCGGCATGAAACACCTTGCTGTCCGGGTCTGAACGGTATTGGGCGTAGCGTTTGCGGTAGTCGCTCAAGCTCAGGCATTCCGTGGCAGGCTCAGCCACCCGGCCCAGCTTCACGGCGTCGGCGCTGGCATAGCCGCCCGCGCCGTACTCATAGATGAAATCACCCAAATGCAATGCAAATTGGGCATCGGTGCGAGTTACCTCGGCATACGCATTGAAGTAGCCTGCGGAGTAGTTGGAACAGCTCATCACGGCCAGGGACAAACTCGCCGCACCTGCAGACGGCAAGGTGCGGGTGCGACCCACTGGCGAGCTATGGGTGCCCGAGCGAAAACGAAAGAAGTAATCCTTGCCAGAGCTGAGTCCTGTGGCATCCACCTTGACAGTGAAGGAAGTAGCTGCCAAGGCACGGGCGCCGCCCGAAGTCACAAGCGTGGTGAAAGCAGCGTCAGAAGCCACTTCCCAGGTCAGGGCAACATCGTCGGTAACGCCTTCGTATTGCGCATGCGTCCACAAGATCACGCGATCCGCCAGCGGATCACCGCTGGCCACGCCATAGTTGAAGTTCGGCGCCGCGTCATCACCGCCACCGCAGGCGGTTAGGGCAGCGCCGGAGCCAGCCGCTGCGGCCAGGGAGGCCAACCGGATCACAAAGTCCCGACGTGAAGTTTGAAGCATGAAATCATCTCTCTGAATATTGAAAAGGAAAGTCGAAGCGACAAGTCGCACGGTCTGGGTCACCGGGGCTTGCCCACACCGTGCCGCACCCTGCTTTTTAGGCGCCTGGTGTGACAAAGCCGTGACCCGCAGCGAAGGCGGATTGACACACGGCAGTCACACATCAGAACTACCCTACCCAACTCGCCCACAACACTTACCACCCCCCATGCACACCCCATTCAACTCCCGCACTCTGGTCGCTGTCGGCACCTTGGCCCTCGTGGGTCTGTCTCTCGCCGGTTGCGGTGGCAACGACGAGCCCAGCTTCAAACCGCTGGAACTCAACATCGCCCACATCAACGACCACCACTCCCAGCTGGATGCCTTCGCTGCCACCGAGTTGACGCTTGACGGCCTGGCCACGCAAGTGGAGCTGGGCGGCTTTGCCCGCCAGACGGCGATGTTCAAGTCCGTGGCGGGCACCAAAAATCTGCTCAAACTCCATGCGGGCGACGCGCTGACCGGCTCGCTGTACTACACGTTCTTCAAGGGCGCGGTTGATGCGCAGATGATGAACAGCATCTGCTTTGATGCGTTTACCCCCGGCAACCACGAGTTCGACGACAGCGACACGGTGCTCAAGGGCTTTCTGGACGAGTTGGGCAAAGGCAGTTGCAAAACCTCGTTGGTTTCCAGCAATGTGGTGGCAGCGGCGGGCACTGCCCTGGCGCCCACCGGTGGCGCGGCCTACCTCAAGCCTTGGGTGATCAAGGAAATTGACGGCGTCAAAGTGGGCATCGTGGCGGTGACCATCGCCGGCAAAACCGTCAACTCATCGCGGCCCCTGGTGTCGACCCAGTTCAACGACGAGGTCACCTCGGCCCAAAAAGCCATTGATGAGCTCAAGGCCCAGGGCGTGCGCCACATCGTGGCCCTCACCCACCAGGGCTATGACGCCGACAAGGCCATGGCCGCCAGACTGACCGATGTGGACGCCATCATCGGGGGTGACTCGCACAGCCTGCTGGGTGACTTCAAGGCCGTGGGTATTGCCACCTCATCGGGCAGTTACCCCACGGTGGCCACCAACAAAAATGGCGACATGGTGTGCATCGGCCAGGCCTGGGAATACAGCAAGGCCTTTGGCCTGATGAACCTGCAGTTCAACGAGGCCGGTGCCGTCAAGAGCTGTGGCGGCAAAGCCTCGCTGTTGATTGGCGACAGCTTCAAGCGCAAGGACAGCGCTGGCGTCTGGCAAACCGTGTCCGACACGGTGCGCACCGCGCTGGTAGCCAACCTGGCCGCCAACCAGCCGCTGGTCAAGGTACTCACCCCCGACGCTGCGGCCACGGCCACGCTCAAAACCTACAGCGACCAGGTTGCTGCCGAGAAGGCCAAGCCGATCGGCACCGCCACCGAGTCTCTGTGCCTGGTGCGCGTGCCGGGTGAAAGCACCAACCGCAGCACCGGCGTGGCAGGTTGTGAGGCAGGCAACACATTGGCCCGAGGGAGCGACTCGGCGCAGGCCGTGGCCGAAGCCTTCCTGTTTGCCGCCAAGCGGGCCGATTTCTCGTTGCAAAACGCAGGCGGTGTGCGCACCCCGATTGCTGTCGGCAGCCTGAACATGAACACGGCCTTCACGCTGCTGCCGTTCACCAACGTGCTGGTGGAAATGTCGCTCACCGGCACCGAGATGGTGACCGCGCTGGAAGATGCCGTAGCCAACCACCTCGACCTGGCTCAGTCCAACGGCTCGCACCCCTATGCGGCGGGTCTGCGCTGGAACCTGGACATGAGCCGCACCCGCGGGCAGCGCTTCAGCAACGTGCAGGTGCGCGTTAAGGCCACCGGCGCCTGGAGCAACATCGACCCCGCCAAAACCTATGTGCTGGTCACCAACGACTTCATTGCCGAGGGCAAAGACGGCTACACCGCGCTGGGCACCGTGTTCAAGGCGGGCCGATCGGTCAACACCTATTTGCTCTACACGCAAAGCTTTGTGGACTATGTGCTGGTCAAGGGCAGCATTGCCCGCCCGGCGCGGGGCGACTACTCACACCAGACGGTCATCACCCAGGCCGGCGTGAGCCTGCCCTGAGCCGGGGCCGAGTCAGCCCAACTCCGACACGTAATCCGACACCCTCGGGCGCAAACGCACCGGGCGATGTTGGGTGACGGTGCCGATGTTGATGCAACACACGGCTTGCTCCGAGGCCTGCAACCCGAACAAGGTCCGCAGTTGGGGCGAAGACAGCGCCTGACCACTGGTCAGGCCGGTGCCCAAACCGGCGGCGTGGGCGGAGAGCACCATGTTTTGAATCGCGCAGCCCAGTGACACCAGTCGCTCGGCGTCACTCACCTCGGTGTCGCCCACGTCCGCTGCGGGTATCCGCGGTTCTGCCCCGGGGGCAGCGGGCTCTGCCAGACGGGCAATGGCCAGCATCAGGAACGGAGCCCGGTGCGCCTTCTCCCGCGCGCTCTCGACCTGCGCGGCAGTGGCGCCCGGGTCGCGGTCCAGCAGGGCTTGGCCAAACGCTGAAGCCAGCCGCTCGCGCTGGTGGTGAGGCACCACCACAAAGCGCCAGGGCATGAGCTTTCCGTGATCTGGCGCAGCACCGGCCGTGCCCAGGATGTCCTGCAACTGCTGGGGTGACGGGCCCGGCTCCAGCAGCCGTCGGGGCGAAACATTCTGGCGGGAATGAATCAGGGCGTTGGCGAATTCCGATAATTCCTGGTCGCTGGCACTGTCCATCAGGCGCTCCTTGGGTTGAAAGCCATGCATGCAGCCTGCTCAACCGCACTTCTTTTGCACATCAGGAAGAGGATCCTGAGGGCGCAAGCGAGAATATCACCCTGTGGCACGACAGGCTGCAAGCAACGCCAACCAACGCACGGTCCAGCGCCAATGGCGGGCGGTCATATGGAGCAGCTGCGGGCGTTCGCGCTGGTATCGCGCTCCAATCACTCCTCTTTTTATTTTCAAAAGACTTATGACGTGCCGGCTAGCGGTCGATTTGACTAAAACTCATGCCTGCAGCCACCCCTGAACCTCCGCCTGGGTCGGGATGCGCCCGCTGCTGACCAGCTTGTCGTTGATGACCAGGCCGGGGGTGGACAACAGGTCGTACTGCATGATCTGCTGCATGTCGGTCACCTTGATGAAATCGGCCTGCACTTGGGCCGCATGGGCAGCGCCGCGGGCCACGGCTTCGAGCTTTTTGCAATTGGCGCAACCCGAGCCCAAAATTTTGACAGTCAGCATGCGGCACTCCTTGGAAATGTGTAAAAAGATCAGCGGGCATCCACCCATGTGCCATAGAGCAGGCCCGCGCAGATGCTGAACACTGCCACCAAACCCACATAGGCAGCCGTTTTTCGGCGCCCGATCACGGCAGCCACCATCAGCATGCTTTGCAGGCTCAGTTCGGGGTCGGCCATCAGGTAGGCCAGCAAGGGGCCCGGGTGCATGCCCAGGTCCAGGAACATCCGGGCCACCGGCACCTCCACCAGCGTAGGGAAGTACATGAACACGCCAAACCCCACCGCCACCGCGTTGCCCTGCAAATTGTTGACGCCGGCCAAGGACTCGATCCACTCCGGGCGAATGAACGGGCGCACCATGCCCACCACAAACACCCCCGCCACCAGCAGCAAAAAAATCTGTTTCACAAACCGCCATGACTCCCACAGCCAGGCCTGCCGCGCCTCCCCCGGCAAGCGCAGCGCATAGTGGCGCACCGCCCACAAAGCCAGAGCCACCGCCACCACACGGCCCGTGAACGCCACCTCCAACCCGGCCATGCCAGGCGTCAAGCGCAGTGCCGCCACCAGCAGCGTGGTGGCGGCCAGGCCCAGGGTGACCCAGGTCCAGCGGTTGGCGCCTTCAATGATGTTCTCGAGTCCTTTGAAGGCGGTCAGACCGATCAAAATCAGCAGCGCGATCAGGAGCGAGCCCTGCACACTCACGCCCTCTTCGCCCCGGGCGGCGTCAAACGGAACCCACTGCGTCAAGGTGGCTTGCCAGGCTGGGGCCCAGGGCAACGGCAGGCTCGCGGTGGCCAGCGTGGCCGTCAGGGGCCACAGCTTGAGGGTCCCGGCAATCAACAGGGCCACCAGCGCCAGCAGCACGCCCAGACTGGCCCCGCCCATGCTGGCCTGGTCCGCAAACAGGTTGTCGGTTTGGGCATCGTGGCTGGCATCGTCGCGCCAGAACAACCAGGCCATCAACACACCAATGCCGATGCCAAACACCAGACTCAGCACCAAGCGTGCGGCGGCAAACTCCGCGCCGAGAATGCTGCCCGTGTAGGCCAGCGCCAGGACATTGCCCGCCGGCGCAAAAAACAAAAACGTCATGGCCGGGCCCAGCCCCGCTCCCTTGCGGTAGATGCCAGCAAACAGCGGCACGATGGTGCAGGAGCACACCGCCAGCAAGGAGCCTGCAGCAGCGGCAGCGGGGTAAGACACATGGGCCGGTGTGTTGCGCCCCAGCCAGCGCGTGATGCTGGCCTTGGGAATGAGCGCCGCCAT
>CALRWE010000082.1:0-18714 GCA_943371745.1 Rhodoferax sp. OV413
CGGTGGGCCAGGTGCTCAATTCCAGCAACCAGTTGGTCGACATCGGCAGCTCCAGCGTCGAAGCCGGCAAAAAGCTCGTCAACAAGGCTGGCAAGGAAGCCAATAACGCGATACATAAAGCCAACCCGAAAAACTGGTAGGTCAAGGTCGAACGCCAGGGGCCTCCAGTGGCATGCCACGGGCTTGAGAGGCCAGGTACAGCTCCAGCTCCACGAGTTCGGTAGCCCCATAGGGGTAGAGCTCAGCCCGAACGCCACTCATGCAGTTGCGAAGCCTTCGCTGCAGGGAACCCAGGCCCTGCCATTCCAGCCGGTAGACCGGGTAAGCCGTGGGGTGCGACTGCGGGATCAGGCTGGCGCCCAGGCGCTGGCCCGAGCGCTGGTCGTGGCACTGCGCGCAAGACAGGTTGAGCTGCCCCATGCGTTGCTGGTAACGCTGCTGGCCACGCGCCAGAAACGGTGCAAGACGGGGGTCACTGACACCTGTCAGCGGCAGGCCGCGTGATGAATAGGCAACAAGGCTTTCAAGACTCAGCAGGTCCTGGCTTTCCGCACGCAAGGGCTCAGTCTGCTGGTGATTTTGCCGACACAGGTTGATGCGCTGGCTCAGATTGAAGGGACGCTGCAACTGCAAGTCAAACGCCGGGTAGCGGGTGGCGACTCCCTGCATGCTGGTGACAGCCTCGCCATGGCACCCGGCGCAGGACGGCGTGCCGTTGCCGCCAGCCTTGCGCCAGAGCACATCACCTTGCTTGACCCACAGCATGCCGGGGTTCAGGCTGTCATCGCGCTGCATGGTTTGCAACGCTTGACCCATGAACTCTGCACCTGAGCGGCGGGAATCCGGCTGGGCTTGCACGGGCAAGAGGCAGGACAGCGTCAGCCACAAGCCCGATAGACGGACGCCCAGACCTGCGTTCATACGACCTGGAGTGCCACGCTTTCGCTGTGCCTAAAACCGTAGTCACCTTCCCAGGTTAAGCGCAAAGTTCCGCTGGCTACGGCAACTGTGTGAAAGGCAATGAACGGATTGACCGAGATCGCTGCAAACAACTCCGCGTCGAATACAAGTTCGTCGTTGTAGTGACAGGTAAAGCGCTTAATAAGGTCACGGGCCAGGGTTTTACCATCAGCCCCGGGGCGGTATCCCGTCTCCATGGGGTGTCCAATGGTGGCGCGAATTTCAATGATTTCGCCAGCCCGGGCAGTGGGCGGAACCTTGATCAGGGTCTGTGCCATGGTCAGACCTCCTCTTCCAGACAAGCCGCGATAGTCACCACGACATCCACTGAATGCGACCAGAATGAGCCGTCATTCATGCGTGCCACTGCCACCAGTTTTTGCGAGGTAGCCAGCCGGATACGAGTCGAGACACTGGCCCGGCCAGCGCGGGGGCCAAGGGCGAACTTGAACACCTCGGTTTGCGGATTACGCTCGTTGAACACGGCAATAGCCGTGACATGGTCGGTCGTGCTCATGGGGCTTTGAACGGTCACGGTGATGGGCACGGTATTGCCGTTCTCGACCAGTGACGCGATATCAAGCTTGACCCGCCCCTCCTGAATGAGAGAGCCGCCGGCGTAGGCCTTCAGGGCCCGGGTCATGTCGTCAGACGTTGCATGGGCAGGCCGCGCCAACGCCCAAACGACCAGGGCAGTCCCGGTGGCGAGGCAGTGGCGGCGAGTGGGGGTGAGCTTTTTCATGGTCATGGCGTGTCGAGCTTCAGCGCAGAGTGGCCAGGAAAGCCACCACATCCTCGATTTGTTGAGTCGACAAAATGGGCAGGTTCCGCCAGGCACCGCCGACGCGAGTCAGCGACTCGGTTCGGTGATAGGAGGGCATGATGGTGTCTGGATTGAGCCGGCTGGAATCGACCAGCCGCAAACGCAACTGCGCCGTCGTCCAGCGCTGGCCGGTGCCCGAAAGATCGGGCGCCAGATTGCCCTGAAAGGGTTCCTCCGGCAACGGCCCAGTGTGGCACAGCAGGCACATGCTGGTCTGGCGGGTGGCCACCAGCTGGCGGCCCGCCTGCGCATCGCCGGCCCGCCCGGTGAGCGACAAGGGAATGCCGTCCGCCACCACGTTGTAAGGCACCAGTCCCGTGCCTCGCACATCAGCTTGTCCGCTGACCGGCCCCGCGAACATGGCCAGCCCCATCACAGTGCTCATCAGGACCGGGCGGCACGCCTTGGGACAGGGGGCCGACGGGTCCATTTTCATGCACTCTTCAGGCTGTGGTTTTTCAGAGGCAAATCGCGAATGCGCTTTCCTGTGGCGGCAAAAATCGCATTCAGAACGGCTGGCGCTGCCACGGCGATAGTCGGCTCTCCGACGCCGCCCCAGAATCCACCCGAGGGCATGGTGATGGTTTCCACCGGCGGCATTTCATCCATTTTGAGAATGCGGTAAGTGTCGAAATTCTTTTGTTCCATGGCGCCGTTCTTCACCGTGTTCTCGCCATACAGCGCAGCCGTCAGACCGTAGGCAAATGAGCCTTCCACCTGGGCCTCAATCTGCTGTGGATTCACTGCATGGCCGGGATCTGTTGCGGCCACGATGCGGTGTATCTTGAGCGCCCCCTCCTTGCTGACAGACACCTCGGCACACGCAGCCACGTAGCTGCCAAAGCCCATGGTCTGGCACAGTCCCCGGAACACACCTTTGGGCGCCGGTTTGCTCCAGCCCACGCGCTCCGCTACAGCATTCAGCACCGCCAGGTGTTTGGGATGGTTGGCCATCAGCTTGCGGCGCAACGCCAGCGGGTCTTGTTGCGTGGCGTGCGCTATCTCGTCAATGAAACTCTCGAGGTAGATGGCGTTCTGGTTCAGATTCACACCGCGCCAAAATCCAGCAGGTACATGCGGATTGCGCATGGCGTGGTCAATGAGCAGATTAGGAAATGTGTAGCCAATGGCCGACTCGGGGCCGCTGGCATCCAGTCCTTGGAACACCACCGGGTCCTTGCCATTCTTGATCACTTGCGGGGCGACTGTGGCCAAAATGGACTGGCCTGAAATGCGCATGTGCAGGCCGGTAATGTTGCCCTGCGCGTCCAGACCCGCCGTCATCTTGCACTGCGTCACGGGGTGGAAGAAGCAGTGCTGCATATCCTCTTCGCGCGACCAGATCATCTTGATCGGCGTCCCGGGCAGGGTCTTGGCAATCATCACGGCTTGGGTCACGTAATCAGAGCGTCCGCGCCGACCAAAACCACCACCCAGGTACAACTTGTAGAGTTCGCATTGGGCAGCCGGCAGACCGGCCGCCTCTGTCATGGCAGCGAAAGCAGCCTCACCATTTTGCGTGGGCGTCCAGACCTCGCAGCGCTCAGGCGTCCAGCGCGCGGTGGCGTTCATGGGCTCCATCGTGGCGTGGTTCAAGTAGGGGTGGGAATAAACAGCTTCAATTTTTCTCGATGCCGCAGCGATGGCAGTAGGCGCATCGCCATTGCTGTTTCCCACCACGGCATCCTTGGCGTCCAGACCGGCTTTCAACATCTCGGCGATGCCGGCACTGGACACCAGCGCGTTGGGGCCGTTGTCCCATTCGATGGGAAGGGCCTCCAGGGCGGTCTTGGCCCGCCACCAGGTATCGGCGATCACAGCGATCGCGGTGGGGCCAATCTGCACCACTTTTTTGACCCCCGGCAGGGATTCCACGGCCGCCGCATTGAAGCTCTTGACCGTGCCACCAAACACGGGGCAGTCCTTGATGGCTGCGTTGAGCATGCCGGGCAATTTCATGTCGATGCCGTAGTCCTGCGCACCCGTGGTTTTTTTGACCGTGTCGAGACGGGCCAAGCGCTTGCCTGAAAGTTTCCAATCCTTGGGGTTTTTGAGGACCACGCTGTCAGCAGACGGGGCCGTCAGCCCGGCGGCGGCGCCGGCCACCTTGCCGTAGGTGATAGTTCGACCCGACGGCGTGTGCGTGATCACACTGTTGGCTGCCTTGCACTCCGAGGCTGGCACGCCCCAACTGTCTGCAGCCGCTTGTACCAGCATCATGCGAGCGATGGCGCCGCCCTTTCGCACATAGTCCTGCGACTCGCGAATGCCGCGGCTGCCGCCCGTGGAAAAGTTACCCCAGACCCGCTTGCGCGCCAGATTCTGGCCAGGCGTGGGGTATTCGGTCGTGACTTTGGCCCAATTGCATTCGAGTTCTTCCGCCACCAGCTGCGCCAGGCCCGTCAGCGTACCCTGACCCATTTCCGAGCGCGCGATCCGAATCACCACGGTATCGTCTGGATTAATGACAACCCATGCGTTCACCTCGGGTGCAGCGTTGCCCTGCGCCTGGGCAAGGGGAACGTGAAAACTGACCAGCAACCCGCCGGCAACGGCACTGCTGCTGGCCAGGAATCCGCGGCGCGATAGTTGGGGAAACAGCACATTACGCTTTGTGGGGGCGTTCATGTCGTGCTCCCATCAGCGTGCTGGATGGCCAGCTTGGCGCTTTTGGTGTTGCCACCTTGCACCACTACCTTGATCGCGGCGCGAACCCGGTTGTAAGTGCCGCAGCGGCAGATGTTGGTGATGGCGGCGTTGATCTCGGCATCGCTGGGATTGGGCTTGGTCTTGAGCAAAGCGGTCACGGCCATGATCATGCCGGACTGACAAAAGCCGCATTGCGGCACATCCAGTTTGGTCCACGCCTTCTGGACCGGGTGGGTGCCCTTGGCCGAGAGACCCTCGATCGTCACAATTTTTTCCTTGGACCCAACGCTGGACACCGGGCGCACGCAGCTGCGCGTCGCCACGCCATCAATGTGCACCGTGCAGGCACCGCATTGGGCAATGCCGCAGCCATATTTGGTACCGGTCAACGCAAGCTGCTCACGCAGCACCCATAGCAAGGGGGTGTCGGGCTCGGCCTCGAACTCGCGCACTTTGCCATTGACGTTCAGTTTTGCCATTGTGTGTCCTGAAGTGATTGTTAGCCGGGCCAGGGGTTCCTGAATCCAGACCGACTTGTAGAGGATTCTTAAAGCCCTTGCAAATCAGTCAAGCGTCTCGCCCTGCAGCGGCCAGCTTCGTCGCCGCCAGTCGGTGGAAAATAATGCACCCGTCCGGTCAGTACCCCACCATCACACACAAACCGCCGGGTCAATTTATTCAGTGGAGGACGCCGCAGCCAAGAGAAAGGCCTCGACTCGCGCCCATTGCGCAGGCACATTGAGCGCTGGCGCATGGCCACAACCCGCAATTTCGGTCACCTGTAAAAGCCCCAGGGCACCCGGGCCCCGGCGCCCCATCTCGACAAGAGTCTCCGGTAACACCAGGTCGGACTGCTCGCCGCGCAAGCACAGGACAGGAACGGTCAACGCGTCGTAATGCGCCCAGATCTGGTAGTCATCCGGGTGACTGATGAACTGCTGCACCATGGCCGGGTCGTAGTGCGGTGTGACGCGACCATCCGGCAGCCGACGCGTAGATGTTTCAGTCAGATGACGCCACTGGGCGTCACTGAGCCAACCGTAAGGCTTGTAAACCTGACGAAAGAACACTTCAAGTTCCGTCACCGTGTCAAAGGCGGGCGGGCTGCCCGCATAGTCGCGGATGCGTTGTATCGCGGTGTCCGCCAGCTGCGGGGCGTTGTCATTCAGAACGAGACTTTGAATGCGGCTTTTCATCCCCGGCTCCAGCCTACCTGCCGCGCAGACCGTGCCGATCGAGCCCCCCATGGAAGTACCCACCCAGTGAGCTGCTTGAATTTCCAGCTGATCAAACAAATCGGCAGCCAGGCGAGCATAGAAAGCCAGGCAGTACTCTTGCACTGGCAGCGGGCTCCATTGGCTCAAGCCGCGCCCGAGGGTATCGGGGCAGATGACCCGGTAACGGTGACTCAGATGGGCAGCCAACTCGTCCATGTCACGCCCGGTGCGGGCCAGACCGTGCCAGGCCATCACCGTTTCCGGGTTACCGGCACCCCACTCGGTGTAATGAATCTCCCGCCCGGCACAGCTAAGGTAGTGGGAAGTGAACAAGGGCTGCAGACTCATGATTTGAGTCCCAAGGCGCTCGCCCGCAGGCGCCCCACCACCCCGGTGGGAAAGTAATACACCGACAGCACAAACAGCACACCCAGCCAGAGCAGCCAGCGGTCGGGTGACAGCAAGGCTGACAGCCAGGGCAATCCAGTTGTGGCCTCGCTGCCCAGGCGCAGCAAATCCTGCAGGTAGCTTTGGGCCACCAAAAACAGGGCCGAGCCAATGGCCGCCCCGTAAATCGTGCCCATACCGCCGATGACCACGATCAGGAGCACATCCATCATGATTTCGAACGAGAGCGAGGTGTCCGGCCCGTTGTAGCGCAGCCAGAGCGCCAGCATGGCACCCGCCAGGCAGGCAAACAACGCCGACAAAATGGCGGACGTGGTGCGGTACACCACCACGCGGTAGCCAATGGCCTCGGCCCGAAACTCGTTTTCGCGAATCGCCTGCAGCACCCGCCCAAATGGCGAGTTCACGATGCGCAGCAGGGCCAGCAAGAGCACCAGTGCCACGGTAAAGAGCAGGTAGTAGCTCAGCAGGCGGCCATCGAGCATGACACCCAGAAACGGCTCATCCATGAACTCATAGCTGGGCGACAACACCTCGGGCACCTTGAACGACAGACCGTCTTCGCCACCCGTGATCTCGGAGAGTTGCGAGGCCAGGGTCAAAAAGGCCGAAGCCACGGCCAACGTGATCATGGCGAAGAAAATCGCCCGTACCCGCAATGAAAACAGCCCCACCAGCAGCGCCAGCACAAACGACAACGCCAGCGACCCCAGCACGCCCACAGCCAGTGCCTCCCAGGTCGGCCCCAGCCGGGTGGTGGCCACCGCAATGCCATAGGCCCCAATGCCAAAGAACATGGTGTGGGCAAAACTCACAATGCCGGTGTAACCCAGCAGCAAGTCGAAGCTGGCCACCAGCACAATGAACACCAACACCTTGGCCGCCACATTGAGCGCCTTCACACCGGGAAAGATAAACGGCGCACCGGCCAGGGCAATCAGCAGCAACACCAGCACCACAGCCAGCACGCGGCTGCGCGGAAAATCATTGGATAACAGTCTTGTCAACATGGGTGGGTCCTGCTTATCGGTTGGCTACTGGATACACACCCTGCGGGCGCCACAACAGAATCGCCACCATGAGTGCGATGTTGGAGAACAGCGCCACCTTGGGCATCAGAAAGCCGGTGTAATTGGCCATCAAGCCCACCAGCAAGGCGCCAATCAGCGCGCCGCCCGTAGAGCCGAGGCCGCCAATGATGATCACGATAAAGATCAGCACGTTCACCTGTGCGCCCATTTGCGGCGTGACGCTTTGCTGGTACAGCCCCCACATGACGCCGCCCAGGCCCGCCAGCGCGCTGCCCACCACAAACACCCCGATGAACAGCCTCTTGATGCGGTAACCCAGCGACTCCACCATCTCGCGGTCCTGCACGCCAGCCCTGATCAAGAGGCCGATCTTGGTACGGCTCAAGGTCCAGGCCAGCAACCCAAAAACCACCAAACCCACCGCCACGGCCAGAATCCGGTATTTCTCGATGGCGGCATCACCCAGCAACAAGGAGCCTCGCAGCGCTTCGGGCAAGGGCAGGGCAATTTGCGCCGGACCCCAGATGACCTTGATGAGTTCCTCACCAATGATCATGCCGCCCATGGTGATCAGGATCTGCTTCAGGTGCTGGCCGTAGACCGGCCGTACGATGAATCGCTCAAACGCCAAGCCGACCGCACCGGCCACAGCCATGGCCACCAGCATGGCGACAAATACCGCCAGCAGGTTGCTGAGCAGGTAGGGTGAGCCGGTCCAGTCGCCCATCAGGCCCAGCACCGTGGTGGCCACAAAGGCGCCCAGCGCAATGAACACGCCATGGCCAAAGTTCAGTACGTCCATCAATCCAAACACCAGCGTGAGGCCGGAGGCGATGATGAAAATAATCATGCCCATGGCCAACCCCGCCACGGTCAGCGTGAGCCAGGTGGAGGGGGAACCAATGAAGGGCAGCACCCCCAAGGCCAGCGCAGGCACCAGCGCCAACGGCTTCCAGTCGAAATCAAGCGCCTTCATGGCGACTCCTTCACAGACTCATTCACTATTAAATAAATAGCTTTTAAGGCAATAGATTCAGTGGCTAGAGGGTCTTTTTTCATGAAATACCTCATATCGCCAACCCCAGCAGCGATTGCTGCAGCGCCTCGTCATCCGCCAGGGCCTGCATGGCGCCGGCGTAGACCACCCGACCGTTGTCCATGACTGCCACCTGGTCGCCCAGGCGCTTGGCGAAGTTGATGTTTTGCTCCACCAGCAAAATGGTGGTGCCAGTGGCCTTGAGCTGGGCAAAGGCGTCAATCATGTTGTTGATGATGGCCGGCGCCAGGCCCTTGCTGGGCTCGTCCACGATCAGCAGCTCACGCGGCTCCACGATCGCGCGGGCCACAGCCAACATCTGTTTTTGCCCACCCGAGAGCTTGCCGGCGGGGTGATTCCAGAACTTCTCCACCGCGGGAAACAGCGAGAAAATCCACTTGAGCCTGGCCTCGTCCATCTGGCTGGCCCGCTTGGCCTGGCGTGCTGCGAGCAGCATGTTTTCCTTGACGGTGAGATCCGAAAAAATGCCCATGGTCTCGGGCACATAGGCCATGCCCAGCGCCGCAATCTCGGGCGTGTCGGTGGCGGTGATGTCGCGCTGGCCAAAGCTCACGCTGCCCTGGCTGGCATGCCACAAGCCCATGATGGTGCGCAGCGTGGTGGTTTTGCCCGCCCCGTTGCGCCCCAGCAGCATGGTGAGTTGCCCGCGCGGCACCACAAGGTCCACGCCATGCAGGATGTGATAAGCGCCAATGTGGGTGTGCACGCCTTTGAGGGTCAACAGTGCGTCGCTCATGCGCCCTCCCCTGCCATCACGGCTGTCGCTGGACCGGCAGGCGCCACACCCAGGTAGGCTTCTTGCACCACCGGCAAGGCAATGACTTCGGCCGGTTCGCCATCAGCCACCAGCGAGCCGTTGTGCAACACGATGATGCGGTCGGCCAGCTCTCGTACCACGTCCATCTTGTGCTCTACCAGCAAAATTGTCTTGGTCTTGTCGTTCTTCAGAGCCCGGATCAGGTTGAGAATGACTGGCGCCTCGTCGTGGCTCATGCCCGCTGTGGGCTCGTCAAACATGTAGACCAACGGGTCCAGCGCCATCAGCAGGGCCACCTCCAGCTTGCGCTGGTCGCCGTGCGGCAGGCCGGCCACTTTGGTGTCCTGCTTGTCCAGCATGGCCACCGCTTCCAGCACTTCAAGAGCGAGCTGAGTCAGGGCCTTGTGGTCGCTCCAAATGCTCCACAGATTGAGCCCGCGCAAATGCGCGCCGGGTCGCGCGGCCTGCACTGCCAGACGCACGTTTTCCAGCACGGTCAGGTTTGGAAACAAATTGGTCAACTGAAACGCCCGCCCCAGCCCGGCCCGGGTTCGGGCCGACGGGCTCATGCCCGCCAGGCTGGCGCCATTGAGCAGCACCTCACCGGTCGTCGCCTTGATCTGGCCCGAGATCAGGTTGAAATAGGTGGTCTTGCCCGCCCCGTTGGGGCCGACGATGGCGGTCAGCGTGCCCGGTTTGAAAGCGCAACTGACAGCATTCACCGCCACATGGCCGCCGAAGCGCACCGTGAGTTGTTTGGTTTCTAGCATTTTTGTTTGGCCCCCCAATGAGGGGAGCAGCGTAGCGAGCGGTCGCCAGGCTAGGCGGACGGAGCGCGGATGCCGCAACGTACTGGAGTACGTGAGGATTCCGAGCACCGCCAAACGGCGCATGGCGTCCGCGCAGTAGCCGAGCACCTCATTGGTTAGCGTTTGTTGCGGATAGGAATGTTCATGTCTTCAGGCTTGATCTCGCGCACGAGTTCAGGCACGCCCCAGGCAAACGCGGGGTCGACCTTGATCTTGAAGTGGTACATGCTTTGCATCGCCTGGTGGTCTTCCTTGCGGAAGGTCATCTTGCCCTTGGGGGTGTCAAAACTCATGCCTTCCATGGTCTTGATCAGGGTATTGGCTGACGTGTCACCCTTGCTTTTGTTGAGCGCTGTGACGATGGCCATGGCGGCCGAGAAACCGCCGGCGGTGAAGAAGTCCGGTGGCGACTTGAACTGGCTGTAATGGCGGCTCACCATGGCGTCATTGATCGGGTTTTTTGGAATGCCAAAGTAGTAGTACAGTGCGCCTTCCATGCCGGGAAACTGTTTGTAAGCAACCATGGCCGGCAAGATGTTGCCACCGGTCGCCAACTCAATGCCGTAGCGTTTTTTGAGTTCCAGATCGGCAATCTTGCTGAACGGTGCAGGGGCGCCTGACCAACCCACCGAGATGTATTTGTTGCCCGGCTGGTCCTTGAGCTTGTCGATGATGCGCTGCAGGCCGGCTGTGAAGTCAGTGGTGCCCACGGGCAGGTATTCCTCGTGCACGATCTTGGCGTGCTTGAGGGCATCGCGGCTGGCCTTGACGCCATCGCGGCCAAATGCATTGTCATTGGCCAGCGTAGCCACGACGTTGCCCGGTTTGTCCAGCGCGGCAGCATTGGCGGCGGCGTCCTGGCTGGAGTTGCGCCCGGTGCGGAAAATGTATTTATTCCACTTGTCACCCGTGATGGAGTCGGCCACTGCGGGCTCCACCAGCAGGATTTTTTTGTATTCCTCGGCGACCGGCAACATGGCCAGGGCTACGGGCGACGCAGTGGGGCCAACAGCCAGGTCCACCTTGTCGTCTCCGTAAGCGGCGGCCAGCAGGCTCTTGCCGATGTCAGGCTTGCCTTGGTCGTCTTTCTCAATCACGACGATCTTGCGACCCGCCACCATCATGGTGCCGCCAGTCGCGTAGTCCAGCCCCATCAGGAAACCGACGGCGGTTTGCTTGCCATAAGCCTCCAGCGGGCCGGTTTTGCTGTAAATGTGGGCGATTTTGATGTCTTGGCCCTGGCCAAAAGCCAAAGGTGCAGTCAAGGTGCATGCCAGTGCGGCGGCAGCCAGCGCAGTGCGCGCGATCAATGTACGACGGTGCATGGAGATCTCCTGTTGTGGTAATTAGCACAGGCCTATATGCACGAATCATGCCTAATTGAACAACCTTGATTTCATTGACATTTTTCAAAGAAAATCTTGGATTGCCTGACTATCAGACACCTTGCAATGACTGATAGTCAGACAATGTGTACTTATTCAATACACATTAACCCAAACGCTCGTACAACTTGGCGCGGGAAATCCCGAGCATTTTGGCGGCCGCCACCTTGTTGCCACGCGCCGCCAGCATGGCCGCGCCAATGGCCTGGCGTTCCAGTGCCGCCACCTGCTCTGCCAGAGGTCGCAACGATTCAGCAGGTTCCGGTGGCGCATGCCCGGTCGGACCGGGCAGCGGTGCCGCCGC
Organism: Rhodoferax sp. OV413; assembly: GCA_943371745.1. Classification (GTDB taxonomy): domain Bacteria; phylum Pseudomonadota; class Gammaproteobacteria; order Burkholderiales; family Burkholderiaceae_C; genus Rhodoferax. The sequence goes on from CALRWE010000082.1 coordinate 11,401, forward strand.
CAGTTGGGTGATCCCCGCTTCACGCAGCACCGACTCCAGATGCGTTGGCAAAATACGGTGAGACTCGCTGCGCATGGTGGCCTGCTCCAGCACATTGCGCAACTCGCGGATATTGCCGCGCCAGGCCTGCGCTGACAGCAGAGCCAGCGCCTCGTCGCTGAGTTCCGGGGGCTGCGCGCCACCGCGCAGCGCCATGTCCTCTCCCAGCACCTCAACCAGCGCGGGAATGTCTTCCCGCCGCTCGCGCAGCGGAGGCACGCGGATGGGCAGCACATTGAGACGGTAAAAAAGGTCTTCCCGAAAACTGCCTTCGCGCATCAACTTGCCCAAATCCCTTGAGGTTGCGGCAATCACCCGCGCATCGAAAGGCACCAGCTTGTTGGAGCCCAAAGGCTCGATTTCACCCTCTTGCAGCGCCCGCAGCAGTTTGGCCTGCAGGCCCGCTGGCATGTCCCCAATTTCATCCAGGAACAGCGTGCCGCCGTGCGCCAGCAAAAACTTGCCATCGCGACCCCTGCGCTCTGCGCCGGTGTAGGCTCCCGGCGCCACGCCAAAAAACTCGGCTTCCAGCAAGGTGTCGGGCACAGCTGCGATGTTCAGGCTGATGAAAGGTCCACTGGCACGAACCGATGAGGCATGGATCGCATGGGCCAACAACTCCTTGCCAGTACCGGTCTCCCCCAGCAAAAGTACGGGGCTGGCCGTCTGCGCGGCTCGACGGGCCTGTCGCTTGACCTCCACAGCAGCCGGACTGGCCCCGATAAAACTGGCAAAGGTGTAGCGCGACTGGCGCAAACCGTGGCGCTGGTTGTTGCGCTCGCTGATGCGCTGGCTGGCCAACTCCCGGCGCACATCGTCCAGATCGCGCTGCAGCAGGGCAAACTTGCCCACCAACGGCTGCAAGCTGGTCTCGGCGTGGTCAAACAAGACAATGCCCAGCGCGCCAATCACGTCACCCAGGTTGTCGCGCAGCGGAATACGGCTCACCACAAAAGTGCCGGCCCGGTTGGTGAGCAAGTCAATCAGGATGGGTTTGCCGGTTTCCAGCACATGGTGCATCTGGGTGTTTTGCACCACGCTGGACACCGGCTGACCCACAAAATCTTCCACCCGCTCAAAGCCCAGCGCGGGCAAAAACCGCTTGTACAGGTCGTTGACCCAGACCACTCGGGCCTGCCGATCCACCAGCAGCATGCCTTCGCTGGCGTTGGCAAAGAGGTCGAACATGGAGCGCCCAGCCAATTCCAGAATGCTTTGGGCATCGCGGGGAAGAGAGTCAGACTTGTCCATCCGGGGATGTTAACGCGCAGCCCGGTAACACGGCTATGGCGGCAGCACGGCCTGGCAAAAAGTGGGGGGGGGCCAACGGATGAATCTCGGTTTATCATGGCTCGCGGATCAAGTTTTGTCCGACAACGGACACCCAAACTCTCTCAAAAACCCATGATCCCTGAAGCCCAAGCAACGATCCTGATCGTTGACGATGCCCCTGAAAACCTGGCGGTTTTGAGCGAGCTGCTGCGCCCGCAGTATCGGGTGCTGGCGGCTACCTCGGGCCCAGCCTGCCTGCGCATTGCCGGCGCTGAGCACAGGCCCGACCTGATTTTGCTGGACGTGATGATGCCCGCCATGGATGGCTATGCGGTCATGGCCCGGCTGCAACAGCAAGCCGTCACGCGCGACATCCCGGTGGTTTTTTTGACCGCGCTGGCAGCACCTGAAGACGAGGAGCGCGGCCTGCTGCTGGGCGCGGCCGACTACATACCCAAGCCCATCCAGCCGGCTGTGGTGATGGCGCGGGTACGCACCCAACTCCAGGCCAAGCAGGCGCGCGACTGGCTGAACAACCAGAACACGCACCTTGAAGCTGAGGTGGCCCGGCGCATGATGGAGAACGACTTGACTCAGCGCGTGAGCATTCGGGCGCTGGCGCACCTCGCCGAAATACGCGACCCCGAGACCGGCAACCATATTTTGCGCACCCAGGGCTATGTTCAGGCGCTGGCTGTGGCCCTGCGCCAACACCCCCGTTTTTCGACCACCCTGACCCCTCGCTACATCGACACCTTGAGCCGGTCCGCTCCCCTACACGACATTGGCAAGGTGGGCATACCTGACCACATCCTGCTCAAGTCAGGTACGCTCACGCCGCTGGAGTGGGAGATCATGAAAACCCATGCACGACTGGGCAGCGACGCCATTGAGCGGGCGGAACAGGACATCAGTACACCCCTGGAATTTCTGTCCGTTGCCAAGGAAATAGCGCACTGGCACCACGAAAAATGGGACGGCAGCGGCTATCCGGATGGCTTGGCGGGAGACGCCATCCCGATCTCGGCACGCCTCATGGCTGTGGCCGATGTGTTCGACGCGCTCATCTCGGTGCGCGTGTACAAAAAGGCCAAGTCCTACGTACAGGCCCGGGAAATCATTGCCAGCGGACGAGGCAAGCACTTCGACCCCGATATGGTGGACGCATTCCTGGGCGGTTTTGACGAATTTGTCTCGATTGCCCAGCGCTACTCTGATGGCGGCTAAGCCCCATTCCAACACCACGACCCCACAAAACCACCATGAGCGCACCCGCACCTCAGGCGTCCGGGACCCTGTCCAAAGTCAACCCCACCACCGCCAGCCTGAAGCTCGCGCTGTCCTACATCCTGTTTGCGGGACTGTGGATTGTGCTGACCGACAAGGTGGTGGCGTGGCTGTTCAGCAGCCCGGAGCAGATCGTGCTCGCCAGCATGATCAAAGGCTGGCTGTTTGTCGGGGTGACCGCACTGCTGCTGTGGGGCCTGATCAAACGTTTGCTTAATCAGGCGATCACCTCGGCAATGGGCGAGCTCTCGGCGCAATCCAGCCTCGCCCTGCAGACAAAGCGTGCCGATCAGGCCCTGCGTGTCAGTGAACAACAGTACCTTACCCTGCTGGAGAGCGCGCCCGACAGCGTGTTTGTCCAGACCGGGGGGTGCTTCGCTTACATGAACCCCGCCTGCGTGCAATTGTTGGGGGGCACGAAGGCTGCTGACCTGCTGGGCCAGCGGGTCCTGGACCACTTTGACCCGGTTCTTCAGGGTATCCTGGCCAAGCGGTTTGATTCCGCCCTGGCGCCCCAAGGACGCGGCCCGATGGTCGAGGGGAAAATGCGCACCCTGCGGGGTGACTGGTTTGAGGGCGAGGGGTCAGGTGCGCCCACAGAATTTGAGGGAAAAAAAGGCACCTTGGTCTTTTTGAGAGACATTACCCAACGCAAACAAACCGAGGTCAGGCTTCAGCGTCTCAGCCAGTTTTATGCTGCTCTGACCCGCAGTGGCGAGGCCATCATGCGCTGCACCAGCGAGGCTGAATTATTCCCCCAAATCTGCCGCGATGCCGTGACCCTGGGCGGCATGAAGATGGCGTGGATCGGTCTGGTGGACGAGGCCTCCCAGTCGCTCAAACCCTTGGCCTCCTTTGGCGATGACACCGCCTACCTCGCCGATGTGCAAATCACCGTCGACCCGGGCGATCCACGCAGCCAGGGCCCCACAGCCACCGCGATTCGCACCGATCAGCCGTTCTGGTGCCAGGATTTTTTGAACGATCCGCGTACCGCCAACTGGCACGAGCGAGGCGCCCGCGCGGGTTGGGCTTCTTCCGCGGCACTGCCACTGCATCGTGGTGGCGTAGCCATTGGTGCCCTGAGCCTCTATGCAGACCAGGTTGACGGGTTCGATGCCGAGATCTCCAAACTGCTGGTGACCATGGCCAACAACATCAGCTTCGCCCTCGACAGCTTCCAGCGGGAAGCCGCGCGGGAAGCCGCTGAAGAAGCCTTGCGCCAGAGCGAAGCCTTCAACGTGGCGATTCTGGATTCGGTCAGCTCCGAAATCGCCGTATTAAACAGCGATGGCGTCATCACGGCGGTCAACGAACCCTGGCGACGGTTCATCCGCGACAACAGCCATGGGCCCGGCCTCGCGCCGCCCCACACCGATGTGGGCACCCCATTCCTGTCCGTGTGCCTGCCCGATGTGCCCAGCGCCTGCGAGGGCATCCGGGCCGTACTGGACCACCGCTTGCCCGGTTTTACCCTGGAGTACGCCAGCCATTCAACCGGGCACATACGCTGGTTCAGCATGAACGTCACCCCTTTTGGTGCCAGTGGCCAGGGTGCTGTGGTGATGCACACCGACACCACTGAGCGCAAGGCCAGTGAGGACCAATTGCGCAAGCTGTCGCTGGCCCTGCACCAGAGCACGGAGAGCATTGTCATCACCAACCTGACGGGGCAGATGGAGTACGTGAATGAAGCTTTCACGTTGGCGACCGGCTATAGCCGGGAAGAAGTCCTGGGCCAGAACCCGAGCATATTGCACACCGGCAAGACGCCGCAGGCCACCTACGACTCGCTGTGGCAAGCCTTGACGGAGGGCCAACCCTGGAAAGGCGAATTCATCAACCGGCGCAAGGATGGCAGCGAATACATTGAATTTGCGATCATCAGCCCGCTGCGCCAACCCGACGGGACGGTGAGCCACTATGTGGCGGTCAAAGAAGATATCACCGAGAAAAAGCGCTTGGGCAATGAGTTGGATCACTACCGGCAGCACCTGGAAGAACTGGTGGTGAGCCGTACCGCCGAGCTGACGCTGGCTCGCCAGCAAGCCGACTCGGCCAACCTGGCCAAAAGCGCTTTTCTGGCCAACATGAGCCACGAGATCCGCACCCCCATGAATGCCATCATGGGGCTGAACCACCTGTTGCGCCGCGGGGGAGCGACACCCGAACAGGCGATCCGGCTGGACAAGATCGACAGCGCAGGGCGCCACCTCCTGTCCATCATCAATGACATTCTTGACCTCTCCAAGATCGAAGCGGGTCGGCTGCAGCTGGAAAGCAATGACTTCAAGCTCTACGCCATTCTTGACAATGTGGCGTCCATCGTTGGGGAGTCCGCCAAGGACAAGGGACTGCGCGTTGAGATCGACGGGGCCAATGTGCCTCTGTGGCTGCGCGGAGACCTGACCAGACTGCGCCAGGCGCTGCTCAATTACGCGGCCAATGCCGTCAAGTTCACGGAAGCGGGCACGATCGCCTTGCGCGCCGTGTTGGAGGAGGACAACGGCCGGGAGATTGTGGTTCGCTTCGAGGTCCAGGACACAGGAATCGGGATCGCACCCGAAAAAATGAGCCACTTGTTTAAAGCCTTCGAGCAAGTAGACACATCCACGACGCGGCGCTATGGCGGGACCGGTCTGGGGCTATCGATCACGGGGCGCCTGGCCCGACTCATGGGCGGCGACGTGGGCACGCAGAGTACGCCGGGCGAAGGGAGCCTGTTCTGGTTTACCGCGCGCCTGGAGCGGGGCCACGGCCCCATGCCAGGGCGCGCACAACCGGATGCAATCAACGCAGAATCTCTTTTGCGGCTGCACCACCAAGGCGCTCGGCTCCTGCTGGCCGATGACAACGCCATCAACCGGGAGGTGGCACTGGAGCTGCTGCACGGCGTGGGCCTGATCGCCGAGACCGCCGTGGACGGGCGAGACGCCCTGCAAAAAGCACAGACCCAAATCTTCGACTTGATTTTGATGGACATCCAGATGCCGAATATGGACGGCCTGGAAGCAACCCGGGGGATCAGGGCATGGCCTGGCAGAGAGAGCGTACCCATCCTGGCCATGACAGCCGATGTGTTTGAGGAGGACCGCCAGGCCTGCAAGGACGCTGGCATGAACGACTTTATCGCCAAGCCGGTGGAGCCCAGGTTGCTGTACGAGACTCTGCTGAAATGGCTTCCAGCTGAGTCGGGACGCCCGCAGGCAGTCGTGTCTGTGCCGCACCGGGAAGCCGAAGTGCAAGCTCTCCTGGCCGATACTTCACCAGAAAAGGCGAACCGACCTGCCCTGGACGCGTTGGCGAGCTTGCAGGGCCTGGATGTGGCGCGCGGTTTGTCGGCGCTGCGCGGAAATGCCGGGAAGTACCTGGAACTGGTGGGGAGTTTCATTGACCTGCACATCGACGACATGCAACAGCTGACGCACGCGCTGGGCCAGGGCGACCTGGTCAGCGCCCAGCGGATCGCGCACACCCTCAAGGGGACAGCCGGAACCTTGGGGGCCTTGCAGGTGCAAAACATCGCCACCCGGCTGGAGGCCGCATTGAAGACCCAGCGCAAGGAAGGCGGCCCTGGCCCGGCCCAGGCCGACATGGATGCCCTCAAGCGGGAAATGATGGCCCTCGCGGCGGCCTTGCCCAACCCGCCCGCACCGGAGCCCACCCGGACGCTGGCCCCCCCGGACCCTGAGGGCCTGCGGCGGGTACTCGATGAGCTGGAAACCCTGCTGGCCCACAGCGACACTGCGGCCATCACCCTGTACCAGGCCAACGCCAGCCTCCTCGCCGCTGCCTGGGGGGCCGCCAGCGCCGAGCTCGCGCGCCAGATCCTTCATTTTGAGTTTGAAGCGGCGCGGGATCAGCTGCGCAGGCTTCGCCGGTGAAAGAACCGCCTCAGCTGCGGCGGTGCCAGGCCAACAGACGGGGCGTGACCAACACCAGGACCACCACCGCCAGCAGCGTGGCCGACATGGGGCGCTCAATGAACACGCTCCAGCTGCCCTGCCCGATCGACAAGGCGTTGCGCATCTGAGCTTCAGCCAAGGGGCCCAAAATCAGGCCAACGATCACCGGCGCGGTCGGGAAGTCGTAGCGGCGCATCGCCACACCCACCAGTCCCAGGCCGTACATCAGGAACAAGTCAAACGAGCTTTGGCGCATGCCGTAAACCCCCACGGTGGCAAAAATCAGAATGCCGGCATAAAGCTGGGGACGGGGAATTTTCAGCAACTTGACCCACAGACCCACCATCGGCAGGTTCAGCACCAGCAGCATGACGTTGCCGATATACAGCGAGGCAATGAGCGCCCAGACCAGATCAGGCGAGGTTTGAAACAACTGGGGCCCGGCCTGAATGCCGTAGTTTTGCAAGGCCGACAACAAAATGGCAGCGGTCACTGAAGTGGGAATACCCAGCGTCAGCAAAGGCACCAGTGTGGCGGTGACCGCGGCATTGTTGGCCGCTTCGGGGCCGGCCACACCTTCAATGGCGCCGGTGGTACCGAATTCTTTTTTGTGCTCAGGATCGGCCAGCTTGCGCTCCATGGCGTAGCTCAAAAAGGTCGGAATCTCGGAGCCGCCCGCCGGAATGGTGCCAAACGGGAAACCAATGGCGGTGCCACGCAACCAGGCGGGCCAGGAGCGGCGCCATTCGGTCCCGGTCATGTGCACCTTGTTGAGCTTGTTCAGGTTGACCGGCGTGCGGCCCTCGTACAG
>CALRWE010000083.1:0-18699 GCA_943371745.1 Rhodoferax sp. OV413
ACCCTGGTCAGGCAGTTTGCCTGGCGGTCTTCAGGAAATCCGGCTGACCCAATATGGCCGCATTGAGGGTGTTTACGAGTTGCCGGTCCAAGTGGTGCTCAAAGGGGTTACGGCCAGGGTTCTGCAGGGCTCCGCCGTCAAAGCGGTGCAGTCCATCAAACTGTGAATTCAATTCAATGAAGGTTCATGACGTGTTCAACAAAAAAAAGCAACCGCCGATCAAAAGCCTGATTGCGGCAGACACCCGAATTGATGGAAACATCAGCTTTGCGGACGGTCTGCGGATTGACGGGGAGGTTGTCGGGAACATCTATGCCAAGACCGATCTGGCGAGCATTTTGGTGATTTCCGAGACGGCGTCAGTCACGGGCGAGATCCATGCAGATCACATCATCATCAACGGCACGCTTGACGGGCCGGTGCATGCGCGGGTGATGCTGGAGCTGCAGCCCAAAGCCCGCATTCAGGGTGATGTGCATTACACATCACTTGAGATGCACCAAGGCGCCATCATTTCTGGCCAGTTGCTCCCCACGGTTGGACGAGCTGGAGAAAAGCCCACACTGAAGCTGGCGTCAAACAACGGCTAAGTGAATGCCTGAGCAAATTGCTGTAGTATTAATCCAACCTTAATTTACCGGAGACGACCATGAGTGCTCTTGCAGAAAACATCCAGACCGAGATGCCTTCCCCTATTCTTTTTACCGACAGTGCCGCTGCCAAAGTGGCGGACCTGATTGCAGAAGAAGGCAACCCCGAGTTAAAACTCCGCGTTTTCGTCCAAGGTGGCGGATGCTCGGGCTTCCAGTACGGCTTTACCTTTGACGAAATCACCAACGAAGACGATACCACCATGACCAAAAATGGCGTGTCGCTGCTGATCGACGCCATGAGTTACCAGTACTTGGTGGGTGCGGAAATTGACTACAAGGAAGACCTGCAGGGCGCACAATTCGTGATCAAGAACCCCAACGCCCAGTCGACCTGCGGTTGCGGATCCAGCTTTACAACCTGAGATCCGGATCAAGCGGGATAGACCGCACCCAAAATGCGGGCGCCTTGTGCGCCCGTTGCGCTTTTCAAGCTTGCACTTTCTCTGCGGATTGCTTTTCGGGCCAGCCAGGCGAAGGCTGCAGCTTCCACTTGCTGCGGCGGCAAGCCACAGGCATCAGAGGACTGGATCGACACCAAAGGCAAATGCTCTTGAAGTCTGCTGATCAAATGTGTGTTGAAGGCACCTCCACCACACACGATCAAGCGCTTGCTATCGGCTGCGTAATGCCGAACATCGTTGGCACAGGCCATAGCGGTGAGCTCTGTCAAGGTGGCTTGCACATCCACGGGTGAGACTGATCTGAACCCTTCGAGTTTTCGGCCCAGCCAGTCGATGTTGAACAGATCTCTCCCCGTGCTTTTTGGGGCCAACTGCATGAAATAGGGCTCGTCCAGCAGAGCCTCCAGCAAACCCGCATGAACACTGCCTGCGGCTGCCCAGCTTCCCTCCGCGTCAAAGGGAACACTGAGGTGATGTTGGCACCACGCATTCATAAGCACATTGCCCGGACCGCAGTCAAACCCCAGCACATCATCTTGCAACTCGGGTCCGATGACGGTCAGGTTTGAAATGCCACCGATGTTGAGTGCGGCCACGGTCTCGCCCAGAACCCCGAACACGGATTGATGAAACGCGGGGACGAGTGGCGCACCCTGTCCGCCTGCCGCAACATCGCGGCTGCGGAAATCGGCAACAACGTCAATTCCTGTCAACTCGGCCAGCAAGGCCGGGTTATTGAGTTGCAGCGTGTAACCGATGCCATCAAAAAAACGAGGTTGGTGGCGTACGGTCTGACCGTGCGCGCCAATGGCCGTTATAGCGGACTTGTCGAGTCCGGTTTTGTTCAGCAATTCGGAAACAACCTGCGCATAAACGCGAACCAGGGCATTGGCTGCCAGCGCACCCCGGTGCAGTTCATTGGGGCCGGCGCTGTTGAGTGCCAGCATCTCCCCAGCAAGGGCCGCTGACATGGGTACGCTCACGTGGGCCAGAACAGCCAAGCTTGGGCCTGACACATCCAGGAGAACGCCGTCCACACCATCAAGCGAGGTGCCCGACATCAGGCCCGCAAAAAGTTCAGGCATGACCGTCCACCCGCAAAGTCGGCTATTGAGCGCTGGCTTGTTGCATGGAAGCTGCAGCCGCCAAGGCCAACCGAGTCTCGGCGGCCATTTTGGTGAAGACTGGCTTCGCCGAGGCTGCCACAGGCACAGCTTCGCTCTGATGTGCCAATGTCAGGGGATCCCGATGCTCCCCATTGACACGGAATTCGAAGTGCAGATGAGGCCCTGTGGCCCAACCCGTTGCCCCGACGGCACCCAGGTTTTGGCTCTGGCTCACGCTTTGACCTTTGCGCACGTCAATGCGACTCAGGTGAGCGTAGACCGTCGTGTGTTGTTTGCCGTGATTTACAAATACCACATTGCCGTAGCCGCCCTGGGTGCCTGCAAACTCCACCACACCATCGCCCACGCTGCGCACAGGCGTGCCGGTCGGTGCGCCGTAATCCACACCCAAGTGCGCACGCATGGTCTTCAAAATCGGATGAAAGCGCATCTTGAAACCACTGGTCAGTCTGGAAAACTCCATAGGCGACGCCAAATAGGCCCGACGCAGGCTTTGGCCGTCCAGGGTGTAGTAGCCACCTTTGCCTGCTGCCGTGACAGCAGTTTTGCCGGTCAGGGGCGTTTGGAACCACATGGCTTGAAAAGTTTTGCCGTTATTGACGAATTCGGCACTCAATACGCGACCGGTTCGCAGGGGTTCTCCATCGCCTTCAAGGGTTTCGTAGACCACGGAGAAGCGATCCCCTTTGCGCAGAGCGCGATGAAAGTCAATGTCGCCGGAGAAAATCTCGGCGACCTGGATAGCGACAGCATCTGGGACCCGGGCCTCATCCGTGGCTGCGAACAGGGAGGTTTGAATTGTTCCGCTGGCTAGCTGGCTGGAGGCCGTGAGCGGTGCGGATTCGACCCGGGATACGAAACCTCCCGCTCTGGACTCAATGACCAGGCGCTTGAAGCTGCTGTCGTCTTCCGAGTTCCAGCGCGCGCTGAGTTTGAGCAGGCCATGGTTGTCGTTCGTTTCTGCAGTGACGCTGCGTCCGCTTCTGCCGAGCAAAACCTGGCGTGCCGCAGCATCGGTACGAATGAACGCAGCCGCAGCAGGGTCATCGACACCCATGCGTTTCAGCAAGGTGTCGGCGGTATCGCTGGAGCGGGTGAGCTCGGATCGAAAGAGGTTGAGCGGCTGAAATGCCAGGAGGTTGCCGGTGTCTGGCACGGGCAGGGCTTGAACTGACTCCAGTACTTCACGTACCGGCAGTTCGGAAGCATCAGGCGCAAAGTTGGCAACTGCAACTGCAAATGCACCACCGCCACCGCCCAGCATCAGGGCAGCAATCACAGCGGTAATACGCTTTGGGTAATTCTGGAAGGTCTGACTGGCAGCAGCCAACAATGCGTTTCCACCGTAGATCAGGGGGTTATTCAAAAGACGGGTTCCAAATCAGGGTTCGTTTGTGCGAAAGACAAGTCAGCTACATCGGCAGTTGCGACTTGACCACTTAAAATCGAGCACTTGAGCAATCGCAAAGTATAACTTTGCATTGTCTTCCTGCATCGATGAAAACCCCTATGAATCAAGCTCTCGCCCCTGCATATCCTGTAACAGATCGTGTCCTTGAGGCACTGGCCGTGACCCTTCGGGGCTGCGAAGAACTGATTCCCCAAGATGACTGGACCAAGAAGCTGGCTCGCTCCGAGGCTACCGGTGTGCCGCTGCGAATCAAGTTGGGCCTCGATCCGACGGCGCCGGATATTCATGTTGGTCACACAGTGGTGCTCAACAAGATGCGCCAATTACAGGATCTGGGGCACACGGTGATCTTTTTGATAGGAGATTTCACGACCCTGATTGGCGACCCCTCGGGCCGAAACAGCACGCGCCCACCCCTGACGCGTGAGCAGATTGAGGCCAATGCGCAAACCTACTACCGTCAGGCGTCGATGGTGCTGGATCCCACCAAAACCGAGATTCGGTACAACAGCGAGTGGGGCGACACCCTGGGTTCGCGCGGCATGATCGAATTGGCCGCCAAGTACACAGTCGCTCGCATGATGGAGCGCAACGACTTTCATGACCGTTTCAAGTCGGGTACGCCGATCAGCGTGCATGAGTTTTTATATCCACTGATGCAAGGCTACGACTCTGTGGCTTTGAGGAGCGACCTGGAGCTGGGCGGTACGGATCAGAAATTCAACTTGCTGGTCGGGCGGCACTTGCAGGCTGAATACGGCCAGGAGCCTCAATGCATTCTGACCATGCCCTTGCTGGAGGGGCTGGATGGCATCGAGAAGATGTCCAAAAGCAAAAACAATTACATTGGCATTTCCGAAGAGCCCAACACCATGTTCGCCAAGGTTTTGAGCATCTCAGATGTTCTCATGTGGCGCTGGTACACCTTGCTGAGTTTCAAGAGCGAGGCAGAAATTGCAGTCCTGAAAGCAGAGGTTGAATCCGGACGCAACCCCAAGGATGCCAAAGTGGCGCTGGCCAAGGAAATCACTGCACGCTTTCACTCCACAATCTCCGCCGACGCCGCCGAGCAGGACTTCATCAACCGCAGCAAGGGCGGCGTACCCGATGAAATCGACGAAATTTCCCTGCCACTGGGTGCCGGCGGCGCGCCGCTGGGCATTGGTGCCCTGCTCAAGCTGGCAGGCCTGACTGCGTCGAGTGGTGAAGGTAACCGCCTCATTGACGGAGGCGGCGTGCGTATTGACTCCAATCTGGTCAGCGACAAGGGTCTCAAACTCGGCGCCGGTACCTACGTGCTGCAGGCGGGCAAGCGCAAATTTGCGCGCGTTACGCTGGCTTAGGCCGGGTAGCGGGCAAGATTCCGGAGCAGTTTGGGCACAATGGCTACATGAAGTCCACAGAGTCCGTGTTTCGCCTGCCATCTGCCAGAACCCTGTTGTGGGCCTCGGTCGTGGTGGCCCTCATCACCATCACGCTCAAAACGCTGGCTTGGTATATCACCGATTCGGTGGGTCTGTTGTCGGACGCGATGGAGTCTTTTGTCAACCTGGCCAGCGCCATTTTTGCGCTGATGATGGTTACCATCGCTCAGCGCCCTGCCGATGATGACCACCCCTACGGCCACCACAAGGCCGAGTATTTCTCCAGCGGTTTTGAAGGCATTTTGATTATTGCCGCCGCCATGGGCATCATGTGGGCCGCCGGCCACCGGATTCTGGACCCTCAGCCCATCCAGCAAGTCGGCTGGGGCCTGGCCTTGTCGGTGGTCAGCTCGGGGCTCAACGGGCTCCTGGCCTGGGTCATGTTCAAGGCCGCCAAGGTGCACCGCTCCATTGCACTGGAGGCCGATGCCCGCCATTTGGTCACTGACGTGTGGACCTCGGTGGGGGTGGTGGTGGGCATTGGTGCCGTGGGTCTGACCGGCTGGCTGTGGCTGGACCCCTTGGTGGCCATTGGGGTGGCCCTCAATATTTTGCGCGAGGGCTTTCATTTGGTGTGGCGCTCGTCGCAGGGTTTGATGGACGAAGCCCTGGAGCCTGAGGTGTTGGCCGACATCCAAAAAATCCTGACGGATTTTGACCATCACACAATTCGTTTTGACCATCTCACCACGCGACGGTCCGGCCAGCGTCGCTTTGTGGACCTGCACATGCACATGCCTGCAAGTTGGTCGCTGGGGCGAGCGGCCGCCGTGCGTGTCAGCGTGGAACAAGCATTGATGAGTGCGGTGCCGGGGCTGCGCGCCACTATCCAGCTGCTGCCAACCGATGTCGAGGCGCATTTTGACGATCAGCAGGATCTGATATGAATCGCCTGAGTGCACTGCACGCGAATCTCGCAGGTGGGGCCGCTTTATGATGGCCTTGCTGCAGCGCGTGAGCGAGGCACGCGTGTTCATTGACGGCACTCTGGCTGGGGAGATCGGGTCTGGCTTGCTGGTGCTGCTCTGTGCCGAACGCGGCGACGCCGAGGCCCAAGCCGATAAATTGCTGGCCAAAATCTTGAAGCTTCGTATTTTCAATGACGCGGCGGGAAAAATGAATCACAGCGTGCAAAACATGGATGGTCAGGGTCGGGTGGGCGACTTGCTGCTGGTGAGTCAGTTCACGCTGGCCGCGGATGTCTCCAGCGGCACCCGGCCGGGGTTCAGCGCAGCAGCGCCGCCCAACGAGGGTCGCCGGTTGTACCACTATATGGTGGCCCGGGCCAAGGCGGTCCATCCGGTGGTCAAGACCGGCCAGTTTGGTGCTGACATGAAGGTCCACCTGGTCAACGACGGGCCGGTCACGATCCCCTTGCGCGTGGTCGCTTGACGGAACTGAGAATCCTTCCAGGTTCGTTTGAACCTCACCCCTGAATTCAACCGCAAAGCTCGCGATGCGTCCTCGTTATCTCAATCCCCAATCTTTGCCCATGGCCGCCAGCTTGACGATGGACTTGGGCCATTCTCACCCAGGACCGAATCGAAGGTGGGCGATGTGCGGGAAGCACTGGTGGTTGCAATTCCTGCGGGCAATTGGCACAGCGCGGTCAACAGGGTTTTGAGCCAGACCCACGGCCCGCGTGCTGGACTGATCCGATCAGTAGGGGCTGTCAAACCCCAGGCGATGCATGATGTCGGTCTCGCGCAGTTCCATCACCTGTGCATCTTCGTCGTCATCGTGGTCCCAGCCCTGCGCGTGCAGGGCGCCATGCACCAGCAGGTGGGCGTAATGCGCCTCCAGAGTCTTGCCCTGTTCCTTGGCCTCGGCGGCCACCACAGGCGCGCACAGCACCAGGTCGGCAGTGACGATGGGCTCCTGCGTGTAGTCAAAAGTCAGCACATTGGTGGCGTAATCTTTTTGGCGGTAGTCTCGGTTCAGGGCCTGGCCCTCTTCGGCGTTCACAATGCGCACCGTGATTTCGGCATCGCTTTGCAGGGCATGGCGCAGCCAGCGTGTGACTTTACTGCGGCCCAGGGTCGCACGGTGCAGCGCCACGTCGTCAATGGATTTACCGAATTGCAGGGAGAGGGTGAGTTCGTTGAGCATGTTTTTTGAATGAAATAGGCCTCTAGCCAGCGTATTTAAATGGTGAGTAGCTATTAATATTTGTATTTAAATCGGCTTCTTGCGGCTGACGCGCGGCCGTGCCACAACCGCCTGAACCTCCGGGTCGGCATCGTCCCGGCGGTACAGGTTGACGCGCCCGGGCGCGTCATAAGCATCCACAATACGTGCCACCAGCGGGTGGCGCACCACGTCCGCGCTGGTAAAGCGGCAAATCGCAATGCCTTCCACACGCTTCAATACCCGCTCGGCGTCAATCAGGCCACTCAGTTGGGTTTTGGGCAAGTCAATCTGGCTCACATCCCCCGTGACCACGGCTTTGGAGCCAAAGCCGATGCGGGTCAAAAACATCTTCATCTGCTCGGGCGTGGTGTTTTGCGCCTCGTCCAGAATCACAAACGCCGTGTTGAGCGTGCGCCCACGCATGAAGGCCAGCGGCGCAATCTCGATGGTCTGGCGTTCCAGCGCTTTTTGCACCTGCTCAAAGCCCATCAGGTCGTACAGCGCGTCATACAGGGGGCGCAGGTAGGGGTCAATCTTTTGGGCCAGGTCGCCGGGCAAGTAGCCCAGTCGCTCGCCGGCTTCCACGGCCGGGCGGGTCAGCACTATGCGCTGCACAGCGTTGCGCTGCAGGGCGTCCACCGCCATGGCCACGGCCAGGTAGGTTTTGCCGGTGCCTGCCGGGCCAATGCCAAAGGTGATGTCGTGGGCGGTGATGCTGTCCAGGTAGGTGGCCTGGTTCAGGGTGCGGGGCTTGAGGTCGCTGCGCTTGGTTTTGAGCGCATGGCTCTCGCTGTTGTCCATGCCGCCATCGCCAGCCAACATCAGCTGCACGGTAGCGGTGTCAATGGGTCGCGCGGCCATTTCATAGAGGGCTTGCAGCATCTCCATGCCGCGCTTGGCGTTGGCCTTGGTGCCGTCCACTTTGAACTGCTCATGGCGGTGGGCAATTTTGACTTGCAGCGCCGCCTCGATGGTGCGCAAATGTTCGTCCATGGGGCCGCACAGATGGGAGAGCCGGGTGTTGTTGGGCGGGGAAAACAGGTGTCGAAGGATCAAGTTGATAATTCCTGAAAAATGTTACCCATGATAGGCAAGAAATGATCGGCAAACTCACAGGTATCCTCAGCGACAAAAATCCACCCCAGGTGCTGGTGGATTGCAACGGCGTGGGCTACGAGGTCCAGGTGCCCATGAGCACGTTTTACAACCTGCCGGAGACCGGCGCCCGGGTCAGCCTGCTGACCCACTTCGTGGTGCGCGAGGATGCCCAGATTTTGTACGGGTTCGAGAACGCGGGCGAGCGCGAGGCCTTTCGCCAGCTCATCAAGATCTCGGGCGTGGGGCCGCGCACGGCCTTGTCGGTGCTCTCGGGCATGAGCGTGGGTGAGCTGGCTCAGGCTATCACCCTGCAAGAGGCCGGACGGCTGGTCAAGGTGCCCGGCATTGGAAAGAAGACGGCGGAGCGCCTGTTGCTTGAACTCAAGGGCAAGCTCGGACCTGACATTGGCATTTCGGCCAATATCTCCAGCGATGCCCAGGTCGATATTTTGCAGGCCCTGCTGGCGCTGGGCTACAACGACAAAGAAGCCGCCGCCGCCCTGAAAGCCCTGCCGGCGGATGTGGGTGTGAGCGAGGGCATCAAGCTGGCGCTTCGGGCTTTGGGGAAGTAGGGCGGTAATCCACCGCCCAAGCGTTGACTTATTGCGCGTCCCGGACCGCACGCCCATTCAAGGCCTGCACCGGGCGGGCGTTGTTGGGGAACAGCTGTGAGAACAGCCTGATCTGGGCTGGGCTCACGGTGCTGGGCTCTTTGAGCACCAACCACAGCACCCCTTCGGTGCAGGGCGGGGTGGTGAGCGAGCCCATGAACTGGTAATAGCGTTGGTCTTTGGGCAGCAGTTCGTTCATGTTGATCAGGCCGGTGGGCAGGCGCACGCGGTCACCGGCGTCCAGTGGCATGTGCGTCCAGACCTTGTCAACCAGTGCATTGGCTGTGCCCGGGTTCAGCAGCACCGCCACAACCGCCAGCTGACCTTCCAGATTCTTGTGAACCAGGTGGGCCACCATGGAAAAACCCTTGTAATTGACGCGTTCTTCCGACGGATGATGGAAGTGGAACTGAATCAGCTTAAAAGTGGAGTCGCGCACGGTGACCGTGTTGTCGCCAAAAAGGTCCACCTGAATGGTGTGGCCGTTGTTCACCACGGTGCCGCTGCTGGGTTGGTAGTTGAACCGCAGTGGTTCGGCCGGGCCCTGAAGGGTGGCTGAGTCTTCGATGTTGATTGGTGACTGGCGTTTGCCAATGGCACACACATTGAAGGTGGGCCTGAGCTGTCCCCAGGCTTGCGGACCGGCCTCGCCCTCGTAGCTCCAATGGACCTCGCCCGCCGCGTGCGTGGCCCCGTCAGCGGGCTCTGTTCCGTGGCCCGCCATGGCCGCCGCCTTGGCGCGGATGTAGTTGCGGCTGTCTGCCGGGTTGGGCAGCGAGCCTGCCGCCCTTTTGATTGGCGCAGCGGCTGTCGCACGGGCAGGCGCTGGGCTTTCCTTGGGAGGCTGGGCAACCAGCGTTTTACTTTTACCGTCGAACACCAGGGTGAGCTGCTTTTGGCCTGAAACCTTGGTCTGGACGGCGTCCTTGACGTCGTCGGTGACCGACTTGGTGCCAGAGGCTGCGGGGATGGCCGCTGAGGGAGGAGCTGCTTTTTTCGCGGGTGCGGCGGACTTGGTGGAGGCAGCAGGCGCCTCATCGTTGGCCAGCGTCTGTGCGCTTGGGCCAAGTGACAGAGCCAGGCAGACAGCCAACCGCCAGCCGACGCGGTGCCTCGCTCGTGAAGGGACGAGGGACATGCCGAGGCTGGACAGGGTGGTGTGGCGGGGAGTCAGGGTCATCTTGGGGTGCTCCCGTGAGAAACGAATGCGGGGGGCTGCGGGCCAGGATGTCTGGCAACGCAGGGGCTGATGTCCATCTTATCGGCACATTTACGTGGGCTCTTGAGTGCGCTCGTGCTGACGCAGGCTATAGTCAGGCTTCACTTTAGCCACCCCCAACGCCGTGAGTATTCAGACCGACGATTTTGCTGCCCCGCCGCCCAAGCGCATCCTCTCCGGTACGCCGGTCTCCCCCGTGGAGGAAGCCGTGGAGCGTGCCTTGCGGCCCAAGCTGCTTGATGAATATGTGGGCCAGGCCAAGGTGCGTGAGCAACTGGAGATTTTCATCAGCGCCGCCAGAAAGCGCGATGAGGCCTTGGACCATGTGCTGCTGTTTGGCCCACCCGGTTTGGGTAAGACCACGCTATCGCACATCATTGCCGCCGAGTTGGGTGTCAATTTGCGTCAAACCAGCGGCCCGGTGCTTGAAAAGCCCAAAGACCTGGCCGCCTTGCTGACCAACCTCGAAAAAAACGATGTGCTGTTCATCGACGAGATTCACCGGCTCTCTCCGGTGGTTGAGGAGATTCTCTACCCCGCGCTGGAAGACTACAAGATCGACATCATGATTGGCGAGGGCCCGGCGGCGCGCTCCATCAAGCTCGATTTACAGCCTTTCACCTTGGTAGGGGCCACCACCCGCGCCGGCATGCTCACCAACCCGCTGCGTGATCGCTTTGGCATTGTGGCCCGGCTGGAGTTTTATACCCCCGAGGAGCTGGCCCGCATCGTCAAGCGCAGCGCCGGCCTGCTCAATGTGCCGACCGATGAAAAAGGCGGTTTCGAGATTGCCCGGCGTGCGCGCGGCACCCCCCGCATTGCCAACCGGCTCTTGCGCCGGGTACGCGACTATGCCGATGTCAAAGGCACGGGCGAGATCACACTGGATATTGCCAACCGCGCCCTCACCATGCTGGATGTGGACCCCCAGGGCTTTGATCTGATGGACCGCAAGCTGCTGGAGGCGGTGATTCACCGCTTTGACGGCGGCCCGGTCGGGCTCGACAACATTGCCGCCAGCATTGGCGAAGAGCGTGAAACCATTGAAGACGTGATCGAGCCTTATTTGATTCAGCAAGGCTATTTGCAGCGCACGCCGCGCGGGCGCATTGCCACGCTGGCCGCCTACCGGCACCTGGGCGTCATGCCGCCCAGCAGCAGCGCGGCGTTGTTTTCGGTCTAGCCGGGCCTGCACGCTGTCAATGTGTGAAAAATCATCCGCTACCCCCGTTTTAATTGACATTTATTCAAAGAAATGAATAGCAGTTTGGCTGGCCAGCCTGTGGGGCGTCATGCCACGCCCAGCACACCAGTGGCGGTCGCCAGTGCAGCCGCCTGGATGAGCAGCACTGTGGGCCAGCGAATGCGGCCCTGCAAGACCGCGCCAATCGTCCAGTAGCCCGCCGCGAGCGCCAGGCTGCCCAAGGCCAGCGTCAGGGGAGCTGCGCGGTCGGAAAACCAGAGCACGGCTGACACTCCTGCCAGCAACACAACAAACTGCACCGCCGTAAACCACTGCGTCGCCCGGCTCAAGGGCGGATCAAAACGGCGAACCTCGGCCAGCTTGAACTCTGGTTTGGGAAAACGCGCGGCCACGTCAACCGGACGCCAGCCAGGCGGCTTGAGGAAGACCCGCGCCTTGTCAGACCAGTGCCGGGTGCGCCAGGCGTCCTGGAGCAAAGCCCAGTAGACCTCGGCATTGGCCCACAGAGGGTCCCAGCTGTTGAGTGGACTGCGGGTGCCGTACACACACTTGGCTCTTTCCTCCTGAAACGTGCCAAACAGGCGGTCCCATAGCACGAGAATGCCACCGTAGTTCTTGTCCAGGTACTCGTTATTGACGGCATGGTGGACCCGGTGGTTCGAGGGAGAGCAAAACACCCGGTCGAACCACCCGAGCCGGCCCACTTGCTCGGTGTGCACCCAAAACTGGTAGAGCAGGTCAATGAGCGCGACGATGCCAAAGATCAGGGGCGGCACCCCCGCCACGGCCATGGGCACATAAAACACCCAGCCCAAAAGAGCACCGCTGCTGGTCTGGCGCAGGGCAGTGGACAGGTTGTAGTGCTGGCTTTGGTGGTGCACCACGTGCGCCGCCCAGAGAATCGCCACACGGTGGCCGCCCCGGTGCAGCCAGTAATAACAGAAGTCATAAAACACAAGGGCCAGCAACACGCCATCCCATGCACCCCAGAACGCCGGTTGCTCCACCAAAGTCACCGAGTCCTGAATGCCGGTGTAGATTCCAACGGTCAGCAGCTTGGTGAAGATGCCCCCCAACTGGCTGAGCACCCCTAGACTCAGGCTGTTCAGGGTGTCACTCAGCTGGTAGGTGTTGCGTCCCGTCCCCTTTTTCTGGCGGCGATATCCCCAGGCGAATTCCAGGACCATCAGCACGAAAAAAATCGGTGTCGCCAGGACGATGACTTGAAACTGATTCATGAATTCGGGGGCTCGGTGTGAGTTCAGGGCATTCAGGCCGTCGTTTCATCCCGAGTTTCGTCGTTTTCAAGGTGGCGCGTGTCGGACCAGCCCACCACGGTGAGACCCTCGGGCGTCCACAGCAGCCGGTTGATGGCCGCGTTGCCCAGCTGCCAGCTGCGCGGCGCCTGCTCATGCTGCCCGGTGGCGGCGCGGTACAGCACGTCCATCACGCCGCCGTGTGCCACCAGCACAATTTGTTCACCCAGATGCCGGGAGGCCAGTTCGGAGGCAGCTTCCACGATACGGGCACGCAAGGCGATCAAGGACTCACCGCCAGGTGGCGCCCATTCGGGATGGCGCGCGCGCCATTGGCGGGACTGCTCGGGCCAGAGGGCCTCAATCTCTGCGAAAGTCTTGCCCTGGAAGTCACCAAACCCACGCTCGCGCAGGCCCTCGTGGGCCCGCAGGGGCAGACCGGTGGCCTCGGCAATGGCGCCTGCGGTTTCCCACGCCCGCAGCAAGTCGCTGGCGTAAATAGCCTGGATCGACTCCTGGGCCAGCGCCTGGGCCACGCGGCTGGCCTGCCAGCGGCCTACGGTGTTGAGCGGAATGTCCAGTTGACCCTGGATGCGGGTGTCCACGTTCCAGGCGGTTTCGCCATGGCGGATGGCAATGATGCGGGTGGCGTTCATGAAAATCGGAGGAGTTGATGGAGCTTCAGCGGGGAATTTCAAGCTCGATGCGCCTCAGCCCGGGCGGCGGGTTGGGAAAGCCCGCCAACGCGGCGTCCAGCATGGCAGGCAGCAACGCCTCGCTGTCAGACCAGCGCCCGTCGTGCGCACCCTGGGTTTCGTAGACCACTTGCCCGCTAGCCAGGTGGCGTATGACCAGACTCACTTCGCGCCAGTAATAGGGGGATTCGCCCCAGCCAAAGCCCGGCATGAACGGCCGGTTGACCCCCAGGCCGATATGACCGCTGCGCAGGCCGAAGCCCAGGCTCAGACGTCCACCATAGGGGGGATCCCAAGGCGCATACGGGTCCACGCGCAGGCTGGCGGCGACTTGTACGCTGTAATTTGCCCCGCTGTCTTTGCGCTCCAAACCGACCTTGGCCAGCGCTGCTTGCGCCAGGGTCTCCAGCCTGGCTTGTGCAGCAGCTTCGGCTTGCTGGGAAGGCAGGCGCTCAAAACGGTAACTGGCCCCCGCCTGTATGCCCGGCGGGGTGACAAAACTGCGTACATCAGTGTCCACCACCCGCATGCCAGCGCAGCCACTAAGGAGCAGGGCCGACAAAACCATCACTACCGTTGATCTGAACATGTGATCTCCCTGTTCATCAAAAACCGGCACCAGGACCGGTCGTGGTCAAAGTGTGAGCACCTGCAATCCGGGCAAGCTCACTGGTGCAAACGTTTCTTCATCAAAGCCCTTGTCACCGTTTTCATCCGCGATCCCGGTAGTCTGGATGTCTTTGAAGTTGTGGTACTTGGGATCCATCAAATGGGACGGCACCACGTTTTGCAGCGAGGTGAACATGGTCTCGGTGCGCCCGGGGTATTGTTTTTCCCACTCGCGCAGCATATTCCCAATCTGTTTACGCTGCAAATTCTCCTGGCTGCCGCACAGCGTGCAGGGAATGATCGGGAATTCGCGGTGCGCAGCCCAGCGCGTCAGGTCTTTCTCGGCCACGTTGGCCAGTGGACGAATCACGATGTGGCCACCGTCGTCGCTTACCAGTTTGGGGGGCATGCCTTTGAGCTTGCCGCCGAAGAACATGTTGAGGAAAAAGGTCTGCAAAATATCGTCGCGGTGGTGGCCCAGGGCGATTTTGGTGATCTTGAGCTCGTCAGCGACCCGGTACAAAATGCCCCGGCGCAAGCGGCTGCACAAGCTGCACATGGTTTTGCCTTCCGGGATCACCTTCTTGACGATGCTGTAGGTGTCTTGCGTCTCAATGTGAAACGGCACGCCCAGCTGCTTCAGATACGCCGGCAGGATGTGGTCCGGGAAGCCGGGCTGTTTTTGGTCCAGGTTGACCGCAATCAACTCAAAGCTGATGGGCGCGCGCTGCTGCATCTTGATCAGGATGTCGAGCATGCCGTAGCTGTCTTTGCCCCCCGACACGCACACCATCACCCGGTCCCCCTCTTCGATCATGTTGAAGTCCATGATCGCCTGACCGACCTGGCGGCACAGGCGCTTCTCCAACTTGACAATTTCCCGCTCGATTTTGGGTTCTTTTTTGGGCTCGCTCTCCAGCGCAACCGCGTCGTTTTCAATCCAGACTGCATTCATCGTGTTTCTCCTGTCACCACTGACCTGTTTCCATGCGGATCGCGACTTCACAGTCGTCAAAAATCTCCAGCTTCGCAATTTTCACCCGCACGCCCTGCACCCCGGGCAATTGCATCAGGCGGTTGGCGAGTTTACCGATGAGCGTCTCCAGCAGGTTGACGTGTTCGGCCGTGCACTCATCAATGATGATTTTTCGCACCTTGCGGTAATCCAGCACATGGTGAATGTCGTCGTCGTGGGGCAGCAGCGGCTGGGCTCCCAGGCTCAGTTCGGCATCCACCCGGATCGGCTGGGGCGTGTTGATTTCAGACTCCAGAATGCCCAGACTGGCGTCAAAACGCAGGCCCAGCAGCGTCAAGGATTGTTGTCCGATGTGGGTGTTCATGAGGGCAGGCCTTTGATGGAGAACACTTCAACACCAACACCGGCGCAATCCGGGTACACATCGGGCTTGCAGGTGGACAGTCGCACGGCCTGCACCTGGGGGTGCTGAAGCAGGGTGGCCACGAGGTCGTCGCACAGGGTTTCCTGCAGCTCAATGTGCCCGCTGCGCACGCGCTGGGCAATCACGTCGCGCACAAAGTCGTAGTTCACGACCTCGGCCAACTGGTCGGCCTGGGGGGTGGACTGGCTGTAATTGACAAACAGCTCCACATTGAAGATCACGCGCTGGGCCTGTGTTTTCTCGAAGTCATGGGCGCCAATGTTCACGGGCACCACGTGGTCGCGCAGGAAAATTCGGCGGCAGCTCAGGCTCAGGTGGGTGAGGGGGTCGTAGTTCATGGGGGTGGGGCTTTCAGCAGGTCGTCCACGACAAACATCACGTCGCGCGGCAGGGGAACCAGGTGTTGCCCATTGTCCACTGGCACGGTGATGCCGGTGATACAGGGGTTTTCAGCCAGAAAAAGGCAGGTGGCGGCTACCTGGGCGGGGGCGGTGGCCTGGCGCATCAGGTTGACCTGACAGGCCTTGTCAAAATTGGCCCGGGATTGTGGACCGCTCAAAAACATCAGGCCTGGCGCCACGCCACACACCCGCAGACGCGGTGCGAGCGCTTGTGCCTGCAAGGCCACGGCACGCTCCAGGGCCAGCTTGGAGACGGTGTAAGAAAAATAGTCGGGGTTCAGGTTGAACACCTTCTGGTCCAGCACATGAATGATGCTGCGTTCGCCCGCCGGCGCATCCACCGGCAGGCTTTGTGCCACCAGGCTAGAGAGCTGTAAAGGCGCGAGCAGGTTCACTTCCCACTGTGCCCGTGTAGCGGGCGCGCTCAGGCTGTCAGCACTGTCGGGGTCGAAACTGGAGGCGTTATTGACCAGGCAATGAAGAGGCCCACTGCGCGCGGTGATCTCGTTCACCATGCGCTGGCGCTGGTCATCAAGCGCCAGATCGGCGTGAACGGCTTGCGCCCAGCCGCCCTCCAGGCGGATGGCCTCGCACAAGGCCTGCGCGGCATCCGTTGATTGGTGGGTGTGACACCACACGCCCCAGCCCGCCTTTGCAAATGCGCGGCAAATCAAAGCGCCCAGACGGTGGGCGCCGCCGGTGACCAAGACATACCGGGTCATGGCTGAGCCGGGCTGCATGGTTTCGGCAACATAATTGAGGCCATGGGGCTTGCCCCGAGGGCCTGATGGCCCGATGTGTTCACCGACTCGCTATTCATAAACCAATTCATGTCCTATTTGCCTGCCGAAGATGTTTCGGGCCGTTTGACTCAAATTATCGTGGAATCCATCGGTGAAGCCGGGGGCTGGGTTGGCTTTGACAGCTTCATGGCGCAGGCTTTATACACGCCCGGTCTGGGTTACTACGCCCATGACAGTGCCAAATTCGGCACCTTGCCGTTTGCCGTGGTGACGGGCGAGCGCGTGGCGGGCAGTGATTTTGTGACCGCTCCGGAGATGACGCCCCTATTTGGCCAGACCCTGGGCGCCCAGGTGGCGCAGGCCTTGCAGATGACGCAAACCGACGAGGTGTGGGAGTTTGGTGCTGGCTCCGGCGCACTGGCGCTGCAGTTGCTCGACGCCCTGGCGGCCCTGGGCCAACCGGTGCAACGCTACTGCATCGTGGACCTCTCAGGCAGCCTGCGCGCACGCCAAAAAGACACACTTGCCCGCTATGCCCACGTGGTGGAGTGGGTCAGTGAGCTGCCCGAAGCCCTGCAAGGCGTGGTGGTGGGCAACGAGGTGCTGGACGCCATGCCGGTGAAATTGCTCGCCCGGGTCAAGGGTGTCTGGTACGAGCGTGGTGTGGCGGTGGCTCCAGCGGCTGGGCTGGACGATGTTTCGGTAAATCATGCATCCGCCTTTGTATGGCAAGACCGCCTCACCGACCTGAGCCCGCCGCTCCCGATTGAAGGCGAGCACGACTACCTGACCGAAATCCATCCCCAGGGAGAGGCGTTTGTTCGCACCCTCGCCGACAAGCTCACCCGGGGTGCTGCGTTTTTGATTGACTACGGCTTCCCCGAGCACGAGTACTACCACCCGCAGCGCCACATGGGTACGGTCATGTGCCACCGCGGCCACCAGTCCGACCCCGACCCGCTGAGTGCGGTGGGCTTGAAGGACATCACGGCCCATGTCAACTTCACCGGCGTTGCCCTGGCGGCGCAGGAGGCGGGCCTGCACGTGCTGGGCTATGGCACGCAGGGCCGGTTTTTGATCAATTGCGGGTTGGCCAGCCGCATGGAGCAGGCGGACCTGAGCGAGCGGGTACAGGCCGCCAAGCTGATCATGGAGCATGAAATGGGCGAGTTCTTCAAGGTCATGGGTTTCTTCAAGGGCGAGCCCTGGGAGGCCATGGGCTTCTCGGCGGGTGACCGCACCCACACGCTCTGACCATGTGGCGCTGGCTCCTGGTTGTTTTTTTGGTGCTGATGCTGGTCAACACCCTGACGCCCTGGTTTCGCAAGCTGGGCGTGGGCCGGCTTCCGGGGGATTTTCGTTTTCGGCTCTTTGGCCGGGAGTTCTTTTTGCCTCTGACCTCCACGATTGTGCTGAGTACGGTCGCCGCTGCCATTGCCCGTTTCATTTGATTCACGCCGCCGCACCGCCAGGGGCTTGAAGCCTGCGGGTGTCGGCACTATGTGAAGAAAAAGAAAGGTGTCCCGCATGACTGATCCCCTGCACATTGTTTGCCCCCATTGCCACACCACCAACCGGGTCCGTCAGGATGACCTGGCGGGTGCGCCCGACTGCGGTGGCTGCCACAAACCCCTCTTCATGGCGCATTCTCTGGCGCTGGATGGGCCGAATTTTGACCGCCATGTGAGCCGCAGCCATATTCCCCTGCTGGTGGATTTTTGGGCGCCCTGGTGCGGACCGTGCCGCCAGATGGCGCCCGCATTCGAGCAGGCAGCAACGCAACTCGAGCCCAACTTCAGGCTGGTGAAGGTGGACACCGAAGCCAATCAAGCCTTGGGTGCCCGTTTCAACATTCGCAGCATCCCCACGCTGGCGCTGTTTTACCAGGGGCGCGAAGTGGCCCGACAGGCGGGCGCCATGGGCGCAGCCGACATCGTGAGGTGGACTCGGGCACAGCGGCTGTAATCTGCCCGGCCGGCTGCTCCAGGGTAACGCTGCGGTAACTGGCCGGGGAGGTGGCGGGTTAGCATCCTGTTTTTTTGGTCCTTCTCATGAACTCTGCTTTCAGCCTGGATGAATTTCACTTGCCCGCAGGCACCGCACCCGTGGCGTGCGTGGACATTGGTGGCACCAAGGTGGCGGTCAGCATTGCGGATGACCAAGGCGTGCGGGGCCGCGTGGTGGAACCCACCGCCAAAGAAGGGTCTGCCGACGCGCTGGCACTGCAAATCATCCGGCTGGTTGGTCAAAGCTGCCAGCTTGCAGGGGTGACGGTGGGTGATCTGGCCCGGGTGGGCGTGGCCTCCTGCGGTCCGTT
>CALRWE010000084.1:0-18231 GCA_943371745.1 Rhodoferax sp. OV413
CTGGACGAAGTCCGCGCCCTGCGCGCCCGGGGTGACCTGAACCCCGACCTGCCCGCCATGCGCTGCGTGGGGTATCGGCAGGCCTGGACTTACCTGGACGCGCTGGCGGCACACGCCACGGGCAGCACCAGCAAGCCTCCGGCCCTGACCGAGCTGCGTGACCAAGGCATTTTTGCCACCCGCCAACTGGCCAAGCGCCAGCTGACCTGGCTGCGCTCCATGCCCGAACGCCAGGTGGTGGCCTGCGACGAGCCCAATGCCCTGGCCCGGGTTCTCACGGTTGCACGTGATTTTTTGCGGGCTGAGCCCGAAGCACGGCCATGAGTCTGGTGATCTCCAAGCTGAGCAAGCACTACGGCGAGGTGCCAGTCTTCAGCAATGTGTCGCTGACCGTGGCGCCGGGCGAGTTCGTGGCCATTGTGGGCGAGTCCGGGGTGGGCAAGTCCACCCTGCTGAACTGCATGGCCGGGCTGGACACCTGGCAAAGCGGTACGGTCGTGCTGGACGGTATGGACCTGGGTAACCTGGGCGGTATGGGCGAGGAAGGTTTGTCGCGCCTGCGCCGGGAAAAAATCGGCTTTGTGTTCCAGGCCTTTCACGTGCTGGCGCATTTGAGCGTGGCGCAAAACGTGGCGCTGCCCTTGATGCTGCTGCACCAGAACGACGATGCCCGCGTGCAGGCCATGCTGGACGCCGTGGGCCTGAACGGGCTGGGCGAGCGCCTGCCGCAGCAGCTCAGTGGCGGGCAATTGCAGCGGGTGGCCATGGCGCGCGCGCTGGTGCATCGCCCCACTTTGCTGCTGGCCGACGAGCCCACCGGCAACCTGGACCCCGCCACGGCAGAAAAGGTCATGACCGCCCTGATTGAGCAAACCCGCAAACACAAAGCCTCGCTGGTGCTGGTGACCCATTCCACGGCCGCCAGCGCCCGCGCAGACCGGGTGCTGCGGCTGGGGCCACAGGGGTTGGTGAAACTGCAGGGGTGAACCGTGGATGGAGCGGCGCGGACAGGACGGCTTTCCCTGACAATAGCGGGTTCGAATCAGCAACCCACCATTTAATTGACGGAGACACCGCATGGATTTCAACAAAGAATTTGACGCCTCTGGCCTGGCTTGTCCGCTGCCCATCGTCAAGACCAAAAAAGCGCTCGTCGACATGAGTCCCGGGCAGGTCTTGCGGGTGATCTCGACCGACCCGGGTTCGGTCTGCGACATGGCGGCCTTTGCAGAGCAAACGGGTCACGCGCTGCTGGAGCAAGCAAGCGAAGGCAGCAAATTCGTCTTCTATCTCAAGAAGGCTTGAAGGCCATCCCCGCGCAACCCGAACCGGAACACACCGCATGGCCCCCAAAAAAATGGCATTGATTGCCACCAAAGGTACGCTGGACATGGCGTATCCCCCATTTATCCTGGCGTCCACAGCGGCAGCACTGGGCTGGGAAGTGCAGATTTTCTTCACCTTTTACGGCCTGCAACTGCTGCGCAAGAACCTCGATGGCATCAAGATCAGCCCCCTGGCCAACCCCGCCATGCCAATGCCGGTGCCCATGCCGGTGATGATGCAGATGCTGCCGGGCATGGAGTCCATGGCCACGATGATGATGAAGAAAAAGATGAAAAAGAAGGGTGTGGCCTCCTTACAGGAACTGCGCGACATCTGCGCCGAGTCCGAGGTGAAATTCGTGGCCTGCCAGATGACTGTGGACTTGTTCGATTTCAAAACCAGCGAATTCATCGACGGCGTCACGTTTGGCGGGGCCGCCACCTTCATGCAATTTGCTGGCGAGGCCGACGTCTGCCTGTTTATCTAGGCGTCTGGGCGGCAGTTGAGTGAGCTCGGTCGGCGCCCATCACCCGACGGGCCACATTCTCATGCAGCTTTTTGGCCATCTTGCGTGCGCTGAAGACCCCGTTGGCCTGCGCATAGTTCAGGACCTCGACCATCATCGCGGGGGGGGGGGCAAGCTGTTTGCGACCTTGACCGAGGCAATGGAGACCAGCCAGGCCTGCCAGGGAACCCGATTTATGATCCGGTTACGCACCTTCCAGTTTTTTCCCAAAAACGAATCTAACAAATGAAAAAACGCTGCCTCATCCGCGCTTTGACGCTCACTTGCCTGGCGCTCACGATCGGCCCGCCGGCGCTGGCCCAAACAAACAGCTTGCTGATCTACTGTGGCATCACCATGGTGCGGCCGATTACCGAACTGGCGAACAATTTTGAACGTCGAGAAAACATCAAGATCCGGATCGCCCAGGGTGGTTCCGAAGACTTGTACCAGAGTCTCCGAAAAAGCCGCGAAGGCGACCTGTACTTGCCCGGCGAGCCGTCGTACCGGGACAAGTACCTGCCGGAGGGCTTGCTGGGTGCCTACAAAGTGGTGGGCTATAACCAATTGGCCATCTTCGTGCAAAAAGGCAACCCCAAGAAGGTCAAGCCAGAACTCAAGGAGTTGCTGCGCAAGGATTTGGTACTGATGATTGGAAATGCACAGAGCGGCAGCGTGGGACTTGAAACCAGACAAACGCTGGACCGCTTCAACCTGTATCCCCAAGTGGTGTCAAAGGCGGCTTTTCTGATGCCTGATTCCCGTTCGCTGGCGCTGAGCCTGAAACGCGGCGAGGCTGACGTCACTTTGAGTTGGCGTGCCACCGCCTTCTTTTCGGACAACGCACCCTACATGGATGTGATCGACCTGGATTCCAAAATCTCCGAACCGCAGGGTCTCTTGCTCAACCAACTCACCTTCTCGCGCAATCCGGAGATGGCCCGCAAGTTCAGTGACTATGCCGCTTCACCGGAGGGCCAGGCGACATTCCGAAAATTTGGCTTTCTTGATGCAAACCACAAGAATTGATGACAGCGTCTGATGGATATGACCAAGCCCCTTGACAGCACCCGCAAGGCGGGCATTGCCGTGCTGGCGCTGTTCTTCGTTGGTTTCTTGTTGATATCCGTCATCAGCCTGGTGAGTCAGCATCTGGGCGACAGGCTGGATGAAAGACTGGCCAACGAGCGTGTACGCCTGTTCATTGGTGAGCAGATCGTCAACACGATCGGCGGGGTGGAGCGCCAGTTCTTTCAGATGGCGCAGGCCAACAACGAGGCCATGTACCGCCGGTATGCCCGAGACATTGACCTCGCGGCCGACCACCTGGACGAGTATTTACGGGTGCTGCAGGCAGGTGGGTTCGTTCGGCAGTCGTTGGCACTGAACCTGTTTGGCATTGACGAGTTGGTGCGTGAACTGGCCTATAAACCGATTGATGAGCATGCAGAGGGCGCAAGTCTGCTGGTCATCGAGATTGCGCCTTTTGTAGATCGCATCCGCAGCAGTTCAAAAGAGGTGACCACCCTCTTGCTCGAACGGGACCGCTGTCTGGAACAGGGGCTACCTTGCCTCAAGAAAAGCAGCGCCAGTGTGCACCAATACTACAAAGAATTGCCTTCGTTCTTTTTTCGTCTGAGCGAAAACGCCAACCGCCAGTTTTATGAAACTTTGAACGAGTTGCAGAGAATTGAGGACAAGCGACAGGTTCAGGAGCGATATTTGCGGGGCACAAAGATGGGTTCCGCTTTTTTGGTTTTGTTGTCGATCATGGGGATTGGCGTCTTTTTTATCCGGCGCATCAACGCCGCCCAATCGGTGCTGGAATTGGCACGTGCCAACGCTGAAGAGGCCAATCAGGCCAAGTCGCACTTTTTGGCCACCATGAGCCACGAAATCCGCACCCCCATGAACGGTATTCTGGGCATGGCCCAGATTCTGGAAAATCCCAACCTGGATGCGGCTCAGCGCCAAAAATGCATCGGCATCCTGAACAGTTCAGGGCAAACCCTGCTCACCTTGCTGAACGATATCCTGGACCTCTCCAAGATTGAGGCCGAAAAACTGGAGTTACACCCGCTCAGCCTGTCGCCTGTCGGGCTGGCCCATGAAGCAGCAGCGCTCTTCACTGAGTCGGCCCACGCCAAGAATCTGGCGCTCAAGCTGACAACCACATTGAGTGAACAAGAGCGATTCATGGCTGACCCGATACGACTTCGGCAGATGCTCTCCAACTTGCTGA
The DNA here is from genome assembly GCA_943371745.1 of Rhodoferax sp. OV413. Classification (GTDB taxonomy): domain Bacteria; phylum Pseudomonadota; class Gammaproteobacteria; order Burkholderiales; family Burkholderiaceae_C; genus Rhodoferax. The sequence continues at coordinate 4,074 of CALRWE010000084.1, forward strand.
ACAACGCCATCAAGTTCACCCTGCGCGGTGAAATTATCCTGTCGCTTGAGGTCGTGACCGAAGATGCAGCGGGTGTCTTGCTGGAATACGCCGTCACAGACACCGGCATCGGCATTGCGCAAGACAAGCTCGAACAACTTTTCAAGACGTTCTCACAAATTGACAGCTCCACCACGCGCCAATTTGGCGGCTCGGGCCTGGGTCTCTCGATTGTGCGCAATCTGGCGTTCATGATGAAGGGCGATGCGGGTGTCAGCTCCAAGCTGGGAGAAGGCTCGAGGTTCTGGTTTAGATTCAGGGCCCCGCGGGTCCTGGCGCCTCTGCCCCTGGCGCCTTTGCCCCTGGCTTCAGTGGCTGCGAACGCGCCCACCCTGCTGAGCGGACATGTGCTGGTGGCCGAAGACCATGCGGTCAATCGCCTGGTGCTGAATATGTTTCTGACCCAACTCGGCCTGACCGCACACATGGTCGAGGATGGTCAACAGGCTGTCGATCTTTACCAGTCGGGTGAGCGTTTTGATTGCATTTTGATGGACATGCGCATGCCCATGCTCAATGGGTTGGATGCCACCCGCCAGATCCGCCAATGGGAACAGGCCACATCCCGGTCACGCTGCCCGATCGTCGCCTGGACGGCCAACGCCTATGAGGAAGACCGCCGCAACTGCAGGGAGGCAGGCATGGATGATTTTCTGGTCAAACCCGTCAGCGCTGTGGCACTGGGCGAAACCATGGGACGCTGGTTACCCCGGCAAGTCCCGCCGGAAACTTCGCCAGCGGACTTCCCGGCACCGGCGCCTGTGGTTAAAGCCTCTTGAGCTGCGCCGGGCCAACCGGCCGGCGTGCACGTTTGAGACACAATACACGGCTTCAATAATTGAGAAGGTTTGACACCGATATGAGCGACACCATCAGTCCTGCCGCCCTGGTTGTCTGGGGCGGCTTTGTGCTGGCTTTTGTTTTTGGGGCCGTGGCCAACAAGACCAACTTTTGCACCATGGGTGCGATCTCGGACGTGGTCAACATGGGGCATTGGGGCCGCATGCGCATGTGGTTATTGACCATTGCTGTCGCCGTGGTGGGCGCCAATTTGCTGTACTTCTTCGGGTTGATCGACCTGGGTAAATCGGTTTACCAGCGCCCGGTGCTGCCGTGGCTCTCTTTGGCTCTGGGCGGCACGCTGTTTGGCGTGGGCATGACGATTGCTGCAGGCTGCACCAACAAAAACCTGGTTCGTGTGGGTGGGGGCAGTTTGCGCTCGCTGGTGGTGCTGATTGTTCTGGCAATTTCGGCCTACATGACATTGAAGGGCCTGTTTGCGCAATGGCGCGTGGCCTACCTGGACCCGGTGGCACTGGATTTGTCGGCTTGGGGTTTGACCAACCAAAGCCTTCCCCAATTGTTGGCCCGGCTCACCGGCCTGCCTGAAAAAACCGCCTTGCTGGCCACGCTGGCCACCGTGGGCCTGGGCTTGCTGGCATTTGTCTTCAAGGACAAGCGGTTTCGCACCAATCTGTCGCATGTAGGGGGCGCGCTGGTGTTGGGCTTGCTGGTGGTGGCCGCCTGGTTCTTGAGTGGCAACCTGGGTTATGGCGAGAACCCGGAAACCCTGGAGACGGTGTATTTCGCCACCAATACACGCACCATCGAATCGCTGAGCTTTGTGGCGCCCACGGCCTACAGCCTGGAGCTACTGATGCTGTGGACCGACAAGTCACTGCGGGTGACTTTTGGCATTGCCAGCGTAGTGGGCGTGGTGCTGGGTTCCATGGCCTATGCCGTGGCCACAAAGAAGTTCCGCTGGGAGGGGTTTGCCTCCCTGGACGATTTACGCACCCAGCTCCTGGGCGCGGTCCTGATGGGTTTTGGTGGCGTCACCGCCATGGGCTGCACCGTAGGCCAGGGGCTCACAGGGGTGTCGACCCTGGCGCTGGGCTCCTTCATCGCCCTGGCCGGCATCATTGGCGGCGCCGTGGCCGCCATGAAATGGCAACAGCGCTAACGACAGGAGAATCCCCCGATGAAATTTGGATTGATGGTCAGTGAAGGCCCCTACACACACCAGGCGTCTGACAGCGCTTACCAATTCGCCACAGCAGCCCTTGCCAAAGGCCATGAGGTGCAGCGCATTTTTTTCTACCATGACGGGGTTTACAACGCCACCCGGCTGACCGAACCGCCGCAGGACGACCGCCATGTGGTCAACCGCTGGACAGCCCTGGCCGGCGAGCACAAGGTGGACCTGGTGGTGTGCGTGGCGGCAGCGCTGCGCCGGGGCATCAAGTCCGAGGTGCTGGCGCCCGGTTTTCGTATCTCGGGCCTGGGCCAGTTGGTGGACAGCGGCATCAAGACCGACCGCCTCATTACCTTTGGCGACTGATAGCCCCTACACGAGAATCCCATGAGCGAAACCCAAGCCAGCCTCCCCAGCGGCCCCCGCATCAAGAAATTCATGCTGGTGAATCGCAAGGCCCCTTACGGCACCATCTACGCTCTGGAAAGCCTGGAGGTGGCGCTGATCACCGCCACCTTTGACCAGGATGTGAGCCTGGTGTTCATGGATGACGGTGTTTACCAACTCGTCAAGGGCCAGCAGACACAGGGCATTGGCATCAAGAACTTCTCACCCACTTACCGCGCCCTGGAGGGCTACGACGTGGAGAAGCTGTATGTGGATGACGAATCAATGACCCAGCGCGGCCTAAAGTCCGAAGACCTGCTGGTGCCGGTAGAGGTGCTCAGCAGCGCGCAATTGGGCCAGATGATGGCCGAGCAGGACGTGATCCTGAGCTTCTAAAAACTCCGAACCACCATGCTGCACATCATCAACAAATCCCCCCTGCAGACCCGCACGCTGGAGACCTGCCTGCGCACCATGCAGCCGGGCCACGCGCTGCTGCTCATTGAAGACGGCGTGACTGGCGCCACCACCGGCAGCGCCACCGAGGCCCAGGTGCGCCAGGCCTGCGCCACATTCAAGGTCTATGCCCTGCAACCCGACATGGACGCGCGGGGACTGACCGGCCGCCTGATCGAGGGCATTACCCTGGTGGACTACGGCGGCTTTGTGGACCTCACCCTGGCGCACAGCACCTCGCACTCGTGGCTTTAATGACCACACTCATGAATTTGAAATTTGGAGACCCCGATGGCCCTTGAGATGAACGACACCCTGCTTGCCACCGACTTCGAGGGCTACCTGCTGAACCTGGCCGACTGGAGCCCCGAGGTGGCGGCCCGTTTGGCTGAAATTGAGGACATCACGCTGACCGACGCGCACTGGGAAATCATCAACTTTTTGCGGGGCTATTACGCCGAGTACCAGATTGCGCCTGCCGTGCGGGTGATGACCAAGGCCATTGGCAAGCAGTTTGGCGAAGAAAAAGGCAACAGCAAATACCTGTTCGAGCTGTTCCCCTACGGCCCGGCCAAGCAGGCCTGCAAAATTGCTGGCCTGCCCAAACCTACCGGCTGTGTTTGAGGCCGGCCGGGTGGCGGCCTGACCCGGCCCATCGGGCCCAAGGGCCTAGACCCAGTGCACTGAACTCCCCATGGCGTACCAGTTGTCCACCTGCGGCGCCACCCCGGCTTCGATCCGGCTGCGACGGATCTTCATGGTGGGGGTCAGGCATCCGTTCTCGATGGACCAGGGTTCTGGCGCGATCACGATCATTTGCAGTTTTTCGTAGTCGGCCAGGGTGCTGTTCACAGTCTTGAGCAATTGCGCCATTTCATTTTGAACCTCGGCACGCAGGCCCGGGTCACTCACCCGGGGGCGAATGTGTTCGGCCAGAACCACCATCGCATAGGCCGAGGGCTGGCCCACGCCCGAGACCATCGTCATCTCGACCATGGGGTGAGCGTTCATCTTGTTTTCAATGGGTGCTGGCGCCACATATTTGCCTTTGGCCGTTTTGAACAGCTCCTTCAAGCGACCGGTGAGCTTGAGGACCCCATCAGGCCGACGTTCGCCCTTGTCACCGGTCCGAAAGAAGCCATCCTCGGTGAACACCTCGGCATCGAGATCAGGGCGCTTGTAATAGCCCACCAACTGCCCCGGTGACTTGATCAGGATCTCTCCTTCGTCGCTGATGCGCACCTGCACGCCAGCCATCGGCGCGCCCACACAGCCGTGGGCCGTCAGACTCGGGGTGGAGGTATGCGAGTAGGCAAAGTCTTCGGTCATGCCGTAGCCTTCCATCAGATTCAGGCCCAGGCGCCGGTACCAGTCAATGAGCTCAGCCGGAATAGGCGCGGAACCACTGCCGGCCAGGCGCACCTCATTAAGGCCCAAGCCCTTCAGGACCTTGCGTGCCACCAGGCGGCCAATGACCGGGATACCCAACAGACGATCCAGTTTTTTGGCCGGCATCTTGGTAAAGACACCCTGCTGGAACTTGAGCCACAGCCGGGGCACCGAGACAAAGCAGGTGGGGCGAGCCCGGTTCAGGTCATGAACAAAAGTGTCCAGTGACTCGGCAAAGAAAATGTGCGCCCGTCCCCCCACCAGAGAGGCGCACTCCACCAACGCCCGCTCATAAATATGCGCCAGGGGCAGGTAGGACAGCATGCGAATGGGGTGATCAGGTCCGAGCTCTTTTTCGATGTGGGCGACAAAACCCTCAGCCGCGCGGGTGGCCGCCGCAAAGCTGTGCATCACCCCTTTGGGGGTGCCGGTTGAGCCCGAGGTATAGAGCAGCATGGCCACGTCGTCCGCCGCCCGGGCGACCTGACCGGCCAGGGGTGAGGTTTGGGCCACGATGGCATCCCAGCCAGGGTAGTCTGTCTTGGGCGCCAGGGGAAAGGCAATACAGGGCAGGCCGGGCGCCACACCCGCTTTTTGCTGCGCCCAGGTATCAAGCTTGCCAACAAACAACAGGCTCGCGCCGCTGTGCTCCAAGACATAACGCACGGTTTCGGCGGTTTCAGTCGGGAAGATGGCAACCGTGGTGCCGCCCGCCATCCAGATGGCCAACTCGGCCATGAAAAAATGGGCGCAATTTTTGGACAGGATGGCCATGCGCGCGCCGGGCTCGAACCCCTGCGCCTTCAGGTGCGCAGCCATGCGGCGGGCCTGGTCCAGGGTCTGCTTCCAGGTGTAATTGGCCACCTGGCCAGCCCCTAGAGGCTGGGTCAAATACAACTGGTCGGCGCGAGCCGCCTCATGTTCGTACACGTAATCCAGAATCAATTTGGACTTTGCCATGCCATGTCTCCTGATGTTGGTGCAACCGATCTTACGCATCCCTGACTGACTCAGGGTTTCCACTAGCCGCTTTTGACAGCAGTCATATACCGGTAGACCCAGGCTCAAAAGGAGGTTTGGCGAAGCGCTGGTGTACGATCATCCAGGGCCTTTACCCTTTGAATTCAACGACGACTCACCGGCTTTCAGCCTTGCTTGCACTCCTTCAAACTTTTTCCTGGCAAGAGATTCGCCACCACCCGTGGCGCAATTTGGCTGCGGCCATGGCGGTGATGCTGGGCGTCGCGCTGGCTTTTTCAGTCCACCTGATCAATGCCTCGGCCTTGGACGAATTCTCGACAGCCGTGCGTGCCGTCAACGGCCAGCCCGACCTGGAATTGCGGGGCTCGCGGAGCAGTTTCGATGAACAGGTGTTTGCCCGCGTGGCCGGGCAGGCGGGTGTGGCTTTGGCCTCGCCCGTGCTGGAATTCAGCACGCAGGCTGTGACGGGGCCCGCAGCGCGCGTGACCTTGCGTGTGGTGGGTGTGGACGCGCTGGTCGTGGCCGGTGTCGCCCCGGCTCTGATGCCCCAGCTGGCGCCCGATGCCGACCGGTTGGCCCTGTTTTCCCCGGATACCGTTTTTTTGAACGCCAGCGCCCGGGCCAGACTGCCTGCCCCCACCCTGCAATTGCAAAGCGGCATGGAGCTCAGGGCAGCTGCGGTGGCGGGCACCGTGGCGGCGGGCGGGGCGCCTCTGGCGGTCATGGACCTGGGCGCGGCGCAAGACCTGTTTGATCGCCGGGGGCAACTGACCCGCATCGACGTGCGCTTGCAGCCTGGCACGGACCGAGCTGCCTGGGTCAAAGCCTTGCAAAGCACGCCCGGCTGGCCTGGCGATGTGAGTGCCAGTGCGCCCGACGATGCGGCGGCGCGCGTCAGCAACCTGTCGCGCGCCTACCGGGTCAACCTGACTGTGCTGGCCCTGATTGCCTTGTTCACGGGGGCATTTTTGGTGTTTTCGGTGCTGTCCTTGAGCGTGGCCAAGCGGGCGCAACAATTTGCCCTTCTGGGCGTGCTGGGTCTGAGCGCGCGCCATCGGCTCGGTCTGGTGTTGTGGGAGTCGCTCGCGCTGGGGTGCGTGGGTAGCACTGCGGGCATTGCCCTGGGCACGGCGCTGGCAGCGCTGGCCCTGCGCCTCTTGGGCGGCGATCTGGGAGGGGGCTATTTTGCAGGGGTGTCGCCTGCGCTGCAGTGGAGTGGCTGGGCGGCTGCACTGTACGGCGCGCTCGGCGTGGTCGCGGCCCTGGCGGGCGGCTTCTGGCCCGCGCGCCAGGCCCAGCAGCTGGCACTGGCCCAGACCTTGAAGGGCCTGGGCAACACCTCCAGCACCGGGCACAGGCACTGGCTCAGTGGGGCCTTGATCGGGCTTGGCCTCTTGCTGGCATGGGCACCGCCCCTGTTTGGCTTGCCGCTGATGGCTTATGTGGCGGTGGCGCTGCTGCTGGTGGGTGGCATTGGTGCGCTGCCGGGCTTGATTGGTTTGGCTCTGGACCGTCTGGCGCCCAGGGTGGGTCAGCACACATTGGCCATGCTGGCGGTCGAGCGGGCGCGCCGCCAGCGCGAGAGTGCGGCCGTTGCGGTGAGCGGCGTGGTGGCCTCGCTGAGCCTGGCGGTGGCGCTCACCGTCATGGTGGCGAGTTTTCGGGACTCCGTTACCCAGTGGCTGGACCGCGTGCTGCCCGCGGACTTGTACGTGCGCAGCGCGGGCAGCGCCAGCGCCAGCGACACGGTTTTTTTCACGCCCGAACTGGTGAAGACGGCCAGCCGCCTGGCCGGTGTGCAGCGGCTGGAAGCCCTGCGGCTGGTGTCGCTCACCCTCGCGCCGGACCGGCCGGCTGTCACCCTGATGGCCCGCGAACTGGGTGACCCGGCTCGCACGCTGCCCTTGGTGGAGGGGCCATTGGCGGTCCCTGCCGGACAGATCGGCATTTATGTGAGTGAGGCCATGGTGGATTTGCATGGCGCACAACTGGGCATGGTATTCAAGCCACTTCAAGCATCATTTAGACCTCTTGCAGTCAATCCAAATGCCTCGGATGCTATTTATTTTGTAGCAGGTATCTGGCGCGACTACGCTCGCCAGTCGGGGTCGATTGCGATCGACAAGCGCATCTTTGAGGCCCTCACTGGCGACCACAGGGCCAATGACCTGGCCCTGTGGTTAACCGAGCCTGCGAGCCCGGGCGGCGTGCAGGAAGCGCTGACCACTTTGGTCGACCCGCAGCGCAACGGGGTGGGTGACTTGCTGGAGTTCGGCACGGCAAACCAGATCAGGGCCACGTCCCTCAGGATTTTTGACCGCAGCTTTGCCGTGACCTACTGGCTGCAGGCGGTCGCCATTGGCATCGGGCTGTTTGGTGTGGCGGCATCATTCAGCGCGCAAGTGCTCTCCAGGCGCAAGGAATTTGGCTTGCTGGTTCATTTGGGTTTGACCCGGCGGCAAATTCTGGCCGTGGTCGCTTTTGAGGGCGCTGCATGGACCTCCCTGGGTGCGCTGGCCGGGCTGGGGCTGGGGCTGGCCGTCTCGGTGGTGTTGGTGCATGTGGTGAACCCGCAAAGTTTTCACTGGACCATGGACATGACCCTGCCCTGGGTTCGCTTGCTGAGCCTGTGCGTGGCTGTCGTGGTGGCGGGGACCGTCACTGCATGGCTGGCAGGCCGGGCTGCAGCCAGCCGCGACGCGGTGCTGGCCGTCAAGGAAGACTGGTAGGCGCTGGGGCCAAACAACAACCCGTAGAATGGTTTTTGCCTCAGGGCTGCGCCCCACCTGAGCCCCACCCCCCACCCAGAACCCCATGCAACGCCTTGACCAACCCCTGCTATCGCCCAGTCTGGGTAGCCAGAAAACCCTGAGCAGTTTTCACTACGGCACACCCGGCTCGGGACTCAAGATCTACATCCAGGCCAGCCTGCATGCCGAGGAACTGCCCGGCATGCTGGTGGCGCACCACCTGCGCGCCCTGCTGGAAACCGCTGAAGCGGCAGGGCAACTGCAAGGTGAAATCGTTGTGGTGCCGGTCGCCAACCCACTGGGGCTGGCGCAGCGCGTGGACCACAAGCCCATGGGCCGCTTTGACCTGGACACCTCCGAGAACTTCAACCGCCATTACCCCAACCTGGCGAAAGCCGTGTGGCCCGCCATTGAAGGCAGCCTGGGCGATGACCCGCTGACGAATGTGCGCACGGTGCGCCGGTTCATGGGCGACCACTTGCGCCAGTGGGCGCCCGCCACGGAGCTGGGCAGCCTGCGCCGCACGCTGCTCCTGCTGGCCCACGACGCGGATTTTGTGCTGGACCTGCACTGCGACTGCGAGGCGGTGATGCACTTCTATTCAGAAGAAGCGTGCTGGCCGCCCCTGGAGCCACTGGCCCGTTTGCTGGGCAGTGAAGCCATCTTGCTGGCCAAAAACTCCGGCAGCAGTCCGTTTGACGAATGCCTGTCTGGCGTCTGGTGGCAGCTCGTTGAGGCCCTGGCTGCGGCAGGTGAGACTTGGCCGCTGCCCCAAGGCTGCTGCAGCACCACGATCGAGTTGCGCGGCGAAGCCGATGTGAGCCACGCCTGGGCTGCGGGCGATGCGCAGGCCATTGTCAAATTTTTGCAGCACACGGGTGCGCTGGCCTGCGACATTGCGCCCGAAATTCCCGCCTTCAAATGCCAGCCCACGCCCATGGCCGGCTCCGAGACGCTCCGGGCACCCATGCCCGGCGTGCTGGTGTTTGCCGCCCAAGTGGGGCAACGCATGAACACGGGTGACCTGGTAGCCGAAATCATCGACCCCCTGAGTGGGCAGGTGCATCGCGTGCTGGCGGGGGTGGATGGCACGCTGTATGCGCGCATTCGCGACCGCTACATCACCACGGGCGGCGAAATCGCCAAAATCGCGGGCGCCACACCCTTCAGGACCGGGGAACTGCTGGGGGCCTGAATCTTAAGCCTTTTGGTGCTCTGGCCGGCGTCTTGTAATGGTTTTACTGTCCAAATCAATAGCATCCAGCACCATCTCATTCAAACGCCCATCGCCCATGAACCCCATTGACACCCCTTGGCTCGGCAACGCTGTCTCCCTGATTGAGGCCGACGTGCAGCGCAGCGCCGACACCCACCTGATCGCCCTGCCCTTGGCCGGCTTCGCCCGTTGCGGGATTGACCTGTACCTCAAAGACGAGTCCACCCACCCCACCGGCAGCCTGAAGCACCGGCTGGCCCGGTCGCTGTTTTTGTATGCCCTGTGCAACGGCTGGCTGCACGAGGGCTCCACCGTGGTGGAGGCGTCGAGTGGTTCCACGGCGGTGAGTGAGGCCTACTTTGCGCGGTTGTTGGGCTTGCCGTTTATTGCCGTGATGCCGCACACCACCTCGCCCGAAAAAATTGCGCAAATCACGTTTTATGGCGGGCGCTGCCATCTGGTGGACAACGCCGCTGCCGTGTATGAGGCTGCACGCGACTTGGCCAGGCAGACGGGCGGCCACTACATGGACCAGTTCACTTATGCCGAACGCGCCACCGACTGGCGCGGCAACAACAACATTGCCGAGAGCATGTTCCACCAGATGACGCGCGAGCGTTTTCCAGTCCCGCGCTGGATCGTGGTGGGCGCGGGCACGGGCGGCACGAGCGCCACCATTGGCCGCTACATTCGCTACCAGCGCCATGCCACCCAGGTATGCGTGCCGGACCCGGAAGGCTCGGTGTTTGGCGAGTACCACCGCACGGGAGACACCACGTTGAGTGGCCCGGGTTCACGCATTGAGGGCATTGGCCGCCCCCGTGTCGAGGCCAGCTTCATCCGCACCCTGGTGGACCGGATGATGGAGGTGCGCAACGCGGATTCGGTCGCCGCCATGCGGGTGCTCTCAGGCCTGTTGGGCCGCAAGGTCGGACCGTCCACTGGCACCAACTTTGTGGGCATGCTGGCCCTGGCCTGTGAGATGCGCGGCTCTGGCCAGACGGGCTCCATCCTGTCCTTGCTGTGCGATGCCGGCGAGCGCTATTTGCCCAGCTACCACGATGCCGATTGGGTGCAGGCGCATCTGGGCGACTGCGATGACGCCGTGACCCGCCTCCAGGCGCAATTGAGCTAAACACCTTGATGCCCGCCGGACTCACGAACCTGTTGCGACGCCGGCTGCTGGGGGTGGGCCTGAGCTTGCCGCTGTGGCCGGGCATCGCGCAGGCGCAGACCCCACTGCCCGTGCCGGTCTTGCGACCCAGGACCTTGCAGTTCCCGCGCGATCTGGGCAGCCACCCGGACTTCGGGATTGAGTGGTGGTATGTGACCGGCCGTTTGAGCGCGGGCGCGCAGGCGTTTGGGTTTCAGCTCACTTTTTTCCGCTCACGCGTCAAAGCGACGCAGGACATGCGTTCGGCGTTTGCCGCCAAGCAACTGATCTTCGCGCATGCTGCCGTGACCGATGTGAACGGCAAAAAGCTCCACCACGACCAGCGCATTGCCCGCGAAGGCTTTGAGGTGGCCAGCGCCAGCACGATGGATACCGCCATCACCCTGCGCGACTGGTCGCTGGTGCGCACGGCCACGCACTACCAGGCCGTGGCCAGCGGTGCAGGCTTTGCTTTCTCGCTCGCTCTGCGCGAGACCCAGCCGCTGCTGCTGCAAGGCGATCAGGGCTTGTCACGCAAGGGGCCCCAAGCCGAGCACGCCAGTTACTACTACAGCCTGCCCCAACTCCAGGCAGAGGGAAAACTCACGGTCGCGGGGCGAGAACTCGCGGTACAGGGCAGCGCCTGGCTGGACCACGAATGGAGCCAGGCCCTGCTGCCGCCAGGCGCTGTGGGCTGGGACTGGATTGGCATGAATTTGCTGGATGGCAGCGCGCTCACCGCCTTTCGGCTGCGGGACAAGGTCGACCAGACAGTAGGGGACGGCGGCTCGTTTCGCCACCCCGCCATGGGCGCCAAACCCCATGTCTTCAGCCCCGGCGAGGTGATTTTCAAACCCGTGCGCAGCTGGACCAGCCCGCTCACCCAGGCCCGCTACCCGGTGGAATGGATCGTGCGCACCCCGGCCGACTTTTACACCGTGCGGGCCGTCATCGACAACCAGGAACTCGACAGCCGAGCCTCCACCGGCGCTATTTACTGGGAGGGCCTGTGCGAGCTGCTGGACAGCAACAACAAGCTCGTTGGGCACGGCTACCTGGAGATGACGGGCTATGCCAGCCCGTTGCGCTTGTAACGCGGGTCAGTGCGCGCCTGCCGCCGCATCGGCATGGTCCGCGCCAGCACCCGCACCTTTGGGCCGGGACAGCCACACCACCGGAATGAGCAGCAGAAAGATCATGGCCGAGGCGTAAAAAACGTCATTCACCGCCAGCATGTAAGCCTGCTGATCGACCAGCCGGTTTACTTGCGCCAGGGCTTGCTCCGGGCTCAGGCCCGCGTTGCCCAGACCGCCCAGCACCTGGGTCGCGGCCAGGTTGCCCGCGTGAACCGTCTCCGACAGTTGCGCATGGTGCATGGCGGCGCGGTCTTGCCAGACCGTGGTAGCAATCGAGGTGCCAAACGAGCCCGCCACAATGCGCACAAAGCTGGACAAGCCCGAGGCCGCCGGGATCTTGTCGGGTGTGATGCCCGAGAGCGTGATGACCGACAGCGGGATGAAGAAAAACGCCATGGCAATGCCCTGCACCACGGTGGGCAGCATGATGGTGCCAAAGTCGGCCTGGGTGTTGAAGTGCGAACGCATCAGCAGCACCACAGCGAACACGACGAAGGCAAAACTGGCGAGGTAGCGTGGGTCGACCTTGCTGATGTTTTTACCCACGATCGGCGACAAAATGATGGCAAACAGCCCCACCGGCGCGAGCAGCATGCCCGCATCAATGGACGGGTAGCCCATGTACTGCTGCAGCCACAGCGGCAGCAGTACCACGTTGCCAAAAAACAGGCCATAGCCAACCGAAATGGCGACGGTGCCGGTCCAGAAATTGCGGCCCTTGAACAGGCGCAGGTCTACCACCGGATGCTCCTCGGTCAACTCCCAGGCCAGAAAGAACGCCAGGCCCACTGCGGCCACCACCCCCAGACCCACCACCTCGGGGGAGTGAAACCAGTCCAGCTCCTTGCCCTTGTCCAGCATGATCTGCAGCGCCCCCACCCACACCACCAGCAGCCCCAAACCCACGCCGTCAATGGGCAACTGCCGGGTGACGCTCTCGCGCTTGTGGTAAATCGACCAGACCATGAAGGCCGACAGCAGGCCAATGGGAATGTTGATGTAGAAGATCCACGACCAGTAAATGTTGTCCGTGATCCAGCCGCCCAACAAGGGGCCCATCACCGGGGCAACAAGTGTGGTCATGGCCCACAAGGCCATGGCCAGACCGGCCAGCGCTGGCGGATAGCTCGACAGCAGCAAGCCCTGCGACAGCGGAATCATCGGCCCGGCCACAAAACCCTGCAGCGCCCGAAACGCAATCAATGACGTCATGTTGGGCGCCAGGCCACACAGCCAGGACGCCAGCACAAACAGCAGCACGCTGGTGATGAACAGGCGCACCTGCCCGAAGCGCTGCGACAACCAGCCCGTGAGCGGCAGCGAAATGGCGTTGGCCACCCCAAAGCTGGTGATGACCCAGGTGCCCTGGTTGGCGCTGACGCCCAGGTCACCCGCGATGGCCGGCAAGGAGACATTGGCAATGGACGAATCCAGCACGTTCATGAACGTGGCGAGCGACAGGGCAATCGTGCCCCACAGGCGGGCGGAGCCCTGCAATGGCGGCAGGGGCATGAAGCTTGGAGTGGTGGCCATGGCGGGTGTGCTCAAGAGGCGGCCCGACTAGCGGCGCCCAAGGTTGGCCGCCACGATTTTGCGCACCGCCTCGGCCGCGCCCTGTTCGGCCGAGGCGTAAACCGCTGTTTCGACCACCGCGGCGGCGCGGGGCGCATCGGCCAGCATCTTGCCGCTCTGTTCGCTCACATCCACGGTGGCTTCCATCGACAAGCCGACGCGCAAGGGGTTTTGGGCGATTTGGGCGGCATCCAGCGCCACACGCACGGGCACGCGCTGGACCACCTTGATCCAGTTGCCGGTGGCGTTTTGGGCGGGTAGCAAGGCAAAGGCGGCCCCGGTGCCCATGCCCAGTCCGGCGATCGTGCCCTTGAACTCGACTTTTTTGCCATACACATCGGCGGTCAACTTGACTGGCTGGCCGATGCGGATGTGGCGCAGCTGGACTTCCTTGAAGTTGGCATCCACCCACACCTGGCTCAGGGGAATGATCGACATCAGGGGCGTGCCGGCCGCCACACGCTGCCCCAGTTGCACGGTGCGCCGGGCGACATACCCATCCACCGGCGCGGGCAAGGCAGTACGCTGGCTTGCCAGATAGGCTTCACGCACTTTGGCAGCAGCAGCCATCACGCTGGGATGCTGCGCCACGGCAATGCCGTCGGTCATGGACTGGTTGCTGATGAGTTGCTCCCGCGCTGCGGCCACCCCCGCAGTGGCCGAGGCCAGCGTGGCCTGGCCCAGGGCGAGCTGGCTTTGCGCGTGCTGGAGTTCTTCGCCTGACACGGCGCCGGTTTGAACCAGCCCCTGGCGGCGCTTGACGTCATCGGTGGCCCGCGCGATGTCGGTTTGTACCTTGAGCAAGTCGGTCTCGCGCAGGGTAATCTGGGCGCGCAAGCTGCCGTTATTGGCGTACAGCGTGCGCACCTGGCGCACGGCTTGCGCCAGATTGGCCTCGGCTGCGTCCAGGGTAACCTGGGCATCGGCAGGATCGAGCTTGACCAGCGGCTGGCCGGCTTTCACGAAGTCGGTGTCATCGGCCAGGATCGCCACCACGGTGCCGCCGATTTGCGGCGTGATCTGGATCACGTTGCCCTGCACATAGGCGTTGTCCGTGGACTCATAGTGGCTGGCCACCAGCCACTCGTAGGCGGCCCAGCCCAG